>JBEEFX010000343.1:0-13682 GCA_041166365.1 Acidimicrobiaceae bacterium
CGCGTAGCTCGCCGCTTTCGTCGAGGGCGACGAGCACATTCCAGCCGGCGATGTCCGCCGCGAGGTAGTCGCCCGCGGACTGCAAGCGATTCGCGAAGCCGAAGAAGAGCCATGAACGACCGAAGACGCGCCGGCGTTCGCGCTCGTGGACGACGGGGTCGCCGTACCAACTGCTGGGCAACGTCATCGTCGGCACGTCCAGAGTGTGACAGGCTCGGCCTCGCGGCCCAATCGACCGGACAAACGGTCGTGCAGGCGCGACGCTGTCCGCGTGGTGGTCCCGTAGCATCGGGTGACGCGGATCGGGAGGTCGTCGTGAGCAGAGTGAAGCGTGGTTTTCGGCTGGCGGGTGTGAGCTGGCGGGTGGTCGTCGCCGATCCGGTGATGTTGCTCGTACTCCTCGTCGGGCTCGTGGGCATGGTGGCGTTGTCGCTCGGAACGTTCATGCTCCTCTTCCGGCGCTTCCCCGAGGCGGGCGACTTCCGGTTCCCGAACTACTTGGTCGTGCTCCCCGTCCTGTGGATCGGTACGGTCGTGTCGAACTACTGCAACGTGGTCGTCACGGTCATGGCCGATCGCCGCCTGCGGGGTGAGGAACCGACCGTCGACGGCGGCATGTCGGTCGCGACGGCTCGGCTCGGGCGGATCGTGTCCTGGACGCTGGTGTCCATGGCCGTGGGCCTCCTGCTGCAGGTGATCGCGGAGCGCTTCAAGCTCGCCGGTGCCATCGCATCCCGGCTGTTCGGCATGGCGTGGGGATTGGCGACGACGTTCGTCATCCCGGTTCTTGCCCTCGAGGACCGCGGGGTCAAGGACGCGATACGTCGGTCGACCGGCATCTTCAAGGCCAAGTGGGGCGAGTCCGTCGTTGCGCAGGGCACGATCAGCCTGGCGCTCCTTTTGATGGTGCTCCCGGCGATGGCGGTCGTGGGAATCGTGCTCCTCGTGTCGGTGCCTTTGGCGCTCGTCGTCGGGGCGTTGCTCATCGGTGCGTTCATCCTCGTGTCCGGCGCGCTCAACGCGGTCGTGACCACTGCGCTGTACCGGTACGCCATGGATGGAGCGGTCCTCGGTGCGTTCACCGCCGAGGATCTCGAGGGCGCGTACAGGCCGAAGAACTAGCAGCAGTTCGACATGCGGTTTGTCGTCTACGGCGCGGGTGGCATCGGAGGTGTGCTCGGGGCCCGCCTGTTCGAACACGGACACGAGGTCGTTCTGATCGCGCGCGGCGCCCACGGTGTGGCCATCCGTGAGCGCGGCCTCACGGTGCAGTCGCCCGACGTCACGGTGACCCTGCGCATCGACGCGGTCGAAACCCCCGAAGAGGTTGCCTGGAAGGACGGCGACGTCGTGCTGCTCGCGATGAAGAGTCAGGACACCGTCGACGCGCTCGAAGCTCTGGCAGGTCTGGTTCCGGTCACGACCCCGGTCGTCTGCGTCCAGAACGGCGTGGCGAACGAACGCAACGCCCTTCGCTTGTTCTCGAATGTGTACGGCGTGTGCGTGATGTGCCCGACGTCGTATCTGGAGGCGGGCGTCGTGCAGGCGAGCTCGGCCCCGACGACCGGGATCATGGACATCGGCCGTTACCCGGTCGGGGTCGATCCGATGGCCGCCGACATCGCACGCGCGTTCAGCGAGTCCACGTACGTGTCGGATGCCCGCCCGGACATCATGCGAGCGAAGTACCAGAAGCTCCTGATGAACCTCGGCAACTCGATCGAGGCGGCCTGCGGACCATCGGAGCGCGGGGGCGAGCTCGTGGCTCGAGCCAAGGCCGAGGGCGTCGCCGTGCTCCAGGCCGCGCGGATCGACTTCGCGAGCGACGAGGAAGACGCGGCTCGCCGCGGTGATCACCTGCGCATGCGGCCGATCGGTGGACAGCGTCGTGGCGGCGGTTCGACGTGGCAGAGCTTCGCTCGGGGGTCGAAGTCCGTCGAGACCGACTACCTCAACGGCGAGATCGTCCTGCTCGGCCGGGAGCACGGCGTCGCCACGCCGGTGAACGAGCTGCTGCAATCGCTGGCCCGCGAGCTGGCGCTCGCCGGCGCGGCCCCGGGCGAGATGTCCGCCGATGAGGTGTTCGCTCGGCTGACGCCATCGTGAACTACGGCGTCGACCGGCGTCTTGGTCTGGTCGTGGCCGCCAATGATCGCGTGCTGTCGCTTCGCGCGGCCGACGACCATGGACTCCTCGGCGACATCGACAGGCTCACGAAGGATGACCTGCGAGCGAACACCCTCAACCCGATTCTCGCCGCGGGACGGGATGCATGGACCGGGCTCCACGAGCGTGTCGCGTCCCTCATCCGCAACGAGGACGACCAGCGGTTACATGTCGACCTCGACGCCCTCACGTTGACCCTGCCCTTCGACGTCGCCGACTACGTGGACTTCTACTCGTCGATTCATCACGCCACGAACCTCGGGCGTCTGCTGCGCCCCGGTAGCGAGCCGCTACTACCGAATTGGCGACACCTGCCCGTGAGCTATCACGGGCGCGCCGGCACGGTTGTCGTGTCCGGCACGCCGGTCCGGCGTCCCCGCGGACTCATCGCCACCGACGACGGGACGCCGCAGTACCGCCCGACTGCGCGGCTCGACATCGAGCTCGAGCTGGGCGTCGTCGTCGGCGGTCACACCGCTCTCGGGGAGCCGCTGGCCATCGAGCACGTCGACCGGCACATCTTCGGGTTGGTGCTGCTCAACGACTGGTCGGCGCGCGACATCCAGGCGTACGAGTACCAACCGCTCGGGCCTCATCTCGGCAAGAGCTTCGCCACGTCGATCTCGGCGTGGGTCACGCCCGTCGACGACCTGCGACCGTTCCTCGTACCGGGCCCGGAACAGGAGCCTGCGCCCGGCGAGCATCTTCGAACCGAGCAGTGGTGGGGGATCGATCTCGACCTCCGCGTTCTCCTTCAGTCGCGGGAGATGCGACGCGATGCCACACCACCGGTCGAGGTCAGCTCCACCAATTTCGCGGGCATGTACTGGACCATCGGACAGCAGCTCGCCCACGCGACGGCCAACGGCGCATCGTTGCGTCCCGGCGACCTCTATGGCTCGGGCACGGTGTCCGGACCGGAACGGGGGAGCGAGGGCAGCTTCATCGAGCTCAGCTGGGGTGGGGAGCGACCGATCGAGCTGCCCGACGGCACGACACGGACATTCCTCGAGGACGGTGACCGCGTGATCCTCGAGGGCTCGGCCGGCGATGCCGTCCGCCTCGGCCCCGTCGAAGGCGAGATACTGCCAGCCGCCACCTGACCACGACACGGAGGACGCAATGCCGTACTACCGACGGCTCGGCGAAGTTCCGAACAAGCGTCACACCCGCGCGGACGGCCCCGATGGGCTGCTCCACGAGGAGCTGATGGGCCTCGAGGGCTTCTCGCAGGCGTCGTCGTTGCTGTACCACCGGCACTCACCATCAGCGATCGTTGCCGCGGAGCCATTGCCTGGTCCGACGGACGATCCGAGCTACGACCGCGCCCTCGAGCCGCGGCATCTGCGGACGCTCGACCTGCCGGTGGGCGGCGATCCGGTGGTCGGTTGTGTTCGGCTCTTCGAGAACGAGGACGTCACGATCGGCGTCGCCGCCGCGACCGACTCGAGCGGTCTCTACCGCGATGCCCTCGGCGACCAGCTCGTCTATGTGCAGAGCGGCACCGCGGTGCTCGAGAGCACGTTCGGCTCGTTACCGGTCGGCTCCGGTGACTACGTCGTCGTCCCGCGATCGACCACGCACCGGTGGGTGTTCGACGCGGCCGATGGCGGCGAGCCGTTGCGACTGCTGGTGGTCGAGGCGCGGTCGGCGCACGTCGGGTTCCCGGCGAAGTACCTCAGTCCGCAAGGTCAGTTCCTCGAGGGTTCGCCGTTGTGCGAGCGCGACCTACGCGGACCGGTCGAGTTGTTGGCGATGGAGGACCGCGAGGTCGATGTGGTCGTGCGGCATCGCGGTGGACTCACGCGGTTGATGTATGCGGACCATCCCTTCGACGTGGTGGGCTGGGACGGCTGCGTCTATCCCTATGCGTTCAACATCCGCGACTTCCAGCCGATCGTCGGGCAGCTGCACCAACCACCTCCCGTGCACCAGACCTTTCAAGGTGGGGGCTTCGTCGTCTGCTCGTTCGTGCCTCGGCCGTACGACTTTCATCCGGACGCGATCAAGGTGCCGTATCACCACGCCAACGTCGACTCCGACGAGATCCTGTACTACTCCGACGGCGACTTCATGAGCCGCGCCGGATCGGGCATCGGCATCGGTTCGATCAGCTACCACCCCGCGGGCTTCGTGCACGGCCCGCAGCCAGGAAGCGTGGAACGGTCGATGGACCAAGATCGCACGAACGAGTACGCGGTGATGATCGACACCTTTCGTCCGCTGAGGATCAGCGAGGCCGCCCGTTCGATCTCGGCGGACGATTACGCGTGGTCGTGGGCCGGCCCGCGAGCGTGACCACCGCGCAGTGAAGCCGGTGACAGGGTTGCTCGTCTGGTCGCTGATGCTCATCGCCATCGACGGTGCACTCATCGCGCGCGACCACGACGCCGGTCACCAACCGGTTGCGCAGCCTCGAACGTCGTCGACCATCGCCGTCCCCTCGACGGCAACATCCGCCATCGCCCCGACCGACGCCGGCGAGTCGGCCGCGACGACGTCCGACCCGGCGGCGTCGATTCCGACGACGACGGCGGACGCGCCGACCGCGGACGCGCCGACATCCACTGCGAGTTCCGCCGAAACCGTTGTGGCCCACTTACAGGGCGACGGAGACACACCGTCCAGCGCGCCGTTCCACGTCGAAGGCCGCTGGGAGCTGCGCTGGCGCGTCGACCAAGGCGGTGGCGTCGCGGCCAGCATCGATGACGATCACGGCCAGCGTCTGTTCATGGGACTCAAGCCCGGAGAGGGTTCGACGATCGTGACGACCGGCTGCAACTGCACGTTGCGCCTCACGCCCGACGGTTCGGCCTATGACGTGGTGGTCGTCGACGTCGAGGGTTGAGCGGCGCTGGGGATCCCTCCGATGAGCCCGCGCAGCACGGCCTGTTCCTCGCGCCGACTCTTGAGCCACCGCGTGAGTTGCGCGCCGGTGCCGCTGGTGCGCAGGTGGAACCCCTGCGCTTGGTCGCATCCCGCTGCCGCGAGCAGCTGCCAGGTCTGACCGTCCTCGACGCCCTCCGCCGTCACCTGGAGGCCCAGGTTGTGCCCGAGCTCGATCGTGGAGCGAACGATGACGGAATCACTCTCGTCGGCGGTCATGCGCTGTACGAACGACTTGTCGATCTTGAGCTCGTCGACGGGCAGTCGGTGCAGGTAGGACAACGATGAGTAACCCGTTCCGAAGTCGTCGATGGCGAGCGCGATGCCCATGTCGCTGAGGCAGTTGAGCGTGCCGACGGTCCGCGCTGGATCGGCGATGATCGTGCTCTCGGTGATCTCGAGGGTGAGTGACGACGCGGGCACACGATGACGCGCGAGCGCGGCCGCAACCATCGGGGGGAGCGCTTCGTCGAGCAGATTGCGCGTGGAGACGTTGACGGCCACGCCGAGGTCGAAGCCTTCGGCCCGCCACTGAGCCACCTGCCCGAGGGCGATGTCGAGCACGCACTCGGTGAGCGGCCGGATGAGCCCGCTGCGCTCCGCGATCGCGATGAACACCTCAGGGGTGACGAAGCCGTGCTGTGGATGGTGCCAGCGGGCCAGCGCTTCTACGCCCACGACGTCACCGCTCGGGAGCGCGGCCTTCGGCTGGTATTCCACGAGTAGCTCGCGCCGACCGATGGCCCTTCGCAGCTCCGCCGCCAGCGCGAGCTGTCTCGGGCTCGCGTGATCGATGTCCGCGTCGTAGAACTCGGCGCTGGTCGATCCTCGCTTCGCGGCGTACATCGCCACGTCGGCTCGTTGGAGCAACGTCGATGGATCGTCGCCGTCGTCGGGAGACAGTGCGATCCCGATGCTGGAGCCGACCTCGAACACGAGCCCGTCCAGCTCGAAGGGCTCGAGGAGCCGATGTTCGATGACCTGCGCGTGCGCCTTGATCTCCGGCCGACTGTCGAACGTCTTGTACACCACCGCGAACTCGTCGCCCCCCAGCCGGGCGACGAGAGTCGTGACGTCGACCACCTCGCTGATCCGGTCAGCGATCTTGCACAAGAGGACATCGCCTTGGTGGTGGCCGAGGGTGTCGTTCACCTCCTTGAAACGGTCGAGGTCGATGAGCATGACGACGACCGACTCGTCGTGGTGACGATCGCTGAGCCTCTCGCGCAGCTCGTCGTCGAGGCGGGCGCGGTTGGGGAGCCCCGTGAGGGTGTCGTGCAGCGCCTGCCAGTGACGTTCGTCCGCCTCGCGTCGAAGCCGCTCGAGCAGGCGATGGTTCCGGAGGCTGATGCTTCCGTGCGTCACGAGGGTCTCGAACAACTGGAGATCCTCGGCACTGAACTGGTCCACCTCCCCGAGGCGGCCGCTGACCATCAGCGTGCCGAGCCGTTCGTCGCCGGCCCGCAACGTCGCCACCATCGCGTCGCCGACAAGCGCGACATCGCGGCCGCCGAGCATCCCGCGGTGGACCTTCAAGGCTTGTTCGGCCGGGGGTCCGTTGAGGACCGACAACGCGCCGTTGTGCAGCGTGATGAATGCCGCGGTCTCGTCGCCGCTGAGGATGAGCTCAGCACGGTCGGCCCGGAGCAGCTCGCTTGCGTGCTCGAGCACGGCGAAGTCGACCGCACCTCTCGTGAGCGAGTCAGCGAGTGTGCGGCTGAACCCATAGAGGTGCTCGAGGTGCTCGGCACTCTTCCGCACCTGCGAGTGCGCGCGATAGGACGCAAAGACCAACACCGCCCCTGCGGTGAACAGCCACGGCGACATGCGCACCGGAGCGAGCGCGTTCACCGCGATCAGCCCGAGATAGGCGCTCAGCGCGGTGGTGACCGTGCCCCAGCCGGCGAGGCTCTCGAGTGGCGACCGCATCCAACGGCCCTCACTCGCGGCGATCGCGACGGAGACCGCCACGGACCCGACCAGGAGCGACATGGTCGTTGCGGCCAAGGCCGCCAGATAGCCGCGCGGTTCGTAGGGCGCGGACGACCCGAGAACTGCTCGGTACACAATGACCGCCAGCCCGGTGTCCAGCAGGAAGTAGCTCAGGTTGAACGCGAGCTTCGTGGCGGGCTGGCGCCGAACGATGGCCAACGCCAAGGCGGAGCCGACGAGCCTTCCGACAATGAGCGCCACCGGGCTCAGGTACGCGAGGCCGAGCAGCAACGGGATCTCACTCAACGAGAACGTCCGCGCCTGGCGATCGATGTACACGTGCACCACGCAGCTCTCCGCGATGGCGAACAGCGCGATGACGACCCAGATGGACAGTCCCACCTCGGTGAAGACGGGGTGTTCGTGACGCAGTGCGAGCAGCAGCGCCGTTCCGCCGACTCCCATCGAGGTGATGAGGGCGTGGATGATCGTCCGGCGCGGCGCGCGTCGCCGTGTACGCGACGACCACCTCGCCCCTCGCCCCATGACCGTGTTCCCCCTGCCCGGTAGAACCCTGACGCGAGTGTGGCGACGGCCGTCGGCATCGACAATGGCCGGTGTGGGCCATTTCAAATCACCCGATCGGACCACGCTCGTTTGTAGCCCCGCCCATGGTGTCACGACCCGAATTTCCGGGAACAATGGCCGTCGTGCCCAACGAGGTCCGCCACAACCCCGACCGCTCCCGCTACGAGCTCTTCGTCGACGACCAGCTCGTCGGCGTCGCCGACTACCGATTGCAGGGCGACATCGTCGTGATTCCTCACACCGAGATCGATCGCTCCAGGCGCGGACAAGGACTCGGGGCCGAGCTCGTGAGAGGCACGCTCGACGACGTTCGTGGATCCGGACGAACCGTCGTTGCGCAGTGCTGGTACGTCGCCGAGTTCATCGACGATCACCCCGAGTATCAGGCGCTGCTCAGAACGGCGTGATGTCGGCGATCGAGGCGACAACGAGGCCGACCACGAGCAGGGCGCCGGCTCGCCGGGTGTGAAGGAAGGCGAAGGCCGCGAACCACAGGGGCCAGATCGGAAAGTCGGCGGGTGGCTTCGACGGCTTCGGTTGGCCCAACGCCCGCCACGCTTGCACGGCTGCGGGAAGCGCGGCGATCGCGAGCAACGACGGCCACGGCAAGGCACCCACCGCCACATCGACGACCACCGCGACGTAGAACGCGACCATCAAGAGTTGCGTCGCCCGGCGGGCGCGCACCTCCCCGAGGATCACCGGCAACGTGCGGATGCCCTCCGCCTCGTCCCAAGGCAGTTTGTCGACGTGCTTGCCCATGAGCACCGCGGTGCACAGCAGGCCGTAGGGCAGCGACGCCGCGATCACTTGCCAGGGCAGATGGCCGACCGCCGAGTAGTAGGTGCCGCCGACCATCAGCGGCCCCCACACGACGAGCACGTCGGGCTCGCCGAGACCCCGCTTCTTCAGCCGTAGCGGCGGAGCCGTGTAGGCGGCCGAGAGCAGAAATCCCGAGACCGCGAACGCGATCACCGGCCAGCCGCGGGCCGCGGTCAACGCGACGAGGATCACGAGGTCGACGACGTTGACGACCAGCGCGGCGGCCGCCAGGCCCTTCCGGCTGATCATCCCTGACAGCACGGGGTGCGGCGCGTAGAGACCGCGCGGGTACTCCTCGGTGTCGAGACCCACCTCGAGGTCGAACAGGTCGTTCATCAGGTTGTTGGCCGCGTGGGCCAGCACGATGCCCAGCAGGGCGAGCAGATACCAGCCCCACTCGAAGCCCGGCTGGTGCACAGCCAGGAGCCCGGCGATCGCGCCGGCGGTGATCGTCATCGGCAGTACCGCGGCGCGCGTGAGGACGAGCCATTTGGAGACGACGTCGACCTTGCCCTCGGGAGGGTTCGTCGTGCGTAACACGTAGCGCCAACGGGCCAGCAACCCGAGCTCGTGGGTCGACCGGTCCGTGACGTCCACCATGGCGGCCGATCCTAGGAAACCTCACCGATTTCGACACCAATTCGTCACTTCGTTGGTGCGTGGTGGACACATCGAAGAGGGAGAGTCACAACATGTGGCATCGGCGGCAACGCGACAAGTCCATGGCCGAGCGAACGGGCTCCAACGATCCGATGTCCTCGGCCATCTGGGAAGCGGGACATCTCACCGGCAGCAGCACCGAGACGCCGGTCATCAACGCACCCCGAGCGGCCGACCTCGCCGCCAGCGACTTTGCCTGACGCAGCGGTCGCGCCCGGGAGACGTCACGTACGTCCAGTCGGGTTGTTCGCGTAGCACGTCTCGTCGTCAGGCCTGACTGCCGCGGGCGCACAGGCGGTTCAATCCCCGTTCACCCATCATTCGCCCGGCCGGACAAGGAATCGAGGCCGGGCCCACCGAAATGGTCAGCATGAGGGGATTGTCACGTCGCCAGTTTCTCGCGGGCGCGGGCATCAGCGCCGCGGGCCTTGCCACTGCCGGATGGGGATCGATCGCGGAGGCCGCGATCGGCGCCACACAGCAAAGCCGGGTGCTGCCGGACCCGAAGGCGAGCGGGATCGACCACATCGTCGTGCTGTGCATGGAGAACCGGTCCTTCGATCACTTCCTGGGTTGGGTGCCGAAGGCGAACGGCAAGCAGCGCGGGCTGACGTATCTCGACGACGACAACCAGCCGCACTCGACCCATCACCTGACGGAGTGGCAGGGCTGCGGCTTCAACGATCCGGATCACTCCTACGAGGGCGGTCGCATCCAGCTCAACGGCGGCAGGTGCGACGGCTTTCGCAAGGGCGACAACGACGACTTCGCACTCGGCTACTACACCCGTGCGGATCTGCCCACGACCTCCGCACTCGTCGACAACTTCACGATCTTCGACGGTTGGTTCTGCGGCATCCTCGGCCCGACGTATCCGAACCGCTTCTACACGCACTCAGCGGCCACCGACCGGATCTCGAACTCCTTCACCACTTCGACGCTGCCGACGATCTGGGACTCCCTCTTGGCCGCCGGCGTCTCCGCCAACTACTACTTCAGCGACTTGCCGTTCATCGGGCTCTACGGCGAGCGAATGCTGCCGTTCTGTCGTCGCATCGAGCACTTCTATGCCGACGCGGCGGCCGGCACGTTGCCCGCGTACAGCTACCTCGACCCCTACTTCCTCGGCGAGGAGCAGGGCGGGTCGAATGACGATCACCCGCATGCGGACATTCGCCGGGGCCAGGCCTTCGTGAGCGAGGTCGTCCGCGCGGTGACCCAGAGCCCGCTGTGGGCCAACACGGTGCTGCTCATCACCTACGACGAGTGGGGCGGGTTCTTCGACCACGTGCGCCCGCCGAGACTGCCTGACGCATTCGTGCGGACCGCGACCGAGGAGCACAACACCGCGGGCTTTCGCGTGCCGACGTACGTGGTGTCGCCGTTCGCGGCGAAGGGGCGTGTCGCCCACGGCCAGTTCGATCACAGCTCGATCCTCAAGCTGGCGGAGTGGCGCTTCGGTTTGGCTCCACTCAATCCCCGGGACCGGGCTGCGAGCAATCCGGCAACCGCGCTCGACTTCAGCCGCCCGAATCTCACGCCACCCGACATCCCTCTCGTGCTCGACCCGGGTCCGCACGCATGCGGCGCGCCGGAGACCGGGATGGCGGCGGAGGATCCGATGTGGCGGGAGATGGCGGAGTTGCCCAGCATGCGCAGCTTCGAGTCCGTGTCGTGAAGCGGCTCGTGTTCGCACTGGTCGCGCTGCTCTCGCTGACCGGTGTGCTGGTCACCGCGGCCGATGCGCAGACGCGACCGGCTCCTGGCCCGCACGTCTGGGTCATCGTGCTCGAGAACAAGTCGTACGAAGAGACGTTCGGCGACTCGTCGCCTGCGACGTATCTCAACGGCACCCTCGTGCCCGCGGGCGCGCTGCTGCGCCAGTACTACGGCACTGGTCATCTCAGCCTGGACAACTACATCTCGATGATCAGCGGACAGGCGCCGAACCCGCAGACGCAAGGCGACTGCGTGTACTACAACGACTTCGTCAGTCCCAACGGTGGCGCACTCGACGGTGACGGGCAAGCACTCGGCAACGGCTGCGTGTACCCGACGACCGTGCTCACGCTGGCGGACCAGTTGAAGGCCGCACGCGTGCCGTGGAGGGGCTACATGGAGGACATGAAGTCGCCGTGCCTCCATCCCGCGCTGAACACCCAAGACGACACGCAGAAGGCCGAGGTGGGAGACCAGTACGCCGCCCGCCACAACCCGTTCGTGTACTTCCACTCGATCGTCGATGACGACGCCTACTGCCAATCACGCGTCGTGAACCTGTCGCAGATGTCCACGGACATGGCGGCAGTCGCGACCACGCCGCGGTTCTCGTTCATCACGCCGAACCTCTGCAACGACGGCCATGATGCTCCGTGCGTCGACGGACAACCGGGCGGCCTCGTCAGTGCCGACGCGTTCTTGCAGACCTGGGTGCCGCAGATCACCGCTTCGCCCGCGTACAAGAAGGACGGCGTCCTGATCGTGATGTTCGACGAGTCGGAGGCCGCGGGTTCTCAATCCGACACACGCTTCTGCTGTCACGAGCCCACCGGGCCGAACACCCCGATGCCGGGTATCACCGGACGGGGTGGCGGGCGCATGGGCGCCGTCGTGTTGTCGTCGCGCTTCGTGCACCCCGGGACGGTCACCGATGAGCCCTACAACCACTACTCGCTGCTGCGAACGTTGGAGGACCTGTACGGCGTGACGCATCTCGGGTACGCGGCGCAATCCGGCTTGCAGTCGTTCGGCCGAGACATCTTCCCCATGGGCAAACCGCGCGGGCGCTGACGCCGAGCGGCGCCAGGTACGCTCCCGGCCCCAGTGCTCCCGACATTCGTGGTCATCGGTGTCCTGCGAGGCGGGACCACGTCGCTGAGCCGTTATCTGGGCGCGCATCCGCAGGTGTTCGTCGCGTCGCAGAAGGAGGTGCACTTCTTCGACAAGCACTTCGACGAAGGTCTCGGCTGGTACGAGCGGCAGTTCCAGGACGCCGGGACGGCTCGACAGGCCGGCGAGGCGACGCCGGCGTATCTCTACAACGACATCGCGATGCAACGCCTGCGCGCCACGTTGCCCGACGCGAAGCTGATCGTCACGTTGCGCGAGCCGGTCGAGCGCGCCTACTCCCATTACTGGTTGCTACGCGCGCAGAACAGAACAGACAAGGACTTCGAACAAGCGGTCCGTGAGGACCCCACTCACGGATGGCTCGAACGGGGCCGCTACCTCCGGTTCCTCCAACCGCTCGAAGCCGAGCGCGAGGCCGGGCGGTTGCACGTGCTCCTCTTCGAGGATCTGCGCGACTCGCCGGCCGAGACCTATGCCGAGATCTGCCGCTTTTTGGACATCGACGACTCGGTCCTGCCGGCGGTCGTCGGTCGCCAGATCAACGCGTACGTGGCCATCCGATCGATGCGCGTCCGCCGCTGGAGCGGGCGGTTGCCGAAGCAGCTGCGCGACGTCGTGGGACGGGTGAACACGAGCCGAGTGCCCTATCCGTCCCTCGATCCCGAGTTGGCCGCGGATCTGCGCGCCGAGTTCGAGGAGGACAACGCCGCGCTGGCGGACTGGCTCGGCCGAGATCTTTCAGCGTGGACCGAACCACCTTGATCTCAGTCGTGGTCTCCCGGTAGTGCGTCCGTCTCGGACTTGTGCCACACAGGAGAGTCGCCGGCGGTCTCGACGTTGAAGCCGTAGTCGAAGACGAGCGTTCCGCCGAAGGCGGCGCCCAGTGACACCAGCAGCGCGATGACGACCGAGAGGATCATGATGCCGACAGGCGTCACCCTCTCCGTGTTGTAGTCGTTCAATCGCCACGCGATGTCGGCCAGCGCGAGCACGGTGACGCTGACCATGATGGTCGCGTGCGTGTTGATGGTGCGGCGGGCTTGTGTGCCCGCCTCGGATGACTTCCACGCGTCCCACAGCCCCGTCAGCGCGGCGAACACCGACACGGCAGCACCGGCCACGAACACGTAGGTGCCCGCATGCCACAGGTCATGGGCCACCCGGCGGTCAGACCCCGCGATGGACGAGAGGACATCGAACACCGCGGCCAGCAGATAGGCCGCGATGGGGATGTCGGTCAGCGGCGGGTGGAGCGGTTTACCCGACCAGCCGCGTAGCCCTTTGAACGTGCGTCCTCGAAGCGTGAGGGTGGGACGAACAGCGAACTTTCTCATCGTGTCTCCCATCGGCGAGAGCACCTACCCGTGGCGACAAGGATACGACCCGCCATCGCTTGGAGCCGAGCGGTGAGGTCGAGGCCGGCGCCGAGCGCGACACCTCCGGCCGGGCAAACATCGATCAGCGAGGGAGCGCGAGCCTCACGTCGATAGAAAGGCGGCATGCAGATCGGAGTGGTGTTCCCTCAGACGGAGATCGGTGCCGCGGTCGACGGGGTACGCTCGTACGGGACGCGGGTCGAAGAGCTCGGATACACGCACCTGCTCGCGTACGACCACGTGCTCGGCGCCGACCCCGAGATCCACAGGCCCTGGAACGGTCCCTACGACGTGCACACGACGTTCCACGAACCGTTCGTGCTGTTCGGTTATTACGCCGCAACCACATCCCTCGAGTTGGTGACCGGCATCATCATCCTGCCGCAGCGTCAAACGGCGCTG
>JBEEFX010000344.1:0-4579 GCA_041166365.1 Acidimicrobiaceae bacterium
TCCGCCTTCGTCAGCTTCGCGTTGACCGCATCGAGCACTGCTGTCACGCCCGCGGTCGCCTTGTCCTTGCGAACGGCCGGGACGAAGTTGTCGACCGGCTGCAGCTTCTTGTCGTCCTCGAGTGCGACCCAGTTGTTCTTCGCGATCGCGCCATCACTCGAGAACAGTAATGCGACGTCGATGTCGCCCTTGTCGAGCGCCGCTTTGGTGAGGGGACCGCCTACATCGAGCGGGGTGAAGGTGAACGTCGCGCCGCCGGCGGCCGCCCCTCCTGAGGACGACGCGCTCGACGTCGTCGTCTTGTCGTCACCACAGGCCGTTGCCAGTAGCAACATCGCGGCAGCGGCTGCGAGCAGCACCCTCACACTCTTGGTCACGGGCGTACCTTTCCTTCTGGGGTCGCGGAAGAGACAACGGCTGCTGCCCGAGCCGCCCCGATTTCGACTCGTAGGCCCTGGGGCGTCAACCAGCGTTGTGCTGCACCCAAACCTAGTTCGGTGACCAGCGACAATGCCGCAACGAGCACGGCGCCGGCGAAGATCTCCTCGTTCACAAAGGTGGCCCGACCGTCGATGATGAACCGTCCCAGACCACCCGCCCCGGTGAACGCGGCAATGGTCGCCGTCGCCACAACCGCAGTCGCCGCTGTGCGTACCCCGGCCATGAGAAGCGGAGCGGCCATCGGCAGCTCCACCTTGCGCAGCACCTCGAGCTCGGTCATCCCCATGCCACGAGCGGCGTCCCGCACGTCGTCGGCCACCTCCGCCACCGCCACATAGGAGTTGGTGACGAGCGGTGGCACGGCGAGGGCAACCAGTGCGATGAACGTCGTGAACGAGCCCATGATCGGATACTCGACCAACCCGAACTGCTGCGTACCGAGCACCAAGATGGCGAACGAAGGAATGGCCCTTCCGACATTCGACACGTTCATCGCGGCCGTCCCGAACTGCCGGCGATGCCCGAGCCACACCGCCAGCGGCACCGCCAGCAGGACGGCAACGGCGATCGCGATGACGGAGTACTGCACGTGTTCGAACAGCCGGTTCGGTATGCCGCCTTCGCCGCGCCAATGCGCCGGGTTGTTGAACCAGTTGCCGACATCGCGCAAGAAGTTCATCGCGCGGCTCGCGATCGCGCCCACGGCGACAGCAACCGCTGTGCGAGCGACAGCAGGAGATCCGCGGTCACCGCCAAGGCGACCGACAGCGCGATACCGACGGTGATCGCGGTACGGATCGGTCGGTTCTGTCCGATGTAGATGAGGTTGCCGAGACTCGGGATGGCGAGCAGACCGGCGACCGCCGCCAAACCGATCACCGTCACCGTCGCGATACGGATGCCGGCCATGATCGTCGGCAGCGCGAGCGGCAGCTCGATGCGCGTCAGCCGTCGAAAGCGGCTGTAACCCATGCCGTCGGCCGCGTCTTTGATCTCGCTCGGCACACCGTCGAGTCCCTCGACCACGTTGCGGACGAGGATGAGCAGCGTGTAGCTCGTCAACGGGATCAACGCGGTCGTACGCGTCAGGCCGGTGACCGGGATGAGCAACGCAAAAGCCGCCAGCGAAGGGATCGTGTAGAGGATCCCGGTGAACACCAGCGATGGCGCGTACAGCCACCGCCAGCGGGCGGCGGCGACCCCGAGGGGCATGGCGATCAACAGACCCAGACCGATCGCGCTGACCGTCAGGATGACGTGCTCGCGCAACGACGATGTGATGAGGTCGGTGTTGCGACCGATCCAATCCCACCACAACCAGCGATCGACGTTGCTCGCCAGGAACATCGAAGGGCGACGCTAGCGTCACGGACGCCATGATCCGGCTCGACAAGGTCACCAAGCGGTATGCCAACGGCACCGTCGCGGTGCACGAGTTGAGCCTCGAGGTCGACGCCGGCGAGATCTGCGTGCTCGTCGGTCCCTCAGGCTGCGGGAAGACGACGACGATGCGGATGATCAACCGCCTCATCGAGCCGAGCGACGGCCACATCCTCCTCGACGGCGACGACGTGATGAAGATGAACCCCGTCGAGCTCCGGCGCCGTATCGGCTACGTGATCCAGCAGATCGGGCTTTTCCCGCACCAGACGATCGGCGCGAACGTCGCTACCGTCCCTCGTCTGCTGGGGTGGCCGAAGGCGAAGATCCGTTCGAGGGTGGATGAGCTGTTGGAGCTGGTCGGGCTGAGTCCGTCCGAGTACCGCGATCGCTATCCGAGCCAGCTTTCGGGTGGACAACGTCAGCGTGTCGGAGTCGCCCGCGCGCTCGGGGCCGATCCCAAGGTGTTGTTGATGGACGAACCGTTCGGCGCTATCGACCCGATCAATCGTGAGCACCTCCAAGACGAGTTCCTACGTTTGCAGGAGGAGGTGAAGAAGACGGTCGTGTTCGTGACACACGACATCGAAGAGGCCGTCAAGCTCGGCGATCGCATCGCCATCCTCCGCGAAGGCGGCTTCCTGGCCCAGTACGACACGCCGGCGGAGATCCTGGCGCACCCGGCGGACGGCTTCGTCGCCGACTTCGTCGGTGCCGACCGGGCGCTCAAGCTGCTCCAGGTGACACCGTTGGACCTCGACGAGCTCGAGCAGCCGCTGGTGCTGCCGAGCGGACTCCATCCCGCTGAGGCCCAGCGCCGCCTCGAGGAGAGCGGGCAGGAGTTCGCGGTCGTGCTGCGCGAAGGCGGCCACCTCGACGGTTACATCTCACGCGATGGCTCGGTCCGCCGCCTCGAGGCGTGGGTACGCGACGACGACAGTCTGAAGGACGCGCTCAGCCAGATGCTGCTCTACGACGCCGGCTGGGTCACCGTGCTCGACCACGACGATCGCTTCCTCGGCGTGCTGACACCCGACACGCTGTTCGCCGCGACGCGACGGGCTCAGTCGGCGGGCGCGGGCGAGGCGCCACCGATCGGCGGGGTTTCGATATAGGGCTCGACGCTCGGCTTCACCAAGCCGCGCGACACCCAGTTGCGCTTGTCGGCCCACACCAGCATCGGCGGCAGCACGATCAGCGCGCTGGCCAGTGCGACCGTCACGTTCATCGCGACGATCCGTCCGAAGTCACGCAACAACGGCAGCGACGAGAACGACAACACCGCCACACCGGCGATGGCGGTCATGCCCGACACGATGAACGCCCGACCGGTGCGCGACGCGGCCACATCGACCGCTTCCTGCGGGTCGAGCCCGCGCCGCCGCTCTTCGATGAACCGCAACAGAATCAGCGAGGTGAACTCGGTACATGCGGCGATCACGAGCGGGCCGCCGACCGCGGTCATGGGGCTCAGCTTGAGGCTCAGTGCCCATGCCACAAGCGACGCGACGCCGACGGCAATGAGGACGGGCACCAGCGAGAGCAGCGATCGGACGATGGACCGCAGCCGCACGGCGAGGAACAGGAACACGAACAAGATCGCGAGGTACGTCAGCAGGATGCGGTTGGCCTCGAGGTTGTCGAGCAGGCCGACGCCCACCACGGCCAAGCCTGCGGGTGTCGCGCTGATCCCCGCAGGCGGATGCGTTTGGCTCCGCACCTCGCGCACCATGGGCGCCCGGGCTTCGAGGGAGGCAACTCCTGTGCGGAACACGATGTTGAACGCCTTGCCATCCGACGCGACCGACGATGCCTGAAGGTCCTTCGGGGCCACCGCGAAGGCGGCAGTCACGTCGGCGCCTGTCGGCGCGATGTCGCTCGCACCCGGCACGAAGATGAGATCGCCGACGGCGGTCTCGATGCTCGAGCCCGTGAGGATCAGCCCCGAAGGTCCGTACTTGGCCAGCGTCTCCCGGGTGAACGTGTGCGCGAACGTGACGAACTCGTCGGAGAAGACGTTGTCCGTGCGGGCGAACACCCCCATCTCGCTCGACGAGTGCACCTCGCGGTCGAGCTGCTTGATGTCCTTGATCGTCTGCGAGCTCTGATTGACCCACTCGATCGGGTCGGTCTGCAACGTGAGCTTGTCCTCGACCGCGAGACCGCCGAAGAAGATCACGAGGCTGGCGATGATGAGCGGGATCGCCGATGCCGAAGGCAGGCTGCCGATGCGCTCGGTGAACCGGCCGAGGTAGCCCGGCTCGAAGCCTGCCGCCTTTCGGCTCGTCGGCGACTTGAACTCACGAATGCCGAGGATGGCGATCGGGATGATGATCGATGCGAAGCAGATCACCGCGATGCCGACGGCGAGAAGCAAGCCGAAGGCCCGGATCATCGGGACCTTGGCGAAGCGCAACGCCGCGAACGCGAAGATGGCGTCGAACGTCACGACGAGCAGAGCAGGCCCCAGGTTGCGTGCCGTCTCCTGCATGGGATGGTCGGCGCGCCCGACGAGCACCTCTTCTTCGACACGCGCGTGCATCTGGATCGCGTAGTCGATGCCGACACCGAGCATCACCGGCAAACCGGCGATCGTCACGATCGTGAGGGGAATGCCGAGGTAGCCCGCGAGCCCGAAGGCCCAAACCACGCCGATGAGGATGACGAGGAGCGGAAGCAGTCGCCACCGCACGTTGAAGAAGACGAGCAGGATCACAACCATGATCGCCACCGCGATGCCGCCGAGGGTGACCATCCC
>JBEEFX010000345.1:0-4923 GCA_041166365.1 Acidimicrobiaceae bacterium
TCTCAATGGTGAGCGGACACCCAACCGGCCGAACGCGAGAGGGCTCGTGTCGGGCGTGCAGAGTCATGTCACCCGCGCCGACTTCGCGCGTGCTGCCTATGAGGGTGTGGTGTTCGGGTTGCTCGACGGTCTCGACGCTCTCCGGCGCGCGACCGGCGTCACACGCGGGGGCACGGGCCGTACGGTCCTCGTCGGCGGTGGTGCCCGGTCGCCGGCCTACCGCCGCATCGTGGCCGACCTGTCCGGCCTCGCCATCACGATTCCCGAAGGGGAGGAGCACGTCGCCATCGGAGCGTGCGTGCAGGCCGCGGCCGTGCTGCACGAGCGCGCGCCGGAGGACATCGCACAGGCCTGGGGGTTGGGCGCGGGCACGCTCGTCGAGCCGGACGCGCTCGTCGACCGGGCGGCGTTGCGCGCCCGGTACGCCGCTGTCCGGGACGGGACGTCGTGACCGAGGACGACGGGCCCATCTCGCTGGAGCGGCGGAGGTTGCTGCTCGCCCTCGGCCTCGGTGCCGCCAGCGCCATCACGCTCAGCAAGGTGCCGAAGAGCGCTCGACCGACCATCAGCAACGTGAGGGCGCGTGACGGCGCGGCGAGCAGCGGGCAATCGCAACCGCCCACCGTCGCGGGTACCGCGACGACAACGCCCTTGCCACCCGACCATGTCTTCGATCGGGTGATCGGCGGTGGGCGCGTGATCGACCCGGAGACGGGCTACGACCGGGTCGCCAACATCGGCATCGACGGTGGCACCATCACTGCGATCAGCGAAGCACCACTCGTCGGCCGGGCGACGATCAACGCCGGGAACCGCGTCGTGGCACCTGGCTTCATCGACATGATCAGCTACGACCCGAACGAGTACGGCATCTGGTTCAAGATCGCCGACGGCGTCACCACCAACCTCGGTATGCACGGGATGCTCATGGATGCCGAGCGGTTCTTCACGACGTACGAGGGCAAGTCGCCCTGTCACTACGGCGGCGCGTACGACAACTACTACATGCGCAGCGACGGTGGACAGAAGATCGGCGGGAGCGCCGCGGCGACGCCCGCCCAGATCGATTCCCTCGTCGACGACATCGAAGCACAGCTCAACCAGGGCTGGATCGGCGCCAGCTTCTCGCCCGAGTACTCCCCCGGCATCACCGATGACGAGATCGGGCGGCAGATGACGGTCGCGACGAAGTACGGGCTCCCGTCGTTCTTCCACGGGCGCTACTCCACCGACGTGCCTCCGGACGACAACGCGAAGACATTGCAGGAGATCCTCGACCTCGGACGTCAAGCCGGATCAGGCGTCCACGTGATGCACATCACGTCGACCGGCGGCACGTTCCAGATGGCGCAATCGCTCGAGACGCTGCAAAAGGCGCGCGACGACGACAAGCTCGACGTGACCGCGTGCTTGTACCCGTACAACTTCTGGGCGACGTACATCCGGTCGGCGCGCTTCGCTCCGGGCTGGGAGGAGCGGTTCCACATCACGTACAACGATCTCGTCGTGCCGGGTACCGGCGAGCGCCTCACGAAGGCGAGCTTCGACAAGTACCGCGCGAGCGAGAACAAGCTCGTTGCCGCGTATGCAATTCCCGAGGCAGACGTGGTGGCCGCTTTGCAGTCGAAGTTCACGATGGTCGGCAGCGACGCCATTCTCGAGCCGGCCAACAACAACCATCCGCGTGCCGCCGGGTGCTTCAGCCGCACGCTCGGTTACTACGCCCGCGACCAGAAGACGTTGCCGCTCATCGACGCGCTGGCCAAGATGACGATCCTTCCCGCCAAACGGCTCGAGGCGAAGGCGCCGGCGCTGCGCAAGAAGGGCCGGCTGCAGCAAGGCGCCGACGCCGACATCACGATCTTCGACCCGAACACCGTGGCCGACCGTTCGACCGTCGACAACCCGGCGCAGGAGTCTGCCGGCATCGATTACGTGCTCGTGCTCGGGCAGGTCGTGAAGTCGCCGGAAGGCCTGCACAAGGAACTGCTCCCGGGACAGCCGATCAAGTCGGTCCTGACGTGATCGACGTGTTGGTGACGTGCCACCGCTACACGAAGGGCGTGACGAGCTTTCCCGAGGTGCGCGGGCACTACCTCGCGAAGCACCTGGCGCGTTCGGGACTCACCGCCGAGTTCCGGCCGTTGCCGGTACCGGTGCACCAGCGTGCATGTGAGGTGCTCATCTGCAGCGAGTACCAGGCGCCGATGACGTGGTTCGACCGCAAGCTGGCGGCGCCGCTCAGCGAGATCCGGGCCGATCGCATGTTCTGCATGACCGATTTCTCGTTGTACGGCCGGCCGAACCACTTCTCGCTCGAGTACTGCCGATGGTTCCTGCAGCGGGGCGGCCTCCTCGTGCACCGCGAGAGCGCGGGCTACATCGACGGCGAGCATTGGATCGGACTCGGAGTCGACTCGAGCGTCGTGCGTCCCTCGGCCGACGCTCGGCGGGATCGGGTGCTGTTCGACTTTCCGAAGAGCAAGTCGATCGACTCCGCAGCGCAGTTCGACGTGAAGGCCCTGAAGCAGCTTCGGCGGCGACTTCCGAACCACCGCTTCGTCGGCACCGGACCGTCCGACGCCCGCATCCGCAAGAAGTTCGACCAGTGGATCCCGTACGGTCAGGACCACCGCTCGTACGTGACGGAGGCCTTCGCCCGTTCGTTCGCGGTGGTCCCGGGCTGCGACGAGTCGCTCGGCATGGCGATGGCCGAGGCTCAGGTCGCGGGCGCCTGCGTCGTGTCGGCGGAATGTGGCCCACCCGACGACGTGCTCGTTCCAGAAGCGGCAATCTCCTGCGACCGCGACGTCGACTCCATGGCGGCCGCGCTCACGGAGGCCAGCGGTCGCGATGCGCGTTGCATCCGTGAGGCGGCAATGGCGAAGTTCGATTTTGCCGCGGTCGCGGACCGCACACGGGCGGCGATCGGGATCTAGCGGCGGAGTGTCAACGCGGGCGATGCGGTTCGGAGTGATCCCAGTCGGCCAGCAACGTGCGGAGGGCGGTGAGGAGCACGAGCGGCTGGTCGAGCATGGCGTGATGACCGGCCTCCGGTAGCTCGATGATCGGCGCGACGCGTCCGAGCGCCTCGTACATCGAGTCGCCGATGCTCGGCGTCACCAGCCCACGCTCGGAGCGGAGCAGCGCGAAGCGACAGCGCACCCTCGGCAGGTACGGCAGCGCGATGCCGCGCATCGACTGTGCGAACTGTTCGAAGATCCGCCGGTCGAACTTCCACTGGTAGCCGCCCTCCACCGGACGCAGCGACCGACGGGCCACGTGGTCGATCACGTAGTCGAGGTACTGCTCCTGCGGCGGGACCGTGCGGAACCGCTCGAGCGCGTCCTCGACGGACACGTAGGTGCGCGGACGGCCGAACGCTTCCTTCAACCGGTACGACTCGACCTCCGGGTCCGGCGCGGTGACCGGCGAGTCGCACACGATGACTCCGGAGAGGTTGTCGCCGTGCAGCGCCGCGGTTGCGATGGTGACGAAGCCGCCCATGCTGTGCCCGACCACGACCGGAGGCCCGTCGATGTCTCCCGCCCGCGCGACGGCCACCACCTCCTCGGTCCACTGCTCGAAGGCGTACGTCTCGCGATGGTCGCTGTCGCCGTGGCCGGAGAGGTCGACGGCAACGACGCGGAACTCGTCGGCGAAGCGGGCGGCCACATGCGTCCACCAGTGCGCGTGGGCGCCGCCGCCGTGGACGAACACCAAGCCCCGCCGTCCCGGCTCGCCCCAAGCGAGGTAGTGGATGGCGGCATCGCTGACCGTGACCTCGCCGTCCTCGAACGGCACCGCGAGCGCGTGCCGGAACCAGTCAGGGGCGTTCGGGTGTACCGGCATCGAGCGCAGAAGCTACGTGAACGGAAGAGACGTGCCCCTCGGTAGGTTGCAAACCCAGATGGCTCTTCCCCCGATCTCGGTCCTCGACCTCGCGCCGGTGGGTCAGGGCTCGACACCCGCGCTGGCCTTGGCCACGTCGACGGAGCTCGCTCGCCTCGCTGAGCGGGTCGGCTACCACCGCCTCTGGGTGGCCGAACACCACAACATGCCGGGCATCGCCAGCTCCTCGCCGGCGGTGCTCATCGCCCACCTCGCCGCCTCGACGTCCACGTTACGGATCGGCGCCGGCGGCGTGATGCTGCCGAATCATTCGTCGCTCGTCGTCGCCGAGCAGTTCGGCATGCTCGAAGCGCTGCATCCCGGACGTATCGATCTCGGTTTGGGGCGCGCGCCAGGCACCGATCCCGTCACGGCCGCCGCGCTCCGACGGAAGCCGATGACCGGCGCCGACGAGTTCCCGGTGCAGCTGCGCGACCTGCTCGCATTCTTCGACGGCACCCATCCGCAGATCACCGCGGTTCCGGGACGCGGCTACAAACCTGCGATGTGGATGCTCGGGTCGAGCGATTACAGCGCACAGGTGGCCGGGGCGCTCGGCCTGCCGTTCTCGTTCGCGCATCACTTCGCCTCCCAGAACACCGAGGCCGCGCTCGCCGCGTACCGTGCCGCGTTCGAGCCTTCGGATGATCTCGACCAGCCCTACGCGATGATCGGCGTACCGGTCATCTGCGCGGAGACGAATGAGCGGGCGCGCTGGCTGTCGGGGCCGAGCGCGTTGTCGTTCGTCCGCCTCCGGCAAGGCCGGCCCATGCCGATGGCCACGCCGGAGGAGGCCGCTGACTACGTCTTCACGCCCGCGGAGCGTGACCTCGTGCGCACCTGGAACGCGCCGCTCATCGTCGGCGACCCCGACGAGGTGCGGCGGGGCCTCGAAGAACTGGCGGCCCGGACGGGCGTCGACGAGCTGATGATCACGACGATGGTGGCCGGCCGCGAGGACCGGTTGCGCTCGTACGAGTTGGTGGCCGAGACCTGTGGCCTCGGCCAGGTTGCTACCTTGCCGCTTCGTGC
>JBEEFX010000346.1:0-2658 GCA_041166365.1 Acidimicrobiaceae bacterium
CTGCAGCGGGCCTTCGAGGCCGCCGACGGCAAGGACGTCAGGCTCGGCGGCGGCGTCGCCACCGTTCGGCAGTTCCTCGAGGCCGACCTCGTCGACACCATGCACGTCGCGGTCGCGCCGATCGAGCTCGGCCGGGGCGAGCGGCTCTGGAGCTCCCCCGACGACCTGCTCGACCGGTTCCACCTCGAGTCCGTGCCGAGCCCCAGCGGCGTGACCCACCTGCTGTTCTGGCGGCGGTAACCACCACCGACCATCGGCCAGGCTGAAGTCGGCCCCGGATCGCGGTGCCGGTTCACAACGAGGGTCGACATTTCGCGATCTAGCCACCTGGTGGTTACCGTGGCGTCGTGAGCGTGGTGGCGCATGGGTTGTTGGGGTTGTTGGAGGGTCGCCCGACGCACGGCTACGAGTTGCGCCGGTCGTTCGACGAACGGTTCGCGGGAGGTCGGCCGCTGCGCTCGGGTCAGGTGTATTCGACGTTGAGCCGGCTGGAGCGGGACGGGCGCGTGAACGAGATCGGTGGGGAGCAGGGTCCGGGTCCGGAGCGGCACCTGTACGCGATCACGAAGGCAGGCGTGGCCGAGTTGGAGCGGTGGCTGTCGACGCCGGAGCCGCCGGAGCCGTACTTGCAGAGCGTGGTGTTCGCCAAGGTGGTCGTCGCGCTGTCGTCAGGCCGTTCAGCGCAGGCGGTTCTCGATGCGCAGCGCGATCAGCACGTCGCCGCAATGCGCACGCTGACGAGGGAGAAGGAACGCGCCGACCTCGCCGGCGTGGTGCGAGCGGACTTCGCGCTGCTGCACCTCGACGCAGATGTCCGTTGGATCGATCTGACGTTGGCGCGCTTGGCGCGCCTCGGGAAGGAGCTTCGGCCATGAGCACGCCCCTTGCAGTGGAGGCCCGCGGGTTGAGCCGGGTGTACGGCAACGGGCCCGACGCGGTCCACGCGCTCCGCGACGTCGACCTGTCGATCGGTGCCGGCGAGTTCGTCGCGATCATGGGACCGTCGGGTTCGGGCAAGTCGACGCTGCTGCACCTCGTCGGCGGCCTCGACCGCCCCGACACCGGTGACGTCCTGATCGAGGGCGAGGCGCTCGCCGAGCTGAACGACGAGGCACTCGCGCACCTGCGCCGCCGACGCATCGGGTTCGTACTGCAGTTCTTCAACCTGTTCCCGCTCCTGAGCGCGCGCGAGAACGTCGCCTTCCCGCTCCTCCTCGACGGCCGAGACGACTCGCTCGCACTGGCCGACGCAGCACTGGAGCGAGTCGGGTTGTCCGAACGGGCGAAGCATCGTCCGAACCAGCTGTCCGGTGGCGAGCAGCAGCGAGTGGCCGTCGCCCGCGCGCTGGTGACCAAGCCCGCGGTGGTACTCGCCGACGAGCCGACCGGATCGCTCGACTCCCTCGCCGGCGAGGACGTGCTCCGCCTGCTGCGCGCCGCCGCCGACGACGGTCACGCCGTCCTGCTCATCACCCACCACGCGCCAGCGGCTGCGTACGCCGATCGCGTCGTGCGTCTCCGCGACGGCGCCGTGGTCCCGTCGGCCGACGACGTGGCGAGCGTGGCGGGGTGAACGGTCCGCTCCGACTGGTGCGCGTCCTGGCATGGCGGCGCGTGATCGACCGCCCGCTGCGGAGCTGCCTCACCGCCTCGGGCGTCGCCGTCGGCGTCGCGTTCCTGTTCAGCATCTTGTCGCTCAACGCGCAGTTGGCATCCACCGTCAACGACACCGCAACGCTGCTCGCCGGCCCCCGGCTGTTGCAGGTGACGCCGGCGGCGCCGGGTGGGCTGCCTGAGGACCTCGCAACGAAGCTCGCCGCGGATCGGCGCGTCGAGGCCGCCGCCCCGCTGCTCGTCACCCGCTCGAAGGCGTCGAACGGCGAGCACGCGACCGGGGTGTTCGTGCTCGCCGGTACCCCCGACCTCGCCGACCTGGTCCCGAAGGAAGCAATCCCCTCGATGGATCAGGTGCAGCTGGCCGAGGACGGCGGCGACATCGTCCTCAGCCGCGCCCTCGCCGAGCGGCTCCACGCGGAGCCCGGCAGCGAGGTGACCATCGACGCGTCGACGGGCAAGACGCCGCTGCGCATCGCCGCCATCGTGTCCTCGCCGGCACTCGACCGGATCAACGGCGGGATGGTCGCGGCGATGCCCCTCGCGCCGGCGCAGGAGGTGTTCGGGCGGACGGGTCGCGTCGACCAGATCATGCTGCGCGCCCGGCCGGACGTCGACGTGGACGCGCTTCGACGGGACCTCGGCGATGCGATCGAGGGGATCGGCATCGTCTCGTCGCCCGGCGCGGCGACGGGCGCGAGCACGGACTTCCTGGGCATCCAGCTGGTCACGAGCATGGTCGGGGCCATCGTCCTACTGGCGGCCCTCGTCCTCGTGTTCCACACGATGTCGATGGCGACAGCCGAGCGGCGCACGGAGATCGCGCTGGCCCGATCGCTCGGATCCACCCGCCGGCAGCTGCTGCTCGTGACGCTGACCGAAGCCGGATTGCTCGGCAGCGCCGGCACCGCCGTCGGGCTCCTCGCCGGCGGCGCGCTCGCGCGACTCGTCGTACCGCTGGCGCGCGTCGCGTACGCCGGCAGCGCACCCGTGGACCTGCCGAGCGGCGTGTCGTTCCACGTGTTCCCCGCCGTTGTCGCGGCG
>JBEEFX010000347.1:0-18040 GCA_041166365.1 Acidimicrobiaceae bacterium
TAGTCGACCACCGCGGCAACGTGTCGCTTCCCTAGAGAGTCACTGCCGCCCAGATCTCATCGAAGGCGGCGTCGGCGAGCGCGCGCATCTCGTCGTCCGTGCGGTCCTGGATGGGATGAGGCACGAAGACGCGCGCCACGGTGTCGAACCCGAGCGCCTTCGCCTGCGTGCTGGCGGCGTCGACGAACTCCGTCGACGCGACGAACGCCGAGGGAACGCCTCTTGTCTCGAGATCCACGATGTCGTGCACACTGCACGACGTACACGACCCTCAGTCGGCTAAGGCTTCGATCACCACGTCGCACGTCGTGGAGATCTCGTGCCGGAGGTCGATCGGCGCAGGCTTCGTGAACGTCGGTTTGGAGAAGCGGCTGACCGTCACGTCCCTTGCGGTCAACAGCTGTTCGAGCCGATCGAGGAAGACGTTGCCGCGCGCCTTCGAGATGTCCAGTAGCCCGACCCTCAGCCCTGCGAGTGTCTCGGGTCGTTCGAGGCGCTCGCGGTTGGACGGCGTCCGTTCCGATGTGGGATCGAGCAACGTTCGTGTCATTGATCCTCGGGGGGCTGCGCCCCCGCTCGCCATCGCCGTCCGGCCCCCTGGCGCTGGCTCGTCCGGCATGCCTTCACTGCGCTCGGTCATCGGATCTCCCTCGTCACCGGCTGGCTCCCGGTCTCACCGTTGGCCCACCCGCCGACGATCGTCGAGAACAGGCCGGCGCCCCCACCAGCGTGCACCACCACGATGCCTTCGGGACGGAACTTCGGCAATTGCGCGTCTTTCGCCCAGTCGGGAACTCCTTCGGCGATGCCGCCGGCGCCGCGCACGATGTCGGCGCCCTCGAGCAGCGTCAGCTCTTGCAGCCGTTCCTTCAATCGCGTCTTCGTCCAGCCGCCCTCGCGGAAGACGCGGCCGTGTTCCGGGCTCACGACCAGGATGGCGTCGAACACCATCGGCAGCTTCGGGTGTTGGACGGTTCGCAAGCAGGCTGCGAACGATCGTGCGAGCGATTCAGGATCGCGTGACAATTGATCGACGATGCCGCGGGGGCCTTCGCCGGGGAACAGGGTGATCGTGCTGGCCTCTGGCGCGAAGCCTCGCTCGACGTGCAGCGGCTCCCATGGTGACCCTTCTTCGTCCTCCGGGAAGCAGAACGACATCTTCCCGGGATTGCCCTGCGTCGCCCGGTCGACGCCTCCCGGGCGGCCGCCGCCCACATTGCGGATGACGAGCTGCAATGCGCGGCCGATGGTGGCGTTCGCCCGGTTCCCTTGGCCGAGCACGTTGATGCCCGCGTTCATACCGATGCGCCGCCGAATGGGCCCGTTCACGATCAGGACCGGGCCGACCGGCATCGTGGTCGCGAGCAGACCGTGCATGTTGAACTCGTCGGTGCACGCGGCCTCGAGCGCGGTGAGCACGACGGGCAGGTACTCGGGCGCGCAACCGGCGAGCACCGCGTTGATCGCCACCTTCTCGACGGTGCACTCGACGAGGTCCGGTGGCACCACCGCGACGATCTCATCGGCGGCGCGCGTCGTTCCCGCGAGCATCCGCAGCACGCGCACGGCGGTCGGTGGCACGACCGGCAGCCCGTCGGTCCAGCCGCGATCGAACAGCGCTTCCATCTCGTCCTCGAGATCGGCGAGGTCGACGCGGCGCGCCATCAAGCGGTGGCTTTCGAATCGAGCGCGCAACTCGTCCACGAGCGACGGATCGACCGACAGCGAACCACACCCTGGCCGGTGATCGGGCAGCCCGGGCCCCAGCCCGCCGACGCCGGTGAACTGCTCCCAGGCGTCGCGGCTCCAACCCACGATGCGCTCCCCATCGTCGGCGATCAACGTCGGAACCGTCTCGATGTCGTGGTGGTACGAGAACGCGAGATCCTCGTCGTACGACACGCTCGCGATGCCGGTCGGGAACGTCGGGTCATCCTGCGTGTGGACCGCGAGCTCGATGCCGTCGGTCGCGTCGAGTTGCTTCAGCACCGGCTCGATCAGCGAGCACGTCGGGCACTCGCGCTTCACGACCGCGACAAGTTTCACGTCAGGAAGTCGATGATCGATCGGTTGACGAGCTTCGGCTGCTCGAGGTGGAGGAAGTGTCCGGCGTCCTCGACGATCTCGACGAGCGAACCTGGCGTGGTCATCAGGGCCGCGGCCAAGTGCGCGATCTCGACGCCCATGCAACCGTCCTTGTTGCCGTGCAGGTACAGGTGTGGCTGCGGTGGGGCTCCGCCGATCGCGTCTTCCTGCGCTTGGAGCTCGGGCACCGTGTGCTCGGCCGGGTTCAGCGTGGCGCGGTAGTACTCGATCGCCGCGGCGAGGTTGGCGGGGTCGCGCAACGCGTCCTTCACACGCGCGAGGTCCGCAGACGCGTCGTAGCCCGGCGACCAGTCCTCCCAGAGGCGATCGATGAACTCGAGGTCGTTCATCGAGACGACGAGCTCCGCGAGCGGATTCTGGAAGAAGAACATGTACCAGGAGCGCTTCAGCTGTCCGTAGGTGAGAAACCCTTGCGCGACCGCGCCACTCGGTGGCACCGCGGCGGTCACGAGCTTGCTCCAGCGCTCCGGAGCAACGACCGCCGCTCCCGTCGCGATGCGGGCGCCCCAGTCATGACCGATGATCACGGCGGAGTCGTCGCCGCCGAGGGTCTCGTGCAGCGCGACCGCGTCGGCCACCGATGCGCCGTTCTGGTACCGACCCTGCGCGTCGAGTCCAGTGGGCGCGTACCCACGCAACCACGGCGCGACCGCTCGAAAGCCGGCGTCGGCCAGCTCGGGCAGTAGATGCCTCCATGTCCATGCGCTGTCGGGGAATCCATGGAGGCACAACGCCAACGGACCGTCGTCGCCGCAGGCGAGGTAGGCGATGTCGATGTCGTTGACGTTCACCCGATGTTCAGTTGGTTCCATTCGCGGGGAACACTACGAGCCAAGACCGAACCAAGCCGTCTCGTGCTCCGCAGTGACATCGGTCACCCGAGGAGAACGCCCGGCAACGCAGAAGTATCCTGCCTGCACAACGCAGTACCGGGGGGGCCCACCTGCTCAACGTGACGTTCTACGGGGTCCGCGGATCCACGCCTTGTCCGTGCGAGGAAAACCTTCGCTACGGCGGCAACACCGCGTGTGTCGCCCTCGAGTCACCCGGCTCCGAGCCGATCGTCCTCGACCTGGGCACAGGCCTGCGGTACTGGGGCGACACCCTCGCGAAGGACGGCAGCTTTCGCGGCGCCGCGCTCATCACCCACCTGCACTGGGACCACGTGCAGGGCTTGCCCTTCTTCGTGCCCGCTGACCGAGTCGGCGCGAAGTTCGACATCTACGGCCCGGTGCAACCCGACGGGCTCAGCCTCGCGCAGGCCTTCGAAGACTTCATGCGCCCGCCGTACTTCCCGGTGCGCTTCACCGATCTGCGCGGCGACATCCGCTTCCACGACGTGAGCGACGCCGACATCGTGATCGGTGACGCCAAGGTCAAGGTCCGTACGGTTCCGCACGTCGGCATCACGAACGGCTACCGCGTCGAGATGGGCGGCGCGGTCGTCGCCTACATCAGCGACCACCAGCAGCCGATGGACGGTGGGATGAACGTGCCCGATCATGTGATCGAGCTGTGCGACGGCGCCGATCTGTTGATCCACGACGCTCAGTACACGCCGGAGGAGTTCGAGGAGAAGCGGCACTGGGGCCACTGCACCGCCGAGTACGCCGTCGAGGTGGCCAAGGCATCGTCCGTGAAGACGCTCTGCCTGTTCCACCACGACCCCTCCCACGGCGACGAGGCCGTCGACCGGATGCTCGATCGGGCGCTGAACGCCCGCAACGGCACCGGAAGGCCGCTCGAGATCGTGGCCGCCGCGGAGGGCCTTGCCGTCTCCATCGGAGGCTGAGGGGCCGGGTACCCTCCCGCCCGTGACCGCCGACGAGCACGTGTCGAGCTTCGATGAAGCGAAGTTCCGTCAGGTTCTCGGCCATTACCCGACCGGCGTGGTCCTGGTCACCGCCATCGCCGACGACGGTCAGCCCGCCGGGCTGGCGATCGGCTCGTTCACGTCGGTGTCGCTCGATCCGCCCCTGGTCGCGTTCTTCCCCGACAAGAAGTCGTCGAGCTGGCCCCGGATCGAGACCGCCGGGTCGTTCTGCGTCAACATCCTCGGCGAAGCCCAAGAGGACCTGAGCCGTGTCTTCGCCAGCAAGGGGGCCGACAAATTCGCCTCGATCGGCTGGCGGCCGGGCCGCACCGGGGCCCCGGTGATCAACGACGTCATCGCCTGGATCGAGTGCACGATCGAGCGCGTCGACGACGCCGGGGACCACTGGATCGTCCTGGGCCGGGTCGTGGACCTCGAGGTGGGCGTCGACGGCGGGCCGCTGCTCTTCTTCCGCGGGGGCTACGGCCGCTACGAAGTGTGATCTTCACGCAGGAATTTCGAGAGATTTCGCCAACTTTGCGGGAGTAACCCGGGGTTGATGGGGTAGCTTCGCCACTGAGCGTGGCCGGAGCAACCCGATCGTGCGCGTCGACAAGAGCTGCGGAGGTCGTGGTCATGGGAGTGTTGGACGGGCTTCACGGCACCGAGATCCTCCGCGGCGGCCAGGCGGACGTGGCCACCTTCCGGGAACGCGCCCGCCTCCAACGCATCCGGCGCCTCACCATCATGCTGTGGGCGCTGGCCGCGTGGATGTCGGTGCGAGCGGTGTGGAACCAGCCGTTGCTCCCCGCGATCCCGATCTCGCCGCAGCTCGCGCCGAGCTTCATCATCGTCGGGCTGCTGTCCTTCGTCCTGCTGGTCCCGATGTGGGCCGCCGGCCGTTCACCGCACGTGCTGTACCGCCCCCACGACATCGAGATCGGACTCGACGACGTCGTCGGCTGCGACGTCGTGCGCGAGGAAGTCGTGCGCACCCTGAACCTCTTCCTCGCGAACGACACGGTTCGCGACCAACTCGGTGCCAGTCCCCGCCGGGGTGTGCTCTTCGAGGGCCCACCCGGCACCGGCAAGACCCACGTGGCCAAGGCCATGGCGCGCGAAGCGGGCGTGCCGTTCCTCTTCGTGTCGTCCTCGGCCTTCCAGTCGATGTACCACGGCCAGACCAATCGCAAGATCCGCGCGTACTTCAAGGCGCTGCGGGCCGCGGCGCGACGTGAGGGCGGCGCCATCGGGTTCATCGAGGAGATCGATGCCATCGGTGGAGCGCGGAGCGGCATGGGCTCGTCGACGGCGCGCGAAGGCATCTCCGGCGTCGTCAACGAACTGCTCATCCAACTGCAGTCGTTCGACGAGCCGACCACCGGGTCGCGCATTCGCGGCTGGTTCCTCGAGCGGGTCAACATCCTCCTGCGCGACGAGCTCCGGCTGCACAAGCCCCGAGCGGTGCCGGCGAACGTGCTCGTACTCGCAGCCACGAACCGCGCCGACGATCTCGATCCGGCGTTGCGGCGCCCCGGCCGATTCGACCGCACGATTCAGTTCGACCTTCCCGGCCGCGCCGAGCGCCGTGAGCTCATCGACTACTTCCTGTCGCGAAAGGCGCATGTCGAAGCACTCGATGCCGAGCGCGCCCGCGATCACCTCGCCGCGGTGACGAGCGGCTACTCGCCCGTGATGATCGAGCACCTCTTCGACGAGGCGCTCGTGTGGGCGCTCCGGCGCGGCGGTTCGGCGCTCGACGAGCAGGACGTGCAGCAGGCGAAGCTCACCGAGGAGCTCGGGCTCCGGCACCCGATGACGTACACCCAACAGGAGCGGCTGGCCATCGCCACGCACGAGGCCGGGCACGCGACGATCGCTTTCCTGTGCGGGCGCGACGACCAGCTGCCCTCACCGCTGCGGCGGCTCGAGGTCCTTTCGATCATCAAGCGCCGCGGCGCGCTGGGAGTGCTCGGCCACGCCGACGACGAGGAGCGCTTCACGAAGACGCGCTCCGAGCTGATGTCGCTGCTCCGTATCGCCTTCGGCGGCATGGTCGCCGAAGAGCTGGCGTTCGGCGAGAGCAGCACCGGGCCGTCCGCGGATCTGGCAGAGGCGACGAAGATGGCGGCCACGATGGTCGGCGCACTCGGCATGGGTGGCTCGCTGCTGTCCCTCGGCGAGGGCGACATCGTCGCCAAGGTGCTGGACGACGACCGCAGCCGCGACGCCGCGGAGGCGATCTTGGTCGAGGCGAAGGCCGACGCGACCCGCCTGCTCGAAACGCACCGGCCCATCCACGCCGCATTGCGCGACGCGCTCCTCGAGCGTGAGGAATTGGTCGGCGAGGAGATCCTCGACGTGATCCGCGCGGCGATCCTCCACGACCGGCTGGCCGAGATCGACCTGCGCCGGCCGTCTACAGCGGATGATCCGGCGCCCCGAGCGCCTCGATGACGAACGCCATCACGAACGCCTGATCGCGCCACAGGTCATAGCGTCCTGACGGCCCGGCATGGCCGGCGCCCATCTCCGTCTTGAGCAGCAGTGGCCGGTCGTCGGTCCGGGTTGCGCGCAGCTTCGCCACCCACTTCGCGGGTTCGTGATAGCCGACGCGCGGGTCGTTCAGTCCGGCGGTGGCGAAGATGGCCGGGTACGCCTTCGCTTCGACGTTCTCGTACGGCGAGTACGACTTCATGTACCGGTACACGTCGACGGACTCGATCGGGTTGCCCCACTCCTCCCACTCGATGACGGTGAGCGGGAGCGTCGGATCGAGAATCGTGTTGAGCGCGTCGACGAAGGGCACCTCGCCGACGATGACGGCGAACTGTTGCGGCGCCAGGTTGGCGACCGCGCCCATCAGCAGGCCGCCGGCCGACCCGCCACGGGCGGCGAGACGGGCCGGTGACGTGTAGCTCGTCTCGCAGAGGTGCTCGGCGGAGGCGATGAAGTCGGTGAAGGTGTTGCGCTTGTGCAGCAGCTTGCCGTCCTCGTACCACTGTCGTCCGCACTCACCGCCGCCGCGGACGTGCGCGACCGCGAACACGATGCCGCGGTCGAGCATCGGGAGCCGGATCGCGGAGAACCAGGGGTCGATGCTGATCTCGTAGGAGCCGTAGCCGTAGAGCAGGCACGGCGCCCGGCCGTCGTGGGCCACGTCGGCGCGATGGACGACGGAGATCGGTACCCGCGTGCCGTCAGGGGCGGTGGCCCATTCGCGGGCCTGTGTGTAGTCCTCCGGGTCGTAGCCACCGAGGACGGGCTGTTGCTTCCGCAGCTCGAGGTCGCGCGCATCGAGGTCGTAGTCGTAGACGGTCGGCGGCGTGACAAACGACTCGTAGGCCAGCCGGAATGTCGTCGTCTGGAACTCGAGATTGGCGCCAGGCTCGACATTGAACAACGACTCGTGGAACTCGATGTCGTGCGCTTCGCCGTCGTTGCGCAGCACGCGCAGTCCTGTGAGCGCGTCGCGGCGAAGGTGCACCACGAGATGCCCGGCGAACGCGTCGACGTCCATGAGGCGCGTGTCTTCGCGATGCGCGATGAGTGGTTGCCAGTTGGCGCGCCCCGGTGCGGACGTCGGCGCCTCGGCCAATTCGAAGTTGAGCGCGCCGTCGTTGTGCAGCACGAGAAAGCGGTCGCCTTGGTGGTCGATGGCGTACTCGACGCCCTGCCTGCGGGGCTCGATGACCCGGAGATCGCCCTGTGGGTCGGAGGCGTCGAGCACACGCGCCTCCGACGTGATCTTGCTCCCGAGGTGCACGACGACGTACTGCTCGCTGCGCGTGAGGTCGACCGAGAGGAAGAATCGTTCGTCGGGCTCTTCGTAGACGAGGACGTCGTCGGCGCTCGTCGTGCCGAGGCGATGGCGCCACAGCCGGTAGGGCCGGTGTGCGTCGTCGATCGTCGTGTAGAAGAACGTGGCGTTGTCCGCCGACCAGGCCGTGCCGTAATACGTCCCTTCGACCGTGTCGGGCAGCGTCTCGCCGGTGGCCAGGTCCTTGAAGCGAAGCGTGTACGACTCGGCGCCGTCGTAGTCCGTGGAGAAGGCGAGCACGTTGTGGTCCGGGCTGACGTCGATCGTTCCCAGCGCGAAGAACGGTGAGTCGCCCGCGAGCTCGTTGCCGTCGAGCAGGACGATCTCGTGCTCCTCGTCGTCAGGTGAGGGGCGCCGGCAGAAGATCGGGTACTGCTTGCCTTCCTCCGTGCGCGTGACGTACCACCAGGGACCGCGTCGAGTCGGCACGGAGAGGTCGGTCTCCTGCACGCGCGCCTTGATCTCCTCGAAGAGGCGATCGCGCAGCGGGCCCAGATGGTCGGTCTGCGTGGTGGTGTACGCGTTCTCGGCCTCGAGGTAGGCGATCGTGTCGGGGTCGTCGCGGTCGAGCAGCCAGTAGTAGTCGTCGACCGTCTCGTCGCCGTGGGTCGAGCGCACGCGCGGCTTACGCGGCGCAATCGGAGCTTCCGCCATACGCGGCCACCCTAGATCTCTCCCAGCACCGGATTTAGGCGTCGACGGGCTCGAGGAGGGTGATGAGGCCGGCGGAGGCGCGGCGGCGGGCCCACGCACCGACATACGGGTCGTCCGTCAGGTAGATGAGCTGTGTCGCCTCGCCGAGGCGGCGCAGCATGTCGAGCAGCTCCCACTTGCGATCCGCGGCGATGCGAAGGAACGGCTCGTCGAGGATGACCGGCACCGCTTCGTCCTGCAGGCCGCAATGCCCGGCGCGTGTGAGATGCGCGAGCAGGTACTGCTGCACATCGGCCACCTGCGCGATCGTCGTCCCCGGGTACTCGTTGTCGATCTGCGCTTCGAGCGAGGCGACCCGTCGTTCCATCGCACTGTGCCGATCGATCAGACGGTCGACGTCGACGACTTCCTCGCGGTCGGAGTCGAGCAGCTCGCGCACTTCGATCTGGCGGGCGACGAGCTCGTCGACGTCCGGGCCCATGGCGTCCGATGGCTGTACCGTCGCCCACTCCGGGCGCCGCAGCCTGCGAGATTCGTTCTGCAGCCGCGTGAGATCCTCTTCGATCTCGTTGCGGGGACGGGCCCGGGTGCGGGCGGCCTTGCGTTCCCCGGCGCGCTCCACGGCCCAATCGAGAGCACCGGCGCGAGCGTCGAGCGTGCCTTCGCGGAATCCCAGCTGATGGAGTAGGTCGTCGAGCCGGTTGGCCAGCTTCTCCTCGTCGGCCTCGGCCTCTTCGAGTTGCTCCTGCTCACGGGCCAGCCGTCCGAGCTCGACCCGCTCGAGCACGAGGCGCTCCAGTTGACCGGCCTCGGTGGTCTCGACGGTGACGTCATCGAGGCCGTACGTCGCGCACGCCTCGACGAGCGCGGTGCGAGCGCGCGACACCGCCGGCTCGGCGCGATCGCTGAGCTCGTGGCGCAACGAGTCGAGCTCGCCAGCGGTGTTGCCGAGTTGCGAGAGCGCGCTGGCGTAGGCGCGTACCTCTGCTTCGATCTGCCGCGCGCCGTCGACCGAGACCAGGCCGGCGAGCTCGTGCCAGCGGGCCAGCGCAGCGCGTTGGTGATCCGACGCGGACTCGAGACGGCTGTGCGCATCGCCGGCCATCGAGGCCTCGACCCGCCGGATGTGGAACGCGAGGTACGTGGGCGTGCCGGCATCGGACAGCGCGACGGCTTCGCGCTTGCGCGCCGCCGCCAGTTGGCGCATGGGTCGTCCGATGCCCATGAACGCCCCGACCGACGCGGCGGTCAGTAGGGCGCCCGCCACGATGGGGCTGATCGGCGCGAAGAGGATGCTGGCGACGGCGATGACGCCGGCCCCGGCGATCGCCGGCACGCGGCGTCGATCTGCCACTGCTTCGAGGTCGTCGACCACGCGGTGGGTCTCCTCGATCCGAGCGACGACGTCGCGAGTGCCGTCGTCGACCGCTCCTGCATCAGCGCTCTTGGAGGAGAGACCACCGAGCGCAACTTGTTCGCGTGACAGCGCCCGTCCGAACTCGATCACATCGGCAGCTGCGCTCCACAACTCGGCCTGATCGACGGTCGCGAGATCGATGACCCGCGGATCCGATGGCTCGGGCAGCTTCGAGGTCGCGAGCTCCCGGAGCCGAGCATCGAGCCGATCGCGTTCGCGTCGCGCGTTCTGCAGCTCGTCGAGCAGCGCGTGCAGGTTGCTCGGCGCGTCGTCGGGGAACCAGCGGACCGCGGCCATCGTGGCCGGGTCGAGCCGTTCGCCGGGGACGTGGCACACCAAGCGGGTGACCAGCGCGGCCGCTGCGTGCCACCGAGCCGCGAGCTGGCGGGCCTGCTCCGCGGAATCGAGCAGGTGCTGATCGTTCTCCGCGCCGGTGTCCCCGCTCTGGAGCGCAGCGGCTTCGGCGCGCACGCGCTCGAGGTCCGCGAGCACGCCGGCGTACTCGCGCCGCGCGGTGCCGTCCTCGGCGAGGCGAATCTGTGCGGAGATGGCGGCCAGCTCGTCGCGCAGCTGACCCTTCTGAGTGCGGCCCGTGGTCGCGGCTTCGATCTGCTGCGTCAGCGCTTGGAGGGTGGCACGAGCCTCGGCGAGTTCCGGGTGCTCGTCGGACCGCGCCCGGCTCGGCGTCAGCCCGAGATCGCCGGCTTGGAGCAGTACGAGGGCGCGGAGGGCGTCGACGGTGGGCGCAACCGTGCCCACCAGCGGCAGCGCGGGCGAATCGTCGTCCAGATAGCGGCACGCCGCCGTGCCGTTGGAGACGATCTCGACGGGGCGGCCCGTGCCGTCCTTCAGCGTGAGGACGGTGTTCTCGGCCTGGCCGCTCAACGCACCGACGAGGCTGTCGGCGAGCGCCTGGCGTTCGAGCATGCCGATCCCGGAGAGCACGGTGAGGTGTTCGTGGAACCGGACCTGGAACTCATCACCAGGGATGCGTAGTACGAGCTCTTCCAAGCGCATTGGTGCGCTGTCCTCCGAATGTCCGGGTCCGGGTGCGTGGGTAGGACGTGACCCAGGGCGAACATCGGCGTTTCGGCGACCGCGCTGTAGCGATACTCAGCGTGAGATCTCATCTTCGAGGACCCCCGGCCGATCACGAAGGGTGGCCATGGCGACCGCAATCGAGTCGCGCGCCGCCGGGGATCGGATCCGATCGGCCGGCCCCGCGTTCAGGCTGGCGGCCGTGGTGGTACTGGTCGGCACCGCGCCGTTCGTCGGCACCGCGTCACCGTCGACGCAACTGCGCTTCGGGCTGATCGTGGCTCTCGGCTGGCTCCCCGTCACCGTCGTGCTGACCCGCCTCGACCGGCGGGCGCAGCATCCCGCGGTCGAGGTGCTCGCCCTCGGCGTCGACCTGTCCCTGCTCGGCATCGTCGAGGGCATGGTGTCGCCGCGATCCGGTGTCTACGTGCTCATTCATCTCTTGCTCGTCGTGTACTACACGTACGTGGGCGGTCGCCCTCTCGGCTTCGGTGCGGGTGTCGCCGGTTTCCTGCTCATCGCGGCCATGACCAAGGGAACGGACCACAACTTCGATGTGTTCACCGTCGCGGTCTACCCGATCGTCGTCGCGGGGCTGGTGTGGTTGCTCGACACGGCCGCGACCGAGCGGTGGAAGGCGAGCGATCGAGTGCTTCGCCTCCACGAGAAGTCGGACGCCATCCTGACCGGCGTGGCCGAGGCGGTGATGGTCACCTCGCCCGACGGCCGCATCGCGCAGTGGAACCACGCGGCCGAGCTCGCGTTCGGCTGTCCGTTCGATCGCGCCGAGGGCAAGGCGTGCGCCGACGTGCTCGCGCTGCGGATCGACACGGGCGAGTTGGACTGCGGTTCGGGCTGTGCGCTGCTCGCGCTGCACAAGGCGACCGCCACTGCCACCGGGAGCGACGTCGAGGTGTGGCGCTTCGACGAGACGGGTGAGCGTCAGCCGCTGCTGGCCACCGCTCTGCCGGTTCTCGATGGCGATGGCGCCGTCGTCGAAGTCGTGCACTCGTTCCGCGACATCACGAAGCTGAAGCAGGCGGACGAGGCCAAGACGCTGTTCCTCGCCACGGCGTCCCACGAATTGAAGACCCCGCTCACGGTGATCCGAGGGTTCAGCCAGATGCTGGTCCTGGCGGACAACCAGATGAGCGAAGAGGAGCGCGCGGCCGCGCTACGAGCCATCGACGTGCGGGCTCGGCAGCTCACCGGGATCGTGGACCGCCTGTTGCTGTCCAGCCGGATCGAGTCCGGTCGCGTCGATCTGACGGCCGAGGTGGTGGAGGCCGCGCCGATTCTCCACGAGCAAGTCACCGCGCTGGGGGCGTCGACCTCGCGTGAGGTGGTGCTGAAGATCGACGACGACCTCCCGTTGCTTCGCGTCGATCCCGCGGCGTTCACCACGGTCGTGGATCACCTCCTCGACAACGCGGTCAAGTACTCGCCGGGCGGCGGACCGGTCATCGTGTTCGCTACTGCGGTCGACGACCACGTCGAGTTGACCTTCAGTGATGAAGGCGTCGGCATGACCGATGAGCAGGTGGCGCATTGCTTCGATCGATTTTGGCAAGCAGAGGGCACCGACGCGCGTCGGTTCGGCGGGACCGGCATCGGGCTGTACATCGTGCGGTCGCTCGTGGAAGCGATGAGTGGGCGCATCTTCGTGTCGTCCGCGCCGGGTGAAGGAGCGGCGTTCACGGTCGAACTACCGCGAGCGGATCGGCCGGCGAGCAGCGGCGAACCACCCCGGCGCAACGTGCAATCCGCTTGGGAGCACCTCGACCGTCGCCGGTAGCCTCCTGACCCGTGGGTCAAGGCGAGAGCGAGCATCGCGAATCAGATACGCGCGCCGGCTGGCGCCTCATGGGGCACGTCCTCCGGCCGCAATGGTTCACGATCCTCGTCGGCGTGGTCGTCGGCCTCGGCTGGACTGCGGCCAAGGTCTCCATCCCGCTCCTGGTGAAGGGTGCGATCGACAACGGCATCGAGGCCAACGACTCCCAGGCGCTCCTGCACTGGGCGATCGCGATCGGGATCGTGGGAGTCTTCCAGGGAACCTTCACCGGACTGCGCCGGTGGTGGGCCTTCAAGGTGGCGCGGTGGTCCGAGACGACGCTGCGCGACCAGCTCTTCGCGCACCTCCAACGGCTGCACTTCGCCTACCACGATCAAGCGTCCACCGGGAACTTGATGAGCCGGGCCAACACGGACCTCAACCAGGTGCAGGCGTTCCTGGTGATGATCCCGCTCACGATGTCGAACGCCGTCACCGTCGCGGCCGTCACGGTCATCCTGTTCACGATCGACCCGGTGCTCACCGTGCTCGCGCTCGGCAGCCTGCCGCTGCTGAACGTGTTCGCGAAGCGGTTCGGCGTGCGGCTCCACCCCGCGGTGATGGGCATCCAGCAGGAGTCGGCCGAGCTCGCCTCGGTGGTCGAGGAGACGGTGTCGGGAGTGCGCGTCGTGAAGGGCTTCGGCGCGGAAGGCGTGCAGCAGCACCGGTTCCAGTCAGAGGCCGACGACGTCTACGACGAGTCGATGAAGGCCACCCGCGTACGGGCCGTGTTCCTGCCGGCGCTCGAGCTGCTGCCCAACATCGGCCTGATCCTGGTGCTCGCATACGGCGGACATCAGGTGCTCGACGGTCACCTCAGCCTCGGAGCACTGGTGGCCTTCAACGTGTACGTCGTCATGCTCATCTGGCCGCTGCGCATGCTCGGGATGATCCTGGCCCAGTCCCAACGAGCGGTCGCGTCGAGCCAGCGCGTGCACGAGGTGCTCACGGCCGAGCCCGAGATCGTCGATCCCCGCGACCCCAAGCAGCTTCCTCCGGCCGTCGCGGGTGCGGCCACCGGCGAGCTGCGGTTCGAGGGCGTCACGTTCAGCTATCCCGGAGGGCCGCAGCGCCCGGTGCTCGAAGGGCTCGACCTGGTGGTGCGCGCCGGGGAATCCGTCGCGCTGGTGGGACCGACGGGCTGCGGCAAGACCACAGTGGCCCGTCTGATCCCGCGGTTCTACGACATCGACGGTGGCCGGGTGGTGCTCGACGGCACCGATGTGCGGGAGGTGTCGCTCCACGAGCTGCGTCATGCGATCGGGCTCGTGTTCGAAGACACGTTCCTGTTCAACGACACCGTCGCCGCCAACATCGCGTTCTCGGAGCCCGATGCGCCGATCGATCGCATCGAGCAGGCGGCTCGCTTGGCCGGCGCCCACGACTTCATCAGCGACCTGCCTGACGGCTACGGCACCGAGATCGGCGAGCGCGGCTTCTCGCTGTCGGGCGGACAACGCCAGCGAATCGCGATCGCCCGCGCCATTCTCGCCGACCCGCGCGTGCTCATCCTCGACGACGCCACCTCCTCGGTCGACCCGACGAAGGAACACGAGATCCGCGACGCGCTCACGGAGGTGATGCGCGGCCGCACGACGATCGTCATCGCCCACCGGCCGGCCACGATCGCGCTGGCCGACAGGGTCGTGCTCCTCGACGAAGGACGCATCGTCGACGAGGGCACGCACGCGCAACTGCTCGTCACCAGCGAGCACTACCGAGAGGTGCTGGCGTCGGCCATGGCGCAGCACCCGGACTCCGCCGTCGACGAGGACGAGGAGGTGAGCGTCTAGGTGTTCTTCACGTCCGCCGTCGAGGAAGAGGACAAGCTCGATCGCAAGAAGGCCGTTCACGTGATGCGGCGTTCGCTGATGATGCTGCGGCCGTACCGGCGGCTCATGCTCGCCGCGACCGTGCTCGTCGTCCTCTGGACGTTCACCGTGTTGGCCGGCCCGTTCCTCGTGAAGTACGCCATCGACAGGGGCATCAAGCGGCACGACACCAGCGCGCTCGATCGGGCCGTCTTCGTCTACATCGGCGTCGCCATCGCGGCGTACTTCATCTACCGCGCGCAGATCGTTCTCATCGGTCTCATCGGCGAAGGCTTCTTGCGGGATCTGCGGCTGCGCGTCTTCAACCACCTGCAGCGGCTGTCGATGCCCTTCTACGACCGCGAGAAGGCCGGCGTGATCGTCAGCCGCATGACATCGGACGTGGACTCCATGGCCGAGTTGGTGCAGATGGGACTGCTCATGTTCGTGAGCAACTCACTGCTGCTCGTGTTCTCGGTCATCGTGCTCGGGCTCGTCTCGTGGAAGCTCCTGCTCGTGTGCCTGGTGATGCTGCCGTTCGTGCTCGTCGGCAGCATCAAGTTCCAGCGCGAGTCGAACAAGGCCTACCTGATCGTGCGCGACCGCATCGGCGCGACGCTCTCTTCGCTGCAGGAGGGGTTGTCGGGTGTCCGCGTCATCCAGGCGTACGCCCGCGAAGACGTCCAAGTGCAGCGGTTCACGCGCACCAGCCGCGACCTGTACGACGCGCACATGGACTCCGTGCGCATCTCGGCGTGGTACCTGCCGATCATCGAGCTGTCGGGCGTCCTCACCACCGCGGCCGCCGTCGGCGTCGGGGGTTGGCTCGTCCACCGGGGCGACGTCACGATCGGGACGGTCACGTTCTTCCTGTTGACGCTGTCGAACCTCTTCGAGCCGGTGCAACAGCTGTCGCAGCTGTTCAACACCGTGCAGTCCGCGGGCGCGGGCCTGAACAAGCTCTACGAGCTGCTCGACACGGATCCCGATGTCCCCGAGAAGCCCGGGGCGGTCGAGCTGCCGGCCTCGGGAGCGATCGTCGTCGACAACGTCTCGTTCCGCTACGCCCAGACGGGTCCGTGGGTGTTGCGTGATGTGACACTCACGATCACACCGGGCGAGCGGCTCGCACTCGTCGGCCCCACCGGCGCCGGCAAGTCCACGCTCGCGAAGATCATTGCCCGTCTCTATGACCCGGGCGAGGGTGAGGTCACGTTCGGCGGCGTCGATCTTCGCGACAGCACCTTGAAGTCCTTGCGCCGGCGCATCTGCGTCGTGCCGCAGGAAGGTTTCCTCTTCAACGGAACGATCCGCGACAACGTACGCATCGCGAAGGAGGGGGCCACCGACGCCGAGGTGGATGACGCGCTGCGAGCCGTCGGCGTGTTCGATCGGTTCTCGCTGTTGCCCGCCGGCCTCGAGACCGAGGTTCGCGAGCGCGGATCACGACTGAGTGCAGGGGAGAAGCAGCTCGTCTCCCTCGCCCGCGCCGCGCTCGCCGATCCAGCCCTGCTCGTGCTCGACGAGGCCACTTCGTCACTCGATCCCGGCACCGAGCTGCTCGTCGAGGAGGCGCTCGAGCGTCTCATGGCCGGCCGCACCGTCGTCGTGATCGCCCACCGACTGTCGACCGCCGAGCGCGCCGACCGCGTCGGTGTCGTCGACGCCGGCGGGCTGATCGAGCTCGGCACCCACCAGCAGCTGCTGGAGGAGGATGGCCGCTACGCCGCGCTGTTCGCGACCTGGGCCGGCCGCATGGAGATCGCCAGTTAGCGCGCGTTGCCTGACGCCAGATCGGTGCGGTACGCCTCCAGACGCTCGACCAGCTCCAGCGGACGGCTCAGCGCGGGCAGGTGCCCGCCATCCATCTCGTCGGGCGTGATGCCGAGGCGTTCCGGTACGACGCGGCGCATGAAGTCCGCGGGGAAGAAGCGATCGTCGCGGCAGAGCAGAAACCTCGTCGGGACATCCGGCCAAGCTGCGAGAGGCCAAGGCTTCACGAACGGCGTGCCCGACTGCTCGTAAACGTGCGCGGCTGACTCGGCGGCGACGTCCGGCGGTACGTCGTGCAGGAAGGTGACCAGCGGGTCGAACTCGCCATCGGTCCTGCGGCCCTCGCGTTCGTCCAGCGCGCGCTTGGCCGCCGCGTGACCGGTGTTCGTCCACCACTCGCCAGGAGACTCGCCGGGTAGTGGCACCATCGCCGCCACCAGGATCATGAGGTCCACGGGCACGCGCTCGCACACCAGGGGAGCGGTGAAGCCACCCATCGACTGGGCCACCAGGATCAGATCGGTGCGATCGCCGATCGCCTCCACGACCACATCGGCGTACTCCGCCAGTCCGGCAGCGTCGTCGTCGCTCCCGAGGTCCGGCGCGACGACGTCATGTCCCCGCGCCTGCAGCTCGGGAACGACGAGATGCCAGTACCACGAGTCCGATCCGGCGCCGTGGAGCAACACATACGTGGCCATGTTCCGATCCTCCCTCGATTGCTGACCCCATCGCACGTGTCGAGACGCGGCCTTTGTCCGAGTCGACAGGACTCGATGTGCCGGCAGACGAATCGTTCACGATGAGGCGAAAGCGGTCCGCACTCAGAACTCCGCCCGATGCTGTCGCGTCTACCGTGCTCGTCGGTCTCGAGCCGCTCGGCTCCGACGTCTTGGTCGAGGGCGAGATCCGCGAGCTTCGACCAGACGAGATCGTCGTCGCGACGCCGTCCATGCTGGCCACCGGCACCCGCGCGTTCGTCGTCATCGAGGACCCGGGCCACCTTCCGATCGTCGGTCTCGTCGAGATCGAGCATCAGCGAGTCCTCGTCGACGACGTCATCGTGGAGCTGCGGGCCCGCTTCATTCACCTCAGCCCCGAGAACGCCGCTCGCCTTGCCTCGCTCACCGCCAGACTCGGCGGTCCAGGAATCCCCTGAAAGGTTGTTCCTACGCGCGTAGGGGAAATAGCCTGTAGCTCATGACGTCCACCGATCTCGGCCTCGACCTGAGCAAGTACAAGCTGGGTTGGTCCGACGAAGAGGATTACGTCTTCAAGCCGAAGAAGGGCCTGTCCAAGGACATCGTCCAAGAGATGTCGTGGATGAAGGGTGAGCCCGACTGGATGCGCCAGTACCGGCTCAAGTCACTCGACCATTTCGAGCGCCGGCCGATGCCCGCCTGGGGCGGCGACATGTCGCAGATCTATCTCGACGACATCTACTACTACATCAAGCCGACCGATCATCAGGTCGACGCCTGGGACGAGCTGCCCGAGTCCGTGAAGAACACCTACGAGAAGCTCGGCATCCCCGAGGCAGAGCGCAAGTACCTCGCGGGCGTGACGGCGCAGTACGAATCCGAAGTCGTCTACCACCGCAACCGTGAGGACCTCGAACAGCAGGGCGTGATCTTCACCGACATGGACACGGCGCTGCGCGAGCACCCCGAGATCGTGAAGGCATACTTCGGCAAGATCATCCCGAAGAACGACAACAAGTTCGCCGCGTTGAACTCCGCAGTGTGGAGTGGTGGCTCGTTCATCTACGTGCCGC
>JBEEFX010000348.1:0-12195 GCA_041166365.1 Acidimicrobiaceae bacterium
GTGGGCGCCTGGCTCGTGCTCGTCGGCGCGTCCGATGCGATCGCCGCGGCAGGCGACGACGAGGCGGCAGCGCCGCCGGCGACGGGAGAGCCGCGGCCGCAGGCGGTGACGACGGTGACGAGCACGCCGACTCCGACCAGCCAGCGCAGCCCCCGCGTCACGGCGCGAACGTAGCCCCGAAAACGTTCCGCCACTAGCGTCCGGTGATGGCCTACGTGAAGCCGCCGTTCTTCGTGCGCAAGATCGGCAACAAGCTCGTGATGCGATTCGGCGCCGGGGGCGCGTCGACCCTGTCCGTCGCGGGGCGCAAGACGGGTGAGCAGCAGGACATCCCGGTGATCCCGTTCGATCACGAGGGCGATCGCTACGTCGTGTCGACGCGCGGCGAGTCCGAGTGGGTACGCAACCTCCGCGTCGCCGGAACCTGCGAGCTCCGCCGGAAGGGCGTTCGCCAGACGTGGCGCGCCGTCGAGATCCCCGAGCCGGAGCGGGCGCCGATCCTGGCCGCCTACCGCCAGGCCGCGGGCAAGACGGTGAACACTTACTTCAAGCGGCTCCCCGACGCCGCGGACCACCCGACCTTCCGCCTCGAGCGGACCTGATCAAGGATCCTTGATGCTTGAGGTTCACCCTCACGCGTAGGTTCAATCCCCACAGCGGACGTCGTCCGGACAGAGGGGGGTACCGATGGAGGATTCCAGGTGGGAGCGCTATGCGGCGCTCGGTGGATTCGCGTTCGTGATCTTGAACGTCGTCGGGGCGTTCTTGCCCGGCACACCGCCGGCGATCGATGACTCGGCCGAGAAGATCAGGGACTATTTCAAGGACCACGCGGGTGCGCTCAAGATCGGCCAGGTGCTGGCCGGTCTCGGCACGATCGGCCTGCTGTGGTGGTTGGGCTCGCTGTACCGAATGATGTCCCGGGCCGAGAACGAACGGCCTCGCCTGGCCATCGTCGCCGCCGTCTCGCTCGGCATGGCCGGTGCACTGGCCATGATGTCCGGTGTCTTCACCGCGGAGACGGCCATCTACATCGACGCGATCGACACGGGGGCCAAGAGCTTCTACACGCTCTCGACGGTCACGATCAGCGCTGCGGGGTTCTTCATCGTGGCGTTCCTGAGCGCAGTGTGTGCCCTCAACTACCGCACGAGGATGCTCCCGATGTGGACGAGCTATCTCGGCTGGCTCGCCGCCGCCGGGTTCCTCGTCGCCAGTTACGGGTCGGCCAGCGACGCGGCCTCTCTCGGCGTGATCGGCCTCGGGTCCTTCCTCGTGTGGTGCGTCTGGATCCTCGCCGTCAGCGCGTACATGTGGCGCGGGACTGCGGCTACTTCGTGAACACCAGCAGGAACTCCAGGTTGCCGGAGTCGCCGACACTGGCCGGGCCGCCTGACGGGTTGTTGATGCCGTAGTCCGAGAACGTGATCGGGATCGTGCCGTTCGCCTCGATGTGCGCGCCGTTGCGGCGGGCGAGCAGATCGAAGGTCACGGTGTTGGTCGTGCCGTGCAAGGTGAGCTTGCCAGTGGCCTTCACCGTGACCTGCACGAGGTTGTCCGGGATCGTGGTGAGATCGATCGGGGCCGTCAGCTCGAACGTGGCCGTCGGGAACGTGCCGGTGTTCATGATCCGGGTCTGGAACTGGCGGTCGCGTTGGTCCTCGCTGCTGGCCACCTCGCGCATGTCGACGGAGAACGACGCCGAGCTCACGGTGGTGCCTCCGATGACGAGGCTGCCCGTGACGGCGGAGGTGCTGCCGGTGGCCTCGTTGCCCTGACCGTTCAGCGTCTCCTGGATGCGGTACTGCACCCGGCTCCCGGTCGTCGCGGTCCATGTGCCATCGATCGCGCCGGCTGCAGTAGCGGCCGGATCGCCGGCGCCGGACGAAGCCGTCTGTGTCCCCACGTCGGAGAACGCCAGCTTCGGCGCGGGGTCTGGTGCGATGAAGTGGATGTAGACGAACGTCCCGCCGGTGACGAGCACCACGAGCGTCAGCGGGACGATGAGGAGCAACCACTTCCAGCGGCGCTTGAGAACTCGAGCAAACGGCATTGGAGACATCGTTCCCTTCAACGCTGTGCGCCGGCCGAGAGTTTCCTGTGATGTCGCTCGCGGGGCCGCGCGAACCCAACGAAACCTCACAGCCACCTCACATCCCGTTCACAGGCAAGCACGACATCGTGTACGGAATGGAGTACGGAGACGACGTCAGCGGCGGATGCGCCCCGGCGGTCACACGGACGTGAGCTCCGAGCTCTCGTTCCCTGCGATGGGCAGCGACGCCCACGTGATCGTGGAGGGTGGCGGTGAACCGCTCGCGGAGCAAGCGCGCCGCCAGCTCCACGCGCTCGAGCGCCGTTGGAGCCGATTCCTGCCGGACAGCGAGGTCAACGCCCTCAACGACCGCGCCGGAACGGCGGTGAGCGTGTCCGCCGAGACTGTGCTGCTCGTCGAGCGCGCCATCGAGGCGTGGCGCATCACGGGGGGCGCGTTCGACCCGACCGTGCTCGGCGATGTCATCCGGGCGGGCTACGACCGATCGTTCGACGAGCTCGGCTCCACCCCGACCACGAGCCAGCTGGTCACCGGCTGCACGGACATCGAGATCGACGGGCAGACGGTCCGCCTTCCGCCCGGCACCGGCTTCGACGGCGGGGGGATCGGCAAGGGCCTCGCCGCTGACCTCGTCGCCGTCGAGGTCATGGCGGCCGGAGCGACCGGCGTGTGCATCAACCTCGGCGGTGACCTCCGCGTCCTCGGCACTTCCTGCGACGGCAGCTGGACGGTCGCGGTCGAGCATCCGGACCGTGACGAGCCGATCGCCCGCCTCGGATTGGCCCACGGGGCCGTGGCGACGTCGACCACGCTGAAGCGGCGGTGGCGCGTCGGGGACGAGGAGCGTCATCACCTCATCGACCCGCAGACCGGGCTGCCGTCGACCACCGATCTGACACTGGCCACCGTCGTCGCCGGCGAGGCGTGGATCGCCGAGGTCATGGCCAAGGCCGTGCTGTTGCGCGGCTCGGCTCGGGCCTTCGACCTCGTGAATGGTTTCGAGACGGCCGCACTCGTCGTGAGCCAGCAGGGTGACATCACGATGTCCGACGGGTTCGCCGCGTTCGCCGGAGTGGACGCGTGAACAACCAGCTGTATTGGTACCTCGCTCGCTCGGGCGGCGTCGCCGCGTGGGCGATGCTGGGCTTCAGCGTGCTGTGGGGACTGGTGCTGAGCACGAAAGCGTTCGGTTCGAAGCCGCGCCCGAACTGGCTGCTCGACCTCCATCGGTTCGTCGGTGGCGCGGCGGTCATCTTCACCGGCATCCACGTGGCGTCGCTCATGCTCGACTCCTACATCGAGTTCGGGGTGCGCGAGGTCCTCGTGCCGTTCACGAGCAGTTACCGGCCGTCGGCCGTGGCGTGGGGCATCATCGCCTTCTACCTGCTGCTCGCCGTGGAGATCACCTCGTTGCTGCGCAAGCGCCTCTCGAAACGGGTGTGGCGCGCCACGCACTACCTGAGCTTCCCGTTGTTCATCCTTGCCACCGCCCATGGCGTGACTGCGGGCACCGACAAGGACACGTTCCTGCTCCGAGCCGCGTTCATCGTCGTCACGGCCGCGGTCGGTGGCCTCACCGCCCTGCGCGTGGTCGACGCCGACGCTCAGGGCGCTCCCAGCTTGCTCCGAGATTGAGGTTTGATGATGGCTGCCATGAAGCCGAACCGGCCGAAACCGCATCCCGCTCGCCGCGCGCGACGGATCACCGGCGCCACCGGGGCGACGGGGATGATCCTGATGACCGGGTGGCTGGCGGTCAGCACCCCCGGCTCCATCACGACGACGGTGGCGTCGGTCGGCACCGCCTCGTCGACCGCCACCACGCCGACGACCGTCGCTCCGACCGCGCGCGGCGCCGCGACCACGTCGACAACCGGGTCGACCGCGTCGACGGCGAAGGCGGCGACCGCCACGAAGCGCACGACGACCAAGACGAAGGGCAGTTAGCCTCCCCCGCCGTGGGAGAGGTCGCCGACGCCTACGCCGGATGCCGGGAACGAATCACCGAGCTCACCGCCGGCCTCGACCCGCAGCGCGCCGCGGTCACGGTTCCCACCTGCCCGAACTGGTCGGTGCACGACGTCGTCGCGCACGTCGCCGGCGTGGTGGATGACGTGCTCGCTGGCCGGCTCGACGGCGTCGCGACGGACCCCTGGACCGCCGCGCAGGTCGAGGCGCGCCGCAGTCAACCCATCGCCGACCTGCTCGCCGAGTGGGATGCGCAAGCGCCCGCGTTCCAAGGACTCCTCGACGAGATCGGCGCCCGGGGTCGTCAGGCGGTGGCGGACGTCGTCACGCACGAGCACGACGTGCGGGGCGCGCTCGACGCTCCCGGAGCTCGTGACTCCGACGCCGTGCACATCGCGTTGGGGTTCCTCGCTCCCGGCTTCGTGGCCTCGGCCGCGACCAACGGGATGGCCGTGCGGGTGCGCACGACCGAAGGGATCTCGTTCGGTGATCCGGGCGCATCCGTAGTGCTGACTGGCAACCCGTTCGATCTCTTGCGGGCGATGACCGGCCGGCGCAGTGTCGAGCAACTCCGTTCGATGGACTGGCAGGGCGACGGCGAGGCGGTTCTTCCGGCGTTCACGTTCGGTCCCTTCTGCCCGGCGCAGCACCGCATCGACGAATGACGTTGCACACGGGAGGAAGTCGCAGACCTCGTCCGTAGCCTGCTGCCGATGTCGGGACCGAGAGACTTCAACAAGGACATCATCGACGAGTTCCGCGCGAACGACGGCAAGGTCGGCGGCGGATTCGCCGGTGCTCCGATGCTCCTGCTGCACACCAAGGGCGCGAAGAGCGGCGCCGAGCGGGTCAACCCGCTCGTGTACGGGGCGGTCGGTGACGACTATGTCGTGTTCGCGTCGAAGGGCGGCCACCCGACGAATCCCGACTGGTACCACAACCTGATGGCCAACCCCGAGACCAGCATCGAGGTCGGTTCGGAGACGATCCCGGTCACGGCGCGCGTGGCGGAGGGCGACGAGCGCGAGCGCATCTGGTCCAAGCAGAAGGGCGACATGCCGGGCTTCGCCGACTACGAGAAGAAGACGACGCGCCAGATCCCCGTGATCATCCTCTCGCCGCGACCCTGACCGCCGCTCAGGCCGGTGGGCCTTCGATGAGTCGCACGGTCGAGGTGTGGCGCTGCCCACCCGCGTCGAGCCATCCGATGGTCGCGGTGTCGCCGGGGTGGTAGCTGTCGAGAGCCGTCGGCAGGTCGTCCACGGAGCCGATGGTCCTTTCGCCGACCGAGACGATCACGTCGCCCGCGGCCAGGCCGGCTGACTCGGCGGGGCTACCGGGTTGCACCGCCACGATCGTGGCGCCCTGCCCCGGTTGCACCTGCACGCCGAGCAGCGCACGCCCGCCGATGTGCACCTTCGCCGAGCTCTCCCCGGACTGGATCTGATGCGCGATGTCGAGCGCGGTGTTGATCGGGATGGCGAACGCGTCGCTCGAGTTGCGATGACTCTGCGGAGAGGCCGCGACGTTCATCCCGATCACCTGCGCTGACGAGTTGACGAGTGCGCCGCCCGAGTCGCCGGGCACCAGCGGTGCATTGATCTCGATGAGCCCCGTCAGCGTCTGCGACGGTCCGTTGGGGTCGCCGGCGGTGATCGTCTGGCCCACCGCGGTCACAGCACCTTCCGCGATCGCCGGCGTGCCGCCCTGGCCGAGAGCGTTTCCGAGCGCGACGACCTGATCGCGCACGGCGACCGTCGTGGAGTCGCCGACGCTGATCGGTTGCAGGCTCGGCGCGCCGTTCACCTGGACCAACGCGACGTCGTCGGTGATGTCGTAGCCGACCACGGTTGCCGAGTACGTCGGGCCGGTTCCGTTGACCTGGACGCGGATGTCGGTGGCGTCAGCGATCACATGGTTGTTGGTGAGCACGAGGCCAGACGACGTGAGGACCATTCCGGTCCCCGCGGCGCTCCCGTTGGCGAGCGTCGTCGTGATGTCCACGACGGAGGGGTCGACCTTCGCGGCGATGGCGGCCGCATCAGCCGCGCCGGTGCTGCCATTCGGACCGGCGGTGGCCGGCGGCGTCGTCCCGACGGTGGGCAGGGTGGCCGGGCCGGTTGCCGCGGTTGCGGCCGTGGATGGGTTTGCCGGGGAGCCGAACAACGCGCCCCCGAGCTGGACACCGATGCCACCGAACAGCAGCGAAAGCGCAACGACGATCGCGGCGGCACGTCCGCGCCAGGGCCGCGGCGGAGTTGGCGGTGCGGATGGTGCGGGAGGGTCCGGCGGGGGTTGGTCGATCCAAGGCGGTTGTTGCGACGGGAGGTAGGGCGGCGCAGACGGCATCTGGATCGACATGGTGTGCACGATGACGATGGCAGCTGTGAACGCGCTGAGCGTCGGTTGAGTGAACGCCACGAGTCGCGGCCAGATGAAGGGCTCGTCGTCCACGGTCATGACCCAGCGTGCGGTCGCGACCCTGAACGGGCATCACGTGATCGCGTCGTTGTGGGTGTTCAGAGGGCGTCCTCGCCGGCTTCGCCGGTGCGGATCCGATAGGCAGCCTCGACGGGAACCACCCACACCTTGCCGTCACCGATCTTGCCGGTCCGGGCGGTGTCGATGATGGCGTCGAGCACGCGCTGTACGTCGCCATCCTCGACGAGGACCTCGATGCGGGACTTGGGCACGAAGTCGATCTGATATTCCGCGCCGCGGTACACCTCGGTGTGTCCCGACTGCCGGCCGAAGCCCTGCACTTCGGTCACGGTCATGCCGTGGACCTCGGCGCCCTTGAGCGCCTCCTTGACCTCGTCGAGCTTGAACGGCTTCACGATGGCAGTGATGAGTTTCATGTCCGTTCCCGTCTACGAGTAGGCCGTCTCGGCGTGCTGACTCAGGTCGAGGCCCTCGTGCTCGGCGGCTTCATCGACTCGCAGGCCCATGGTCATGTCGATGACTTTGGCGATGATGTAGGTCACCACGAACGAGAACACGATCGTGGCGCCCACCGCGACCGCCTGGTTCCCGAGCAACTCGCCACCGCCGCCGTTGAGAACGCCGTCGAAGCCGAGCGAGTTGATCTTGGTGTCGGCGAAGAACCCGAGTAGGAGCGAACCGGTGATGCCGCCGACCAAGTGAACGGCGACGACGTCGAGGGCGTCGTCGAAACCGAACCGGCGCTTGATGCCGATCGCGAGATAGCACACCGCTCCGGCGAGGAGGCCGATGACGATCGCGGACATGGCCGACACGAAGCCGGCACAGGGAGTGATCGCCACGAGCCCCGCGACCGCTCCCGACGCTCCTCCGAGCGTGGTCGCATGGCCGTCCTTGAGGCGCTCGACGACCAGCCAGCCGAGCATCGCCGCGGCGGCGGCCATGTGGGTGTTGATCAGCGCCTGCGCGGCGAGCATGTTGGCACCCAACGCGGAGCCCGCGTTGAACCCGAACCAACCGAACCACAGGATCCCGGTACCGATCAGCGTCCACGGCAGGCTGTGCGGCGGCATCGGCTCGTTCGGATAGCCCCGCCGCTTGCCGATGATGAGCACGATCGCGAGCGCCGCGACACCGGCGTTGATGTGTACGACCGTCCCACCGGCGAAATCGAGCGCGCCCCGCTGGAACAGCCAGCCCTTGGGGCTGAACACCCAATGCGCAACCGGTGAATAGACCAGGATCGACCACACGCCAAGAAGCACGACCCACGACTTGAACTTCAGTCGGTCAGCCGTCGCGCCCGTGATCAGCGCCGGCGTGATGATGGCGAACATCATCTGATAGGCGCAGAACAGGATCGCGGGGATCACGAGGACATAGGAGTCGGAGTACCCCGGCAGCTGGAGCGCTCCGTTCTGCATGTCCTTCAGGAAGGCAAAGTCGAAGTTGCCGATGTACTTGCCACCGTCGCCGAAGGCGAGACTGAACCCCACCAACCCCCACAGCACGCTGACCAGGCCCATGCAGAAGACGTTCTGCATCAGCATGCCGAGCACGTGCTTCCCGCGGACCATGCCGCCGTAGAAGAACGCCAGCCCGGGCGTCATGAACAGGACGAGCGCTGTGGCAGTCAGCACCCACGCGGTGCTTCCCGCATCCAGTTCGGGCACGAACGGACCTCCGCGGCAGACAGATAAGGAACAGCCAGGCGAAGGATGTACGACAGATGTTTCGTCGGTCTCTCTGGAATGTTTCGTCAGTGTGAACGGAGCCGGCGGCGGCGCCCCCTGCCTGCTGGGAGGGCGGGTGAAGTCCGTCACTCTCGCCTGTCCCGGGTGGCAGTTCGAGGCGTTGTGGAAGGCTCTCGGTCGTGTCCGACGCCATCGTTCCGTTCCGCATCGAGATCCCCGACGCTGCGCTGGCCGACCTGCGCGACCGGCTGCAACGCACACGCTGGCCAGAGGCCGAGACGGTCGAGGACTGGTCGCAGGGCGTGCCGTTGTCGTACGCGCACGAGGTCTGTCAGTACTGGGCCGACAAGTACGACTGGCGGTCGACCGAGGCGCGACTGAATGACTTCGCGCAGTACCGCACCGACATCGACGGGCTCGGCATCCACTTCATCCACGTGCGTTCGCCTCACGAGGACGCGCTGCCCATCGTGATCACGCACGGATGGCCCGGCTCGATGGTGGAGTTCCACAAGGTGATCGCGCCGCTCACCGACCCCACCGCGTACGGGGGCGAAGCCGCCGACGCGTTCCACGTCGTCTGCCCGTCCCTGCCGGGTTATGGCTTCAGCGACAAGCCGTCGAGCGCCGGCTGGGGCGTCGAGCGGATCGCACGGGCCTGGGCCGAGCTCATGGCGCGCCTCGGGTACGACCGCTATGGCGCGCAGGGAGGTGACTGGGGTTCGACGGTGACGACGAGCATCGGCCAGCAAGATCCGGACCACGTCGTCGGCATCCACGTGAACATGCCGATCGCGACGCCGACGTTCGAGGATCTCACCGAGAGGGAGAGCGCGGCGCTCGCGTCTCTGGCGAACTACCAGGAGGTCGAATCCGGGTATTCGAAGCAGCAGTCGACGCGCCCGCAGACACTGGGCTACGGGCTCGCCGACTCACCTGCCGGCCAGTGTGCGTGGATCCTGGAGAAGTTCTGGGCGTGGACCGACTGCGACGGTCATCCCGAGAACGCGCTCACGCGCGACGAGCTGCTCGACAACGTGATGCTGTACTGGCTTCCCAGCGCGGGCGCGTCGTCGGCGCGTCTCTACTGGGAGAGCTTCAACCGGAACCGCACCGACGAGATCTCGGTACCGACGGGCTGCTCGATCTTCCCGAAGGAGATCATCCGCATCTCGCGCCGGTGGGCCGAGTCACGCTTCACCGACATCCGGTATTGGAACGAGCTCGACAAGGGCGGCCACTTCGCCGCGTTCGAACAACCCGAGCTGTTCGTGAACGAGCTCCGAACGTTCTTTCGCATCGTCCGGTAACACGATGGCGGCCCGCGTGGTGATCGTGACCGGGACGTCGGGTGGAATCGGCTCGGCGATCGCGGCCGAGTTCGAGGCGCTCGGCGACATCGTCGTCGGACTCGACATCGTCGAGGGGTTCGACGTCACCGACCCTGAGCAATGCCGGGCCGCGGCGGCGAGGGTCGACGGTGCGCATGGTCACATCGATGTGCTGTGCAACAACGCCGGGATCGGCGCGGTCGGCGACGTGACGCAGGCGACGGTGGACGAATGGCAGCGGGTGTTCGCGGTGAACGTGTTCGGGATCGCGCATCTGTCGGCCGCGGTGCTTCCGATGATGCGACGCGCTGGCCGTGGGGCGATCGTCAACACCTGCTCCGTCGCCGCCGACGTCGGTCTCGTCGAACGAGCCGTCTACTCCGCCTCGAAAGGTGCCGTGTTGGGCTTGACCCGCGCGATGGCGGCTGACGAAGCGGAGAACGGCATCCGGGTGAATTGCGTGTCACCGGGGACCGTCGACGGCCCGTGGGTGCGACGCCTGGTCGACACCAGCGACGATCCCGCGGCGACGCTCGGCGCGCTCGAGCGCCGTCAACCGCTCGGCCGGCTCGTGGCTCCGGAGGAGGTCGCAAAAGCGGTGGCATTCCTCGCGGCGGACACGACCTTCACCACCGGCCACGATCTGTTGCTCGACGGCGGGATCACCGGGGTGCGGATCGTGCGATGAGCACGGTCCAGCAACCGCGGATCGTGCGATGACGCGCATCACGGGCATGGTCGTGCACGACCTGCGCTTCCCGACGTCGGATCTGCTCGACGGTTCGGACGCGATGAACCCCGATCCGGACTACTCCGCGGCCTACGTCGAGCTGCACACCGACCATCCCGGCCTCACCGGACACGGCATGACGTTCACGATCGGACGCGGCAACGAGTTGTGCTGCGCGGCGATCGAGGCATTCCGCGACCACGTGATCGGTCGAGACCTCGACGCACTCGAGGCCGACCCCGGCGCGTTCTGGCGCGACCTCGCGGGCGACAGCCAGCTGCGTTGGGTCGGCCCGGAGAAGGGCGTCGTGCACCTCGGGATGGCGGCCGTGGTCAACGCTGTGTGGGACCTCTTCGCCCAGCGGGCGGGGGTACCGCTGTGGCGGTATCTCGCTGATCTCCCCGCAGAGCGCATCGTCGCGGCGATCGACTTCCGGCACATCAGCGACGCTCTGACTCCCGACGAAGCGTTGGCCCTGCTGCGCGCCGCCGAGCCTGGACGAGCACAACGCGAGCGGCAGCTGCTCGAGCAGGGTTACCCCGCGTACATCACGTCTGCCGGCTGGTTGGGCTATCCCGACGATCTCCTGCGGACGCGTTGCCGCGAGGCCCTGGCCCAAGGGTGGAACGACCTCAAGATCAAGGTGGGGCGCGATCTGGACGACGACGTCCGGCGCACGCGCATCCTGCGCGAGGAGCTCGGACCCGACCGACGCCTGCTCATCGACGCCAATCAAGTGTGGGACGTCGACGAAGCGATCGACTGGGTGAAGGCGCTGGCCGGCGCGGAGCCGTGGTGGATCGAGGAGCCCACGAGCCCGGACGACATCCTCGGGCACGCACGGATCGCCAAAGCCGTGCGACCGATCCGTGTCGCCACCGGCGAGCACTGCCACAACCGGATCATGTTCAAGCAGCTCTTCCAAGCCGACGCGATCGACATCGCCCAGATCGACGGGTGCCGCCTCGGTGGTGTCAACGAGGTGCTCGCAGTGCTCCTCCTCGCGGCCAAGTACGAAGTGCCGGTCTGCCCGCACGCCGGTGGCATCGGACTGTGTCAACACGTTCAGCATTTCTCGATGTTCGACTTGCTGCGCGTGTCGGCACGCAGCGACGACCGCATGATCGAGTATGCCGGGCATCTCCACGAGCACTTCGTCGAGCCGCTACACGTAGCGGCCGGGCGTTACCACGCGCCGACGGCCGCGGGGTTCGGCCTCGAGATGAAGCCTGCGTCGATCGCCGCCCATCGGTTTCCGGACGGCGACGTGTGGCGCGCGCGGCGCAATGGCTGATCGATTGCGGGTCGCGCTGATCGGCGGCCCGATGTACGACTCGCTGTACGAGCCGTTCCTCGACGACGTCGAGGTAGTCGTGCACGCCGACCATCCGACGCTCAACCGTCGCGCCGCGGAGCTCGTCACCGCCGGCGAGCGGATCGACGTGCTCTCGACGCACGGAAAGTACGCGCCGAGTCAGGCGGCGTGGCTGCAGCCGCTCGATGCGCTGCTCGACGACGGTGTCGTCGCGATGCTCGCGCCACGCGCCGTGGACCTGTGCCGGTACCGGGGCGCATTGCTGTGTGCGCCGCGCAACATCGACGTACGCACGCTGTGGTGGCGCCGGGACCGCATGGATGCGCCCCCGGACACCTGGGCCGAGCTCGCGGCCTCGCCCGCGGTGTTCGGCTTCACCGGCCGCGAGTCCGGATTGTTCGGCCTGTTCTTCGAGCTCGTGATCGGCCGCGGGGGCGCGCTCTTCGATGCCGACGGCCATCCGACGATGACGGGGCCCGAGGCCGAAGCCGCCGTCGGGCTGCTGTGCGGACTCGCCACTCGGGCCCCCGTCGAGCTGCCCGGCTGGCACTACGACGATGTCGACGCGGCACTGCTCGATGGACGCGTCGACTGCGCCGCGGCGTGGCCCGGCGCCTTTGGCTCGATCCGCGCCGCGGCGATCTACGACGTGCTCGCTC
>JBEEFX010000349.1:0-10915 GCA_041166365.1 Acidimicrobiaceae bacterium
CGTCGTAAAGCCACAGCCGATGAGCCTCGACGAGGTGGTCGGCGGCGCGCTCGGCGGGCTGGAGACCTCCGATCTCCCCGTTCAGATCGAGATCGCGGACACGTTGCCCCGCATCCTTGCCGACCCCGCTCTGCTCGAACGGGTGGTTGCCAACCTCGTCGGCAACGCGATCGCGTGGTCGCCGATCGACCAACCAGTTCGGATCGAGGCCGGCCGTGTCGGCGACCGTGTGCATCTCCGCGTTGTCGATCGAGGCCCCGGCATCCCGATGGATGCCCGCGACCGCGTGTTTCAGCCGTTTCAGCGGCTCGGCGATAGCCCCAACGGAGCGGGCGTGGGGCTCGGCCTCGCCGTTGCGCGCGGATTCGTCGACGCTATGGACGGCGACCTGATCATCGACGACACACCCGGTGGCGGCACCACGATGACGATCAGCCTTCCGACGGTGATCGAGTGACCCGCCTCCTGCTGGTCGACGATGAAGCACGGTTCGCGAACGCGCTCGCAACCAGCCTCCGGCCCCGCGGCTACGAGGTGGACGTGGCCACGACCGGCGAGCAGGCGCTCGCGGTTGCAGCCAAGACCCATCCCGACCTCCTCGTCCTCGACCTCGGCCTACCAGGCATGGACGGGATCGACGTCGTTCGCGGACTTCGAGCCTGGGCGACGATGCCGATCATGGTGCTGTCGGCCCGGCACACCGAGCGCGCCAAGGTCGACGCCCTCGACGCGGGCGCCGACGACTACGTGACGAAACCCTTCGGAATGGACGAGCTCGTCGCGCGGATCCGTGCGCTGCAACGTCGCGTCCCGAGCGGCAGCGGCGGTGTCGAAGAGGAAGCAGTGATCCGCACGGAACACTTCACCCTCGATCTGAGGGCACGACGAGCAACCGTCGGTGACGAGGTCGTGCGCATCACGCCCAAGGAGTGGCAGGTGCTCGAGATGCTCGTCCGCAACCCCGGCAAGCTCATCCCGCAACGGCAGCTCCTGCAGGAGGTGTGGGGCCCGCAGTACAAGACCGAGACCGACTATCTGCGGGTGTTCCTCGCAAGCATCCGTCGCAAGCTCGAACCTGTTTCGGGTCAGCCCCGCTACTTCATCACCGAGCCCGGCATGGGTTACCGGTTCGATCCCTGAGCTCGAGGAAGCCGGACCCGCGCCAACACGTGGACCATGCAAGCAGCGGCGCGCGACCGTGAGTGAATGATCGGGCGGCTGAAGGTCCAGTACCGAAGGGCACGTCGGCGCGCTCGCCGCCTCCCTCCGGCTCGCGAGCGCCCGCGGTGCCCGTTGTGATGGTTCTCCGGCCGGTCTCAGGCCAGGGCGTCGGACTGGGTCGAGACCTCCCGGGCGGAGTTCCGGTCAGGGTCGACGACTCGGCGGTGGATGGCCTCGGTGAGGTCCTTGATGGCGCGGGTGAGTTCGGTGTTCTCCTCGATGAGCTTCTCGGCCCGTCGATTGACCGCGTAGTCGTGCGCCGCGAGCTCCGACGAGATCTGGTCGGCGCGCTTGTCGGCGATGAGCAGGATGGCGCCCTGCATGGCGGCGAGGCACGACAGCAGCAGGTTCAGCAGGATGAACGGGTAGGCGTCGAAGGCGTGGTGGCCGGCGCCGACGACGAGAACGTTGATGGCGATCCACACGGCGAGGAAGACGAGGGCGCCGAAGACGAACGCCCATGATCCCATTCCATTGCGCATGTAGTCAGCGGCGCGTTCGCCGACGGTGAGCTCGTCGAGGTCGCGCACGCCGGGATGCCCGTGCCACATCGTGGTCCATGCGCCGCGTCCACGCGGTTCCTGTTCGCCGGGCACGTTGCCGCTCGACGGTGGTGGGGACTTCGTTCCGTTCAACACAGATGGCTGGCGAGCTGAGACGTCGGCCGCGTCGGCCGCGCTGGCTCCGCGGACGCCGCGACTCCGGTTCGTGTGCTTGGCGGAGCTAGAGGACTTCACGTTCGCGGACGTCGGTGGCCGGTGTGCCGGCAACGGCTGTTCGATTCCCGAAGCCGCCCCAGCTCACCCAGAAGGCGATGGAGAGAACGGCGCCGATGGCGCCAACGACCATGAGCACCATGCTGGCAGTGCCGACGTTGAACCCATTGCCTTCTACGGTGACGGCAAAGCGCATGATGGCGCCTGCCGCGATCATCAACAGACTTACGACAGTGCCCACGGAGGCTCCCTTCCTTGGTTGTGCGGCTCGCGGAATGCGAGACGCCTGTTGTTGCAAGCGTTCGGCGAATCGAACGCGGCACGTTCGTTACGTCCTAGGTCCGCGCATCATCATGAACAGGACGATGACGACGAGGATCAACACGACGGTTCCCAATCCGATGTACATGGGTGCCTCTTCTCTGAGTCGATCGCAGGGTCGACGTGTTCGACGCCGCCGGCCAAACGGTGAGGTCTTCTGCCACCGCGACGGCGACTTCGCGAAGCGCCGCCAGGGGGGGAGCGGACGCAGCGACCGGCAGCAGCGTGAGGCGGTCCAGCAGCGTTGTGGCGTACAGCACCACCACGAACGCGCCGACCACGACGCCGGGAACGAGCAGCACCGCGGTCATGCCGCCGCCTGGTCCGGTTCGATCAGATGGGCCAGATCGAACAGCACGAGGATCCGGACGGCGATCCTGGATGGGGATCGCACCGTCAGGTGCCGACCTCGCTCATCAAGGAAGCGCCATGCTCGGGCGACGGCGCGGATGGTGCCGGTGTCGATGAAGTTGGTGTGGGCCAGGTCGATGATGACTGGTCCGTCATGGTCGGCGATGACGCGCGCCAAGACGTCGATGACGACGGGCAGGGTGAAAGGGTCGGCCTCCCCGCGGAGGGAAACGACAGCAGCGGCGCCGTTGATCGAGACCGATGCGTCCAGCACGGTGGCCGGGATGGTGGGCTTGACGAGCTGCGTGAGCGTCATCGATGGCTTCCCTGGTTGATACACGCGAGCGCTGATTGCGCTACCAGGGTCCGGAGCAACGCTCCCGGAGGGTGCCGTCGTGAGCGGCAGAGTCCAACACGGTATAGGGAACACCCCCGTGTCAAGACAAATCGTACTCCTGTTCCGCACGGAACGCCCGCGGAAGTTCGCGCACCGTGGGATCGCAGCGGCCGTGCGTGCTGACGGGGCCGAGCGAACCCGTGGCGTGACGCTCGCACCGGCCGACGTTCCGCCTTGGCGTGACCGCCGTGTCATCGATGCGTGTTGGCGGAAGCGAAAACACAATGAGGTCCCCAGGGGGCCTTCCTGGGGAGATCGCGACACTCAGGTATGGGGAACGCTCGTAACGATCCTGGTCAGAACACACGAACCTTCTGACCGATGGCTTTTGATTCCCTGGGCTACGGGTCAGAAGGTTGGGGGTTCGAATCCCTCCGAGCGCGCCAGGAAGTGCACACCGAAGACCCCCAACCGAGCCCCCGGCGGCTCAGCGGGCGGTTCGGAGCGCGTCCTCGACCGGCAGGAGACGCCCGAGGTAGTCCTCGACGGCGGCGGTGATCAACAGGTTCGCTGAGACATTGCGCGCACACGTGTCTACGTTGATCTGCATCAGCTCGGCCGTCAGCTTGCCACGAAGCTGCCACGCCGCTGGCGGCGGGCGCCCCCGCCGTAGGCGACCACGTGGACGGTGTACTCGCCGTCGTGGGGCACGTCGATGACGCCGGTGTGGGCCTCGCCGTCAAACGTGGGCGGTGGAAGCGGCTCGAATACGTAGGGATGGGGGTCCTCGGCGCCGACAGAGAGGGAGGCCCGAAGCGCGGCCAGGCGCGCCAGCTCCTCGGGAACGCCATCGGCCACCGCCGACTCGTCGGGCTCGATCCGCTCGAGGTCGCTCTTGTGCATGCGGAGCGACTCCTCCAGCGAGCGCAGCGGCCGGTGGACGACCGCCGACACGCGGGCGTCGGTGACCGGGCGGCCGTCGGCGATCAGGGCGGAGCGGTAGGTGCCGCGGGCGGAGTCGACGGCGAGGTCGAGCCAGGTGGAGCTGTCGGGCTCGAATCCGGCCAACGTCGCCTGCACGCCGCCGGGGGCCGACGTCCACAGCTCGACCTGCCACTGCCCGGCTGCCGGGTTCGGCACCTGAAAGGCCACGAACCCGGGGCCCGTGCCTGCCGGTGCCCCAGCCCAGGGCTGGTTGCTGGGGTCGACCAGCCGGACGGTGAGCTGGCTGCCGACAGGAGTGCCCGGCGTGTAGGCGACCGCGGTGTTGAGCCAGTTGCAGGTGAAGCAGCCGGCGTCATTGCCCGCGGCCACGGGGACGGGCGTGGTGACGAAGTTGTACTGCGACACCGTCCGCTGCTGTTGGGCCACCAACGCGGCCACGTGGGCCTCGGACGCGATGTCGTTGTAGATGTCGGCCAGCGTGAACGCGTCTGGGGCGTAGTTGTACGTCCCGCCCGTCTGCGTGGCGATGGCCTGGAGGAAGCCGGGGTTGAAGGACTGACCCAGCGCCACCGTGTAGACGGGCACGCTGGTGTTCAGCCCATGCGTGGGATCGCCTCCCACATTCCACATCCCGTCCGACAGCAGCACGATGCCGCGCGGCACCGCGGCGGACCCCAGAAGCTGCTGCGCCATGACGAGCGCGGCCGTGATGTTGGTGTTGCCGCCGGCAGCCAGGGCGAGCACGGCGGCGCACCCCGCGTCCTTCGTCGCCTGCCCGGTGATGCCCGCAAGTGGCGGCGCGGTGGCGGTCGGGAAGATCCGGCTCGCATTGTCGTTGAAGGCCACCACGGCCAGGTTGTCGCTCTGCTGCATGATGTTGATGAACGTGCAGGTGTCGGTCTGGGCTGCGGGCAGCTTCCCCTGGAGCCCCATGCTGCCTGATCGGTCGACGATAGGAACGATGGACACGGGCGTTCTCGGCACGGCGTTTCCCCTTTTGGTCAGGTCGTTCGGGCCCAGCGGGCGTTGATCTCGGCCACGGCCTGACGGGGGCCGCCGTTGTCGCCGAAGTCGTACCAGTCCACCGCGAGGAAGTTGGGCAAGCGGTTCACCAAGCCCCAGCAGCCGTCGACGATGCCCATGATGTTGGTGAAGTCGTTGTACGAGTCGAAGGGGTAGTACGGGCCGCCGTCGAGGTCCGGAGAATTGACGCTGAACGTCGTGTTGTAGTTGGCGATGAAGAGGGCGGGCGGGTTGTTCGCCAGTGCGCGGCTGCCCGGCCTGGCCTGGCACTTGCCGTTGGCCGATGCGTCGCCGTAGTCGTTCTCCACCGTCCAGTCCCACACGAACGGGAGCCCGTCGTCGCCCCGGTACGGCGTTCCCCAGCCCCGGTCGGAGAAGACCACCAACCGCAGGTTCGCCGCGATCATCCACGCCAATGGCGGCCATCCCTGGGTCCTCACGTTCCACGTGCCGCTCGGACCGGTGTTCGTCCGGTCGGCATAGAAGAAGAGGTCGGCGGCGCCCGACGCGGTGATGGCCGCCTGGAGCAGGGCCCGGTTGCCGACCCGCTGCTCGAGGATGAGGGTGACGATCTCCGACGGATTGCGGCGCAGCCAGTCAGCTATCTCTGCCAGGCTGTCGGCGAAGCTGACGAACGAGGCGAACGGCGCCATCAGCCAGGACAAGGTGCAGCCCTCGTGGGCGTAGACGACTCGGTCGGCCCCTGAGGTGGGGCAGTTCCAGACGTCAACCATCAGCATCCGCACGCCGTCGTCGAGCTGGCGGATGATCGACTTCGACTGCTGTGCGTACCACCAGCCGTCCTCGCTGTTGGCGTAGGCGTTGTGGCTGCCGAGCCAGCACACCTGGTCGAACCGCCTGCTGTTGTCGACTGGGTCGGCGGCGGCAGCGATGGCGGGCCCGGCGAAGGCCACGCGTGAAGGCTGGTAGGTCCACGCGGTAGACCCGTCGACGATCGAGTAGGCCGTGACCGAGCCCGACGACGTGGTGAGGAAGACCCGGTCGCCGACGATCGCAGGGTCGGCCTGGGCCCCGTTGACCAACGGCTTCGACCATTTCAGCGACCACGTCCACGTGCCCGTGCCGGTCACCGAGAGCTGGTAGGCGCTGAATGCCCCATTGACGGCGTTCGACGCCACGTACAGGATCCCGGACTCGTAGAGGAAGCTGCGAACAGCCGTGGCGCCGGGCGGCGACAGCGTCCACTGCAAGGCGCCGGTGGCCGCCTGGAGCCCGTAGAACACGCCGTCGTCGCTGCCGAACAGCACGACTCCGCCGACGACCTGCGGCTCGCATTGAACCGGCTCGCCGGTGTCGTAGACCCACGCCTGCTGCCCGGAGCCGGCGGACAGCGCATAGAGCCCGCCGTCCTTGGCCCCGGCGAAGACGAGGCCTTGTGCAACAGCCGCCGGGTAGGGGAACGCCAGCCCCTGCTGTGCTCTCCACAGCACCCGTTGGCGGGTGATGTCGACGGCGGCCACGCCCACGTCGGTGCTGAGGTAGAGGACAGTTCCCACAAGCACGGCCCCGTTGACCGACACCCGCCGGCCGGGGGTCAGGCCGATGACGTCGACCTGCCACTGGGCCGAGCCGTTGGCCGTGGCATAGGCGCGCAGCACGCCGTCGGCGCCGCACACCATCACGAGCCCGCCGAAGACGGCGGGCTGCGACCGGACCGGCGCCGGCAATGGCGTGGTCCACACGGTTATTCCCTGGCCGGTCTCGACCGCGGACAAGGCGGCGGTCGACCCGCTGGTGGCGACATACGCAACCCCGCCCGCGATGGCGGGCGCCCAACCCACCACGCCCTGGGCGGGCGCGGCCGTCCACGCGGGCGTTCCTGTCTGCAGGCCCAGCCCGTACACGTTGCCGCCGATGTCGCCGACGACCACCTGGCGGCGGCCCGGCGACAGCACGGGGATGAAGTCGACGCCGTAGTCGTCCAGGTAGAAGCCGTTGGAGGAGAGCTGGCTGTTGGGGTCGAGCTTGATCCAGCCGTAGAAGATCTGGGCACCAGCGGGGACGCTCACGCTGGAGCGGCGGTAGACCCACGTGCCGATGTCGTCGTTGGCGAACCGCCAAGACCTCACGTTGTCTTGGCCGTCGATGGTGAGGTGGACGCCGATCGTGACGTTGCTGGCTTTGACATAGACCCATCCGCCGAGCGTGATCAAGGCGGTGCCGGTGGGAATGGGCAGGTTCTGCGTCTCCAGGGCCGACGTCCCGGTGATGTTCTCACCGAACAGTGCGCTGTATATGCCGCTGAGGGCGAACGTGCTGCTCTGCTGGAGCGGCGGCCCGGTCACGATGGACCGGTTGTAGATCCACGGGATGTAGGACAGGAAGTAGTAGATCCCGGTCTCTTCGAAGCTGGTGAAGTAGGTGAGCGGCGGGGGGTCGTCTGAGCCCAAGCGGGCCGGCATCGCCACGGGGGCGCCGCCGGCCGTCAAGGCCACCAGCTCGGGTGGCTCGACCTCTGGCGGCCAGTCGCCGCTCAACGCGATACAAATGCCGTCGTCGTCAGGCTGAACAGGCCCGAAGGTGATGTACCCGTCTCCGTCGGCTGCGTTCAGGTCGACCCGCTGTCGCGCGATCTCGACCCACCCGGGCTGCGCAGCAGCAGCGCCGGTGGCCACGCGCAAGACGACGGTAAGGGGCTTGAGGCCGACGTCGGCAGGTGGGATCGTGAGGGCCCGGCCCGGGTAGAGGCGAACCTTGTCTCGCGCCTCGATACCGCCGTGACTCATCCGCGCCTCTCTCCGTCCTTTACCGGTGTACACGTGACGAGCGTTCCCGGCAAGCGCCTCCTGCGAAGTCGTGGCGGAGCGATCGCCGCCGGAAAGTTCGCGTCCCTCCGGCGTTGTTCCAGCCCCCCGCCCTCGTCCCGGGCATGAACCCGAGGAGTAGCCGTACCGGGTTGACGTGAGCGCCCGGCAACTGTCGAGATGCGGGTCGATGACCACCAGGAGCCGTCCACGTCGTCGTGGTCAAGACCGACCTGGGTTATGACTCGAACCGGGGCCGCGGGAACCGGGACGGTGATCGCGACCATCTGCGAGCGGCGGACGCCCAGAACCGCGGCGGCCCGCTCGTGGAACTCAGCGCGCGCTACGAACGAGGTTGGCGCCTCCCCCGATCAGCGAGGCGGTCAACGCCTCTGCGGGCACGGGACGAGCGAACAGGAAGCCTTGGGACATCGTGCAGCCCAGCTCGGCAAGCGCGTCGGCTTGTTCGGCCTCCTCTACACCCTCGGCAACCGCAACCATGCCCAGCGTGTGGGCAAGCGCGACGACAGCGCGAACGGTGGCTTCGCCGTCGGCGCTCAGCGTCAGGCGGTCGACAAAGGACTTGTCGATCTTCACGACATCCAGTGGGAACGTCGAGAGGCGGGCAAGTGATGAGTAGCCCGTTCCGAAGTCGTCGATGGCCAGCCGGACCCCGAGCCCCTTGAGCCGGGTGAAGACCGCGCCCGTCGGGTCCAGATCCTCCACCAAGGCGCTTTCGGTCACTTCGATCAGCAAGGCGTTCGCGGGGAGCCCTGCGACGTCAAGCGCATGGGCCACGTCCTCCACGACGTTCGGGTCGCGGAGATGGCGTGCGGAGAGGTTGACGCTGACGTAAAAGTCTTCGCCGACAAGACCGTCGCGTCGCCAGATGCGCATCTGTTGGCACGCTTGATCCAGCACCCATCGGCCGAGAGGAATGATGAGGCCGGTGCTCTCCGCAATGGGGATGAAGTCAAGCGGCGGGACGAGACCACGCTTCGGATGGTTCCACCGAACAAGCGCCTCGACGCCGAGATAGCGGCCCGTGTCCGTCACGACGATGGGTTGATAGAAGAGGACGAGCTCGTCGTTGTCGATCGCGCCGCGCAGCTCCGACGCCACCTCGAGGCGTCGGATGGCGTGCTCGTGCATCTCCGGCGCGTAGTGCTCGAAGCGCGCCTTGCCATCGCGCTTTGCGACGTACATGGCCAAGTCCGCATCGCGGAGCAGGTCGCTCGGGGTCGCCGCGCCCGGCAGGCCGATGGAGATTCCGATGCTCACGTGGACAGGAATGTGTTCGCCGGCGACGTCGAACGGTGCGAGCAGCGCACCTTGGATGCGCTTGGCGACGAGCTCTGACGCCTCCGTCGCATTCGAGCTCTCCAACAGGACCGCAAACTCGTCACCGCCAAACCGTGCCACCGTGTCGTGCGCTTTGAGGGCAGACACGAGGCGTGCGGCGACGGCGACGAGCACCTCGTCACCTGCGGCGTGGCCGAGGCTGTCGTTCACCATCTTGAAGTCGTCGAGATCGAGGAAGAGAACGGCGACCTCGAGGTTCTCGCGCGACGCGCGGCGTAGTGCGTGAGCAACTCGGTCATGGAAGAGTGATCGGTTGGGAAGGCCGGTGAGTGTGTCGTGCAAGGCTTGCCGCCGAAGCTCGCCATCGAGCAGCTTGCGCTCGGTGATGTCGCGCATCGTGAGGACGAGCCCGCGCACGTCGGAGTCCGAGCGCATGTCTGCGGCGGCGATCTCCATGTCGCGTTGTTCTCCGTCGACGCCGAGGATCCGCCATTCGATCGTCGTCGTCACGCCCTCTCGCTCGAGAAGCATGTGCAGCTGACGCTCGTCGTCGGCGGTCAGCATCGTGCCGAGCGAGTGACCGACGAGCTGCTCCGACGTGCGTCCGAAGACGCGCTCGGCCGAGGGGGTTTGATAGCGAATCGTGCCGATGTCGTCAACCACGACGATCGCGTCCGATGCGTTGTTGACGAGCGCGCGGAAGCGCGTCTCGTTGCGTTCGTCGGCTGCCTTACGAGCCAGACCCGACATTCGTCCCAGGACGAGGATGAACAACGCGGCGCTGACGATCGCGATGGCGGCCCCGTCGACGACGGGACCGAGAAGCTGCTGGACGAACAGCACGGCGGGGGAGATCAGCGCTGCGCTTCCGACGAACATCAATCGTCGGCGCGTGATGCGGGCGGAGCCGATGGCGCGGACGGATAGTTCGCGCATCGACGGATGCAGCGCGGCGGCGGCCCAACCTGCGTAAAACAGAATCCATCCAATGTCAATCGGATCGTGCTCGTGCCACGTATCGGCGAGGTTCCTGTAGCCATAGATGGCGTCCGCCGCAAGCAGCGACACAAGGCTTGCGGCGAGTAGCCAGAACGCAACGGGCCGGCGCCCCGAGCCCACCGCGAGGCGAGCGACGATCGCAAGGAGCGCGACGTCTGCGAGGGGGTAGGCGATCGATGTCGCGCGCTCCATCATGCTCATGTCCGTGCGCAGATAGGGAACGATGAGGATCACCCATGCGAGGAGGCCCACGCCGCACGTGATGATCGCGGCGTCGACGACGCTTGCTCGATCTCGCTGGATACTGCGCCGCCGGACCAGCATCGAGAGCCCCACGATGAGCAAGGGATACATCGTGAGATAGACGACGTCGACATACGACGGGAACAGATTCCGCGCGTGCAGGACGAAGTTGCGCACGCTGTAGAGGTCATCGCCGATGATCAACATCGCCAGGCCTGCCGCGAGGAGGTACCACGCACCGCGACCCTCGGGCTTGTGCATGCGAATGCCGACGATCATCGCGGCGAACGACGACCACCCGATGATCGGCCAGAAGACGAGCTTCGCCGTCGCGGGCGTAGCGAGGAAGTAGGCCACAGTCAACGCGAGCGCGCCGATGAGGTACGCGACCCAAATGGTGGTTCGTGCATCGACTCGCCTGCGCGAACGCTCGGTCGACTTCGGTGTGAACATACGTATGAATCGACGCGTTCGCCGCCAACCTGGATGAATGCGCAAGATTCCGCGCGTCGCGACGCCGCGCGATCGGTAACTTCGTCAATAGTCACGGCATATCGAGCATCGAGGGCGCGATCTCGGGCGCGACGCCTAGCGACGACGGAGCGGAGCACGTCGGCGTGTTGCATTCGCTCGGCACCTTCCACCTGATCGAGCGCGATCGTCTCCCTGACGAACCGTGAGATCGGGCCGAC
>JBEEFX010000350.1:0-17327 GCA_041166365.1 Acidimicrobiaceae bacterium
GGTCCTCGGGCGGCACCTGCTTCGAGAGAGCCCGGCCGCGCAACAGCGTGCGAACGGTGTACGCGACGAGGGTGCCGAAAACGATCGTGTAGCCGGCAAGGACGTAGCCGCCGTTGGTCATCGGGCCTCGACGGGTCGGGGGCCGACCAGCGCCTCAGCGCGCCGCTCGCTGATCGCGAGATCGAGGCCCTTGGCCTCCACCTCGTCCTCGAGCCATGCCACGCGGAATCGGTGCAGCAGCAGCCAGGCGAAGCACCCGATGAAGACCGCGATGCTGACGAACAACGTGAACAGCATCGAGCCGGAGATCGTCGTGTTCAGGCTGAGCGTGGCGGACTGATGCAGGCTGCGCCACCACGACACCGAGAAGTACACGATCGGCACATCGACGAACGACAGCAGCGCCACGTACGCGGCGCGTCGGTTGCGCACCTCGGGATCCGCGGGCAGTTGCCGCACGACGAGGTAGCCGAGATACATCAGGAAGAGCAGCGAGAACGAGGTGAGCCGAGCGTCCCATGTCCAGTACACGCCCCACGTCGGTCGTCCCCAGATCATGCCGGTGAGCAACGTGAGCGCCGTGAACACGAGGCCGATCTCGGCGGCGGCGACGGCGAGCGTGTCGCACCAGCGCGACTTCTTCCAGAGCCACATGGCGCTCCCGAACGCATTGAGGCCGAAACCGATGTTCATCGCGATCGCGACGGGAACGTGGAGATAGATGAGGCGAGCGGCGTCACCCTGCACCTGGTCGGGCGGACTCACGACGAGGGCCAGTACGAGCATCGCCGCGAACCCCGCGAGCGTGAGCGCGCCGATGATCCGGGTGGCCCGGGATCCGGTGTGCTCGGGAATCATCACCCTGCTACCTCCCCGCCGCCCACCCTGAGGCGGCGACGTCGCGCTACGAGCGCCGTCATGCTTCCTCCAACAACGAGCCGAAGGCGAGAACGCCGAAGGCGACATAGATCACCGCGAAAGCGGCCAGCAGCTCGACCCACGGCCATCCGTCGGACGGGACACCGGCGAGCGCGGCTTCGAACGAGCGGGTGGCCCCGAGTAGGACCGGTGCCAGGATCGGCAGGAGCAGGAGCGGGAGCAGCGTCTCACGCACCCGCAGCCCGGCCGCAAGCACGCCGTAGAGGCTACCGGCGGCCGCGACGCCGGTGGTCGCGACCAGGCAGGTCACGACGAGCAACAGCCAGCTGCGAAAAATCGTGCCGTACATGAGGGCGACGCCGGCACCGAGGACGATCTCGAGGACCAACAGCTCGAGTGCGACCGCGCCCGCCTTGCCCAGGAAGATGCCGGCCGGGTCGAGGCCGGAGAGGCGCAAGCCGTCGCGGTTCCCGTCGGCCGCCTCGATGGCGAACGTGCGCTGCAACGCGAGCAGGCCGCTGAAGAGCACCGCCACCCAGAACAGACCGGCAGTCGCGCGAGTGAGGATCCCGCGGTCGGGGTCGAGCGCGAACGCGAACAGGATCAGCACGAGCAACGCGAACGGCGCGATCTGATTCGTCGTCACGCGGCTGCGCCATTCGAGGCGAAGGTCCTTGCCCGCGATGACCCCCGCGTCGTGCAGGACGGTGTCATGAAACACCGGCGGTCACCTCCTCGCGGGGCGCCGGCATCACGGTGCCGCCGGCGAGGCGAACGACGTCGGTGGCCAACGCGGTGGCACGGTCGAGCTCGTGCGAGGCGATCACGACCGTCGCGCCCGCAGCTGCCGCGGCACGCACGAGCCCGTCGACCACATCTCGGGCGGCGGCGTCGAGCCCGGCATGGGGTTCGTCGAGCAACCACAGCTCGGGCCGCCGGGCGATCATCGCGGCGATCGAGGTGCGGCGCCGCTGGCCTGCGGACAGCTTCGCGACGCTCACGTCGGCGAGCCGCCCGTCGACGCCGAGCGCGCTCATCGCGGCGTCCGCCTCGGCGATCGTCGCTCCGCAGGCGCGCGCCCAGAAGCGGACGTTGTCGGCAACGGTGAGATCGTCGTAGAGGCAGGTGGCGTGGCTCAGCAGCCCGACGCGCCGCCGCACGGCGCGGCGGTCGGCCGCCTGTCGCAGGTCGTGGCCGAGCACGACGGCCTCGCCGTCCACCACGGGGACCAAGCCGGCGCAGGTGCGGAGCAAGGTGGTCTTGCCGGCGCCGTTGGGCCCGTGGACGAGAGCGATCGAGCCCCGCTGCACGTCGAGGTCGACACCGGCAAGGGCGGGAAACCGGCCGAGCAGCGAGACCGCGGCACGAAAGTGGACGACGGGCTCCATGACGACGCCGCGAGGCTACCGGTGCCCCTGAGACCGGGCCAAGGCGGGGCGCACGTACCATCTGCGGCCGTGCGACTGGCGAAGGTACTGAGCGCGGTGGGACGTACCTGCATCACGGCGGGCGTGTTGATCCTGCTCTTCGTCGTGTACCAGCTGTGGGGCACCGGCATCCGCGAGGCCCAGGCGCAAGATCGGCTCGAGCAGGACTTCAAGGACAAGCTCGCCCAAGCCAGCGGCGACAGCGCGGTCGTCGGGTCGTCCAGCAGTACCAGCAGCGAGACCGTGACCACCGAGACACTCCCCGTCACGACCGCCGCACCGGCGGCCGCCCCGCCGGAAGGCGAAGTGCTCGGCAAGATCGAGATCCCGAAGATCGGCCTCAGCGCATTTGTGATCGAGGGCGTGAGCGACAGCGATCTGCACAGCGGACCTGGCCACTATCCCGCCACCCCGCAGCCGGGCCAGCAGGGCAACGCTGCCATCGCCGGCCACCGCACGACCTACGGCGCGCCGTTCGCGAGCATCGACGAGCTCACGCCGGGCAGTGAGGTCAAGGTCACGACGCTGCAAGGCGCATTCACGTACAAGGTCCTCGGCTGCGACCAACTTCCGATGCCGGAAGGAGCCACGTGCGACGACCCGGCCAACGGGCACGTGATCGTCTCACCGAGCGCGGTCCATGTGCTCGACGAGGTGCCGGGTCGGAACCTGCTCACGCTCACTGCGTGTCATCCGAAGTTCAGTGCCAGCAAGCGCATCGTCGTGTTCGCCGAGTTGCAAGGCGAGCCGCGGCCGGCTTCTCCGCGGGCAGCGGACGCCCCGACGCCCGAGTTGCAGGGTTTGAGCGGAAAGCGGGCGCCGAAGCTGCCGGCGATCATGTTCGGACTGCTGTGCGCAGCCATCTGGATCGCGGCGTGGCGGCTCGGCAAGTTGTGGCGCAAGTGGCCGTCGTACCTCATCGGCCTGCCGTTCTTCCTCGTCGCGCTCTTCTTCTTCTTCGAGAACTTCTCGCGGCTCTTGCCATCGAACTACTGAGGGCCAAGCGCTCCAGATGACGCGTCGTCTCCTCACCTCGGTGGCGCTCGTCGCCATCTCGGCGTTCAGCGCGTGCTCTGACTCGAAGCCTCCGCCTGGATCGAGCGCGAGCGCGTTCGATCCGTTCGCGACAGAGCTCTCGTCCGTGCCGCCGGAACCCGGCTCCTCTCCGACCGCGCTCGCGGTCGGCGACTGCTTCAACAGCGATCAGTTCGCTCCCGGGCTCTCGATCGATCGTCGCGGCGTGCACGTGATCGCCTGTACCGACCCGCATCAGCACGAGGTGTACGCCGTCGAGCGCGATCCCGATCCGGCGGGGGCGCCGTTCCCCGGCGACGCCTCGATGCGCGCGTTCGCTGATGACGTCTGTCTGGCCGCCTTCGAACCTGCGATCGGCGCCGGTTACGTCCAGTCCGCGCTGGACTACGCGACGATCACGCCGGACGCGACATCGTGGAAGGACGGAGATCGTTCGGTGATCTGCGCGGTGCACGACGTCGACTTCGCGGAGCTGCTCGGGTCGCGCCTGGCCGCCGCGTCGGCGTCACTCGCCTCGGAAGGCAGGTGAGCGTCGCTCGTGGAAGGCGGCGAGGCCCTCTTGCAGGTCCGCGCTGCCCCACGCCCGCTTGAACGCCTCGGCGACGGCCGGATCGGTCCCCAGATCGGCTTCGAGGCGATTGAGCGCGATCTTGTGCCCTCGGATCGTGAGCGGGGCCAGCTCGGCGATGTCGGCCGCCCACGCGAGCGCAGCGTCGAGATCACCCGTACGTTGGGCCAGCCCGAGCCGAACCGCTTCGTCGCCGCTCAACACGTCGGCCGCGAGCAGCATCGCCCTCGCCGGTCCGTGTCCCGCGAGCAGTGCGAGGTGCTGCACGGTCCAATGGTCGACCATCAGGCCGAGCTTGGCGGCGGGGATCCCGAATCGCGCTCCCGGTGTCGCGACGCGCAGGTCGCAGGCGATGGCCAGCTGCGTCCCCGCGCCGAGCGCCGCGCCATCGACGGCGGCGATCGTCGGGAACGGCGCGTCGTGCAGGCCCTGCAACACGATGCGCAACGTGGACGCGAAGGTCTCGTCCTCGAGCCCCGTCAGATCGGCACCGGCGCAGAAGTGACCGCCGGCGCCTGTCAGCAGGAAGACACGGATCGTCGGATCCTCGACCGCGGTCGCGATGACTGCTTCCAGCTCGGCGAGCGCGTCCCTGTCGACGGCGTTCCGTCGTTCGGGACGGTCGATGGTGACGAGCGCGACGGCCTCACGCCGTTCGTGATGGATCACTCGATCACTGCGATCAAGTCACCTTCCGTGACCTGATCGTCGGGCGCCACGGCCAGCTCGGAGATCGTTCCCGCGATCGGTGCGATCACGGGAATCTCCATCTTCATCGACTCGAGAATGACGAGCTCGTCGCCGACCGCGACACGCTGTCCGACCTCGACGCGCACCTGCCACACGTTGGCTGTGATCTCCGCTCGGACCTCAGGCATCGCCCGACCCTACCCAGTACCCTCGGCCGCCATGGAGCTGCACGGCAAGCGGGTGCTCATCACGGGTGCGTCCCGAGGAATCGGCGAAGCGCTCGCCCATCGCTTCGCGGCGGCGGGCGCGACCGTGGCGTTGGTCGCGCGCAGTGCCGACGCGATCGAGAAGCTGGCCGCGGACCTCGGCGGCACCGCGCATCCCGCCGACCTCGCCGACCCCGCGCACGTGGCCACGCTCGTCAACCGGGTCGAGGATGAAGCCGGCCCGGTCGACGTCCTCGTCAACAACGCCGGCATCGAGGTCACGAAGTCGATCGCCGATCACACGCATGACGAGGTCTGCCGGATCGTCCAGGTGAACCTGACTGCGCCGATGGATCTGTGCCGGCAGGCGATCCCTCGCATGCTGCGACGCGGCGGCGGTCACATCGTGAACGTGTCGTCCCTCAGCGCCTGCGGGCTCTATCCCGGTCTCGCGTCGTACTCCGCCACCAAGGCCGGTCTGAGCCACTTCACGGCGGGCCTTCGGTCCGACCTGAAGCGACTGCCCATCGGCACGACGGTCGTCGAGATGGCGGGTGTGCCCACCGACATGCTGGCCTCCGTCGACACCTACAAGCCGACCTCCGACGCGTTCAAGCGGGGCTATCGGCTTCACCTGATCACCGACACACCGACGGAGACCATCGCCAACGACACCGTCCAAGCCGTGCTGAAGAACCGCCGCCACGTCCGTCACCCGAAGCGCGCCATCTTGTTCCCGATGTTGTCCGAGGCACCTCGCCGGATGACCGAATGGTTGATCATCGGTGTGAAGGCACAAGAGAAGTAGTTACACCGGGAGGACGCCGTGCTTGCGCCAGGGGCGCTGAACGGTCTTGGTCGCTGACACCTCGAGGCCCCGCCAGATCGCGAGTCGAGTGTCGGCGGGATCGATCACATCGTCGACCTGCGCGTGACCGGCGGCGATGTACGGGTCGATGTTCTTGCGGAACTCCTCCGCCATCGCGATCCGTGCTTCGTCGCGCTCCTTGCCCTCGGGGATCTGCTCGAGCTGCTTGCGCATGGTGATGTTGACCATGCCGTCCGGGCCCATCACCGCGATCTCGGCCGTCGGCCAGATCGCGAGGTAGTCGGCTTCGTAAGCGAGACCGTTCATCACGAAGTAACCGGCGCCGTAGCTCTTCCGCAGCACGACGGACACCTTCGGCACGGTGGCTTCGGACACGGCAAACAGCATCTTGGCGCCGTGACGGATGATGCCTTGCTTCTCGACCGCGGAACCGACGATGAAACCGGGCACGTCGTGGAGGAACACGAGCGGGATGCCGAATGCGTCGCAGAGCCACACGAACCGAGCGGCCTTGTCCGCCGCGTTCACGTCGAGTGCGCCGCCCAGCACCATCGGCTGGTTGGCCAGGACGCCGACCGGGCGGCCCCCAACGCGCGCGAGCGCCGTGACGATGTTGCGAGCGAAATGCGGCTTGATCTCGAGGAAGTCCCCGTTGTCGACGACCGCCGCGACGACCTTCTTCGTGTCGTACGCGCGGCGTGGCGCGGTCGGCACGATCTCGTAGAGCTCCTCGGCTCGGCGATCGACGGGGTCGTCGCACTCGATGACGGGCGGCGGCTCCTGGTTGTGGCTGGGGAAGAACGACAAGTAGGTGCGCACCATCTCCAGGCACTCGGCATCGGAGTCGACCTCTTGGTCGGCGCAGCCGCTGATCTTGTTGTGGATCTCCGATCCGCCCATCTCCTCCTCGGTGACGTCTTCGCCCGTGGCCGCTTTCACGAGGTGACGTCCGCCGAGCGCCATCGACGACGTGCCCTTCACCATCGGGACGAAATCGGTGAGTGCCGGGATGTACGCCGTGCCGGCTGCGCAGTGACCCAGCAACGCCCCGACTTGTGGCACCACGCCCGAGAGGGCGACCTGCTCACGGAAGAGCGCGCCAGCTCCGGCGAATGTCGATCCTGAGGTGGACTGGATGCGCGCGCCGCCCGAGTCCAGGAGGTAGACGAGGGGAATCCGCTGACGAAGCACGATCTCGCGCATGCGAGCTGTCTTCTGCTCGCCGACCTGACCCATCGAGCCGGCCATCACGGTGAAGTCGTACGCGATGATTGCAACGCGCCGACCGTCGACGCGCCCGATGCCGGTGACGACGCCGTCGGCGGCGAGCGACCCGCGTGACGACAGCGACGGATCCATGTGATCGGCGAGCGCGCCGTACTCGACGAACGATCCCTTGTCGAGCAGGATGTCGAGGCGCTCGCGCACCGGCAGCTTGCCGAGCTCACGTTGACGGGCGATGCGGTCCGGGCCACCCATCCCCAACGCGGTGTCCTTGCGGCTCTGCACGTCTTCGACCAGCGGCGACCAGTCGTGGAGATTGTCGGGCATGGCGCGAGAGTACGACGGCGGCGAAGCCACCGGCCGTTGTGGGCGGGTGGCGACGATGGGTGGTCCGTACACTGCACCTTCACATGAAACGGGGGGTCGTTCTCGTGGCGCTGGCGGTCGCTGCCCTCGTCGCGTGTTCGGATGACAAGGCGCCGAACAGCCGGACGAGCAGCAGCGCGAGTGGCGCGGTGTCGTCGGGCTCGGACCAGGTGCTCGCCCGCTCGATGGCCCGCACGTTCGCGGACGGCATCCACCAGGGCGCCAACGGGCAGGTGTCGTCGGCGCAGGCGGATTGCCTCGTCGACGAGGTCGCCGCCCACGTTCGGACGGACGCGCTCGCAAACATCGCGTCGACGTCGCCCGATCCGAAGACGCTGCCGAGGGACGTCCGGCAATCGTTCGGCCAAGCCTTCGACAAGTGCCTCTCCCGCGACATCGCCAAGCAGCTCGAGCAGGAGTTCGGCCTCTGACTCCAAATCCCACTCAGGCGTCTACAGATTTGTAGACGCCTGAGTGGGATTTGTTCCTTGTGGCTGCAGCTAGCGGCCTTTCCACTGGGGGGCGCGTTTCTCGGCGAAGGCGGCGATGCCCTCGGCGGCATCCTCGGTGGCCGATGTGATCGTCAGCATCGAGTGCAACAGTCGAAGTGCTTCCTCGGCTGGTTGGTCCCACACCGCGTAGAAGGAGTCGCGTCCGAGCTTCATGATCGCGGGCGACTTCGACGCCAGCGTGGCCGTGACCTCGGCGACGGCGATGTCGAGCTCCTCCACCGGTACGACGCGGTTCACGAAGCCGATGCGTTGCGCTTCGTCCGCCCGCACGCGCCGGCCGGTCATCATCAACTCGAGTGCGATTTTGGGGGGCATCGATCGCATCAGCGGCACGGTGATCATGAACGGCCACAGCCCGACATCGATCTCGGGGGTTCCGAACTGCGCGTCGTCGGCTGCGATCACCACGTCGCAGGCGAGGCACAGCCCGAAGCCTCCGGCGAGCGCGTACCCGCGAACGCGGGCGACGATCGGCTTCCCGAGCTCCCACATGGAGCGGAACAGCCGGGCGAGCTCACCGCGCCCGTCGTGCACCTCCGCCCATCCCGCGTCGGCGCGCATGCCCGTCAGATCGGCACCCGCGCAGAACGCCTTGTCACCTGCGCCCGTGAGGACGACGACGCGCACGTCTCGATTCGCCTTCGCGGCCTCGAACGCCTCGCGCAGCTCGGACATCACCGTCCACGACAACGCGTTGCGCCGTTCGGGGCGGTTGATGGTGATCGTGGCCACGTGGTCGGTCACGTCGTAGAGCAGAGACTCGTACCCCATGACACGGACGGTAGTTCGCACGCCGGTACCGTGAATCGGTGCTGCTGACCGTGGGCGCCGTCGTGCTCGGGCTCGTCATCGGGCTGTCGCTGCGCCCTCGCTCCACCCGCTTCGCCCGCCCACGGGTTCGCCTGCCCGGTCTTCTCGTCGCCGGCGTCGCCGGCCAGGTCCTCGCGGCGCGCCTGTCCGCCAACGACGCCGTCGTCGTCGCGATCGTGTCGTTCGCGGGACTCGTCGCGTTCAGCCTCACCAACCTGCACCTCACCGGCATGGGTGTGATGACGATCGGACTCGGCGTCAACCTGTTCGCCATCACGGCGAACGGCGGCATGCCGGTCAGCCCCCGCGCCCTCGTGATCGCCGACGTGGTCCCCGCCGCCGACGTCGCGCACGTCGAGCTCCGCGGCGCCCGTCACCTCGAGCGTTCCGGTGACGCGATCACGGCGCTCGGCGACATCATCCCGGTGGGCCGGCAAGTCGTGTCCTTCGGCGACCTGATCATCGCGGTCGCCGCGGCCGACGTGATCGCCCATCTGGCGAGACGGCAACGCCGCCGTCAGGTCTCCATCAGCAGCATCAGCCCCGACCACGACTGGGGAATGGCCCCGAGGCCGGTGCCGTCATCGGCGTCCCAGTACTCCGCCAGCCCCGAGGCCGAGGCGCCACGGACGCTGGCTTCGGCGACGTCGGCGCCCGCGAGCCACAACAGGTAGGCGAGCTGCGGCCACACCGGGCCGCGCCAGTACCGCCGGCCGTCGATCGACGGCTCGTCGCGGTGCACACCCCGAGGGCCGAACGGCGCACCGAACGCCGAGACGTCGCCGACCTGCTCGATCGCGCCGGGCTGGTCGATGACGAGCAACGGCAGCAAGGCCTCGAGCGTTCGCGCCCGCCCCGACGTGTGCTCACTCGCGCCCGCGTCGACCCAGGTGCGAGCCTCGGTGTCCCAGCGCACGGCGAGCGCGGCCACCAGTTCGTCGGTGTCGACGTCGAGCAGCGCGCCGTTCCAGGCAACGAGCGCTGACAGCGACACCGGCGCGCAGTCGAAGGCTCCCACCTCCGGCTCGGTCACGAGTGCGCCCTTGACCGCGTACCACCGCTCGACGTCATCTGCCCCCCAGTGGTCGAAGCGCGGGCTGTCGTCACACCCGGTCTCCCACGGATGCGTGATCGCGACGAGCCCGGACCGATGGCGGCGGTCGCGGAGGAAGAACTCCACACCGAGGACGGCTCGCTCGATCACTTCGTCCGGCACGGCGATGCCGTGGCGCTGCAACTCCGCGATCGCATGGCCGTACATCGGTGGCTGGGTGATCGTCGATGCCTCCGACTGTCCCCAGAAGGCGCGGAGGTGCTCAGGGTCGCGCTGGTAATCGACGTGCGGGACGAAACCGGATCGCTCGTCCTGCCGGCGGAAGACGTGCGCGAGCTCCGCCAATGCGCGCGTGTCGTCGCCCAGCGCCGCCCAGATCACGGCGTGGAAGCACGAGTCCCACAACCATGCGAACGGATACGAGATCGCGTTCGGCACGGTGTAACCCTCGGGCTGCCAGTGCGCCTCCATGACGGCGCGGACACGATCGCTGAGTACCGTCATCGAACGATGGCTCGTTGCGCGATCGTGTCATTTCGCCTCGGTCTGTCCGACGGCGTGTCGATCGTGGCGGCCTCCTGGGCGCAAGCGCTCAGCAGCGTCGGCTTCGAGATCGTGACGGTCGCGGGCGAAGGTCCTGTCGATCGTCTCGTGCCCGGCTTGGCCCTCGACGCCGCAGTCGCGCCGTCGTACGGAGACGTCGACTCCGCGCTGGCCGATGCCGATCTCGTGGTCGTCGAGAACCTCTGCACGATCCCGCTGAACCTACCGGCGGCACGCGTCGTGGCCAGAACGCTGCGCGGCCGGCCGGCGGTGCTCCACCACCACGACCCCGCCTGGCAGCGACCGCATTTCGCCCACGTGACCGAGTTGCCGCCGACCGACGCCGCGTGGCGACACGTGACGATCAACGACCTGACCCGGCGCGAGCTCGCGGCGCGCGACATCGCGGCAATGGTCATCTACAACGGCTTCGACCCGGACCCGCCGCTCGGCGATCGCGACAAGACCCGCGAGATCCTCGCCGTCGCGCCAGGCGAGCGGCTTCTGGTCCATCCGGTTCGGGCGATCCCGCGCAAGAACGTTCCCGGCGCGATCAAGCTCGCCGAGCAGCTCGAAGCGACGTACTGGCTCGTCGGTCCGGCAGAGTTCGGCTACGGCGACGAGCTCGACGCGCTGCTCCAGCGCGCGCGTTGCCGCGTGATCCATCGCACGAGCCCGGGGAGCATGGCCGACGCTTACGCGGCCGCCGACGCGGTCGCCTTCCCGTCGACGTGGGAAGGGTTCGGCAATCCGCCCGTTGAAGCCGCGCTGCACCGGCGCCCGGTGGCGGTCGGGCGCTATCCCGTCGCCGACGAGTTGCGGGCGTTCGGCTTCGAGTGGTTCGACCCCGACGAGCCCGCGGCGCTCGGCCGCTTCCTTCGCTCGCCTGACGACGAATTGCTCGAGCGCAACCACCGCATCGCCACCGAGCACTTCTCCTTCGACCGGATGGCGGCGGACCTTCGGGTCCTGCTCGATGATGCAGGCTGGCTGCCGTGAGCAACGACCCTGTCGCCAAAGGCGTGCCGAATGACGACGATCCCGTCCTCGCGCGCCGCGCACGCATCGCGAAGCTCACCGAGCTCGGCCAGCGCGTCGGCTACAGCTTGTTCGGGTTGGCGATCGCACTGTTCGTCGTCGGGTTCGTCGGCGGGTACTCCGATCTGCTCGTGGCGCTGATCGTCGCTTGCCTGGGGGTGGGGTCGGCCGTGCTCGCGCCGGCGATCGTGTTCGGCTACGCAGTCAAGGCGGCCGAGCGAGAAGATCGGGAACTTGGCCGCTAGGCGAGCGCGGTGCCAAAGTCCGGGGGACGAATCGGACACCCGGGGGATGTGCAAATGCCGAAGGCAGCCGTGTGCGTAGGGCTCAACGAGCCGCTCGAGATCCAAGACCTCGACCTCGATTCGCCTCACGCTGGTGAGGTTCGGGTACGGATGGGCGCGTCGGGCGTGTGTCACTCCGACCTGTCGATCCAGAACGGCACGCTGATGGGCGCGCTCCCGATGGTGCTCGGCCACGAAGGGGCGGGGGTCGTCGAGGAGCTCGGCGAAGGGGTCACCGGTCTCGAGGTCGGCGATCACGTGGTGGTGTCGTGGGTGCCGCAGTGCGGCGAATGCTTCTTCTGCAAGAAGGGCCAGGGCTTCCTGTGCGAAGCCGGGCAGACCGCGATGATGACCGGCGGTCTCCTCGATGGCACCACGCGGTTCTCCCGCAGCGGACAGCCCGTCACGCAGATGGCCTGCTCCGGCACGTTCTCGGAGCAGGCGGTGATTCCGGCCATCGGTGCGGTGAAGATCCCGAAGGACGTTCCCCTCGAGATCGGCGCGCTCATCGGCTGCGGTGTGCTCACCGGCGTGGGCGCCGCGCTCAACACCGCCAGCATCCGACGCGGCGACACAGTCGCTGTCATCGGCTGCGGCGGCGTCGGGCTCAACGTCATCCAGGGCGCGAAGATCGCCGGCGCCGAGGAGATCATCGCCATCGACATGTTGTCGAACAAGCTCGACATGGCGAAGGAGTTCGGTGCGACGACCCTCGTGAACGCCGGCGGCGGCGATCCCGTCTCGCAGGTGATGGACCTGACCGAGCAACGCGGTGTCGACGTGGCCTTCGAGGTCATCGGCCTCAAGCAGACGATCGAGCAGACGTTGATGATCACGCGGCGCGGCGGCGAGGCCATCCTCGTCGGCGTCCCCCGTATGGAAGTGATGCTCGAGCTGCCCGCGTTCTTCGGCGTCGTGCTGATGTCGAAGACGATCAAGGGCTGCTGGTACGGATCGTCGAACGTGCAGCAGGACGTTCCCCGCCTGCTCGAGTACTACAAGAGCGGCGAGCTCAAGCTCGACGAGCTGATCTCACGGCGAATCAAGGTCGACGAGGTCAACGACGCGTTCGCCGCGATGGAAGCCGGTGAGGTCGCGCGCTCCGTCATCGAGTACTGACCGCCGGGCTCCTCTGAGGAGCATCGACGGCGTCATGCGCCACGTTGCTCCGGAGACGGATCGGCGCGCCGCGCTGGCTCCTCAAAGGAGGAAAATGCGCGGCCTCACCAGCCGGAGTAGCCAGCCCGCGGCGGGAGCGTGCCTCGGTACCGGCGCCGGCGTGCTTTTGTCGCGAGGAGGCTCACGCCCATCTTGCGTGCCGGGAGCGGCCGGAAGGGTTCCGGCGGTCGTCGTGTCGTCGCAGGAGGAACCTGTCGGGCTGGCCTCACGACGGTTGAGTTCGCCATGATCATCGACGACTCCTCCCGGAGAAATGCACCATGTCGACCCGCTTGCCCGCTCCCCGTCGCCGCCGGCAGTTGTTGGCGGTGGCCCTGCGGGTCTTTGCGGAGCGCGGATACCACCCGACGTCGATGAACGACCTCGCCGAAGCGGCCGGAGTCACCAAACCCGTCCTCTACCAGCATTTTCGGTCGAAGCGGGCGTTGTACCTGGAGCTCCTCGAGGACGTCGGCGAGCAGCTCCGGGACGCGATCGACAAGGCGACGACCGAAGCCGGCACCCCGCGTGAGCAGGTCCAGGCCGGATTCCAGGCGTACTTCGAGTTCGTCGCACAGCAGCAACTGGCGTTCCAGCTGCTCTTCGGAGGCGGGGCCCGCCGCGACGAGCAGTTCGCCGACGCGGTCCGCAGTGTCGAAGTGTCGATCGCCGACAGCATCGCCGCGCTGATCGTGGTCGACGGCCTCGATGACGCGCGACGGCGGCTGCTGGCGCACGGCATCGTCGGCTTGGCGGAGGGCACGAGCCGTCACTGGCTGGCCAATGGGATGACCGGGAGCGCGGACGTGTTGGCCGAGCAGGTGGCCGCTCTCGCGTGGGCCGGCCTCCGCGGCGTTCAGGGATGAGGCGACGTCAGGAGTTGTCGCAGACGAAGTCGGAGCCGAACTGGGAACGGAACCCTTCGCAGAGCGATGACAGGCTGTCCGTGTCGAAGCCCGAGAACTGACTCGACAACGAGTCGGTGAACGACGACGAGTCGAAGCTGAAGCTCGTGTCGACCGAGCTGCTGGACACCTGGAAGTCCGGTCCGCAGTTGGCCTTTCCGAACCGCTCGACGTTGGAACTTGCGGTGTCGAGCTTGCTGCGATCGGCGTCGCTGAAGCCGTTGTCGGGTGCCTTGCCGGCCTTCACGTTGCTGCGCGCTCGCTTGAGACCGTCGTTCAACGTGTTCATGTCGTTCTTGATCTCATTCGGCGCTGCCTTCGTCACCTGATCGAGGGCGTTGATCACACCGTCGACCCGCGCCGGGTCGCTGAGCGCAACGTCGAAGTCGATCGAGTTGTGCAGGGCATTCGCCTTTGCGCAGAAGTCCTTCAGGCTGCCGCTCGAGCCGTCGCCCTTGGTCAACAGGTACGCGCCGCCCCCGGCGAGCAACGCGAGCACGACGACGATGGCGATGATCTTGCCCGGCCCACCGCGGGCGGCAGCTGCGGCGGGCGCGGCGTAGGCCGGGCCGCCCGGGGGTGCACCGGGCGGCGGACCGCCATGGCGGACCGCCATAGGCCGGCTGAGCGGTGGTCGGGTCGACGGCGGGTTGTGCCGCCGTGGTCGCCTGCTCCGGCGGGTACCACTTGCCGTCCGACGCCAGCCACCAACCGGCCCCACCCGACTGCTCACTCATGTACCGATCATCCTCCGCGAAGTCGTGGCCAACAGGACCGCCAAGTACAGCACGGTGGCGACCCCCACGATGGCGAAGCTGGGTGGCAACTTCGGCGAGGCATAGCTGAGCCATAGCCCGGCCCACATGACGGCGACCGCGATCCCGCCCGACAGCCAGAACGCGACCAACGGCCGAGCCGTCACCCGGTGTGCAACACCGGCCGGCGCGGCGAGGAGCCCGAGCAACAGCAGTGCGCCGACGGCCTGCGCGGCCTCGGCGGCGGTGAGCCCGACGAGTACGAGGAACCCGTAGCCGAGGGCGCGCACCGGCACGCCACGCGCCGCCGCGACGGCCTCGTCGATGCTGGCGAAGAGCAGCGGGCGGCCGATGGCGATCAGGCTGACGCAGACGACGACGGCCACGACCACGGCAGTCGTCACCCGAGCGGTATCCAGACCGAGGATCGACCCGAAAAGGACGCTCACTCCCGCCGAGCTGGTCGCCGACGCGCTCGACGAGGTGTACAGCGAGAGGAACAGCACGCCGAGCCCGAGAACCCACGCGAACACGCCGCCGATCACCACGTCGTCCGCCCGACCGCGCGGACCGAGCGCGCCCAACAGCAACGAGATCGCGACCGTCCCGACGAAGAGGCCCAACCGCAGGTCGTAGCCCGCGGCGAGTGCCCCGAGGGCCCCGGTGAACGCCACGTGGCTCAACGCGTCACCGGTGAACAACTGGCGCCGCAGCACCAGGAAGTAGCCAACGAGGCCGGAGGACAGCGCGATCGCCGTGCCGGCGATCAGGGCGGAGGTCATCGGTGCCTCGCAACCAACAGCGCCACGACGTAGGCCGCGAAGGCGAGCGTGGTGATCCAGAACCCGCTCGGGTAGGGCGAGAAGAACGCCGCGGCCAAGCCGATCCACGTCACGAGCAGCGCGATCACGACACCGACGACCAGGCTCACGCTCGGGCGCGGGCTCAAGCGCTGCGCGGTCGCCGGCGGGAGGACGAGCAAGGCGAACACGAGCAACGACCCGGTGACTTGGCTCACCTCCGCGGCCGCGACGCCGAGGAGGACGAGGAATCCGATCGACAGCCATCGAGTCGGCACGCCACGCGCCGCGGCGACATCAGGATCGATCGATGCGAACAGCAGCGGTCGCGCGCCGGCCGCGACGAGCGCGATCGCGACGACGGCGACGGCGAGCAGCACCAGCACCTGGGTGTTCGTGATACCGAAGAAGGTGCCGAACAACAGACTGGTGACTCCGCTGAGGTTGCCGCCGTACAACGAGACGAAGAGGAACCCGCTTGCGAGAGCGAACGCCTGGAGCGTGCCGATGAACGCGGACTCCTCCCCATAGCCCTGACTCGCGACTCTCGGAGTCGCGCCGATGGCGACGGCGGCAACTGTGCAGAAGCCGAAGTAGCCGAATTGCGCGCTCACGCCGACGAACGCCGCGCCTGCCGCGCCGGGGAAGCCGACGAGGGCCAGCGTGTGCCCGGCGAACGTCTGGCGGCGCAGGACCATGAACCACCCGACCACGGCCGCGAGGATCGCGACGATCGTGCCCGCTCGGAACGCGTTCACCATGAAGGGGAAGGCGAACATCTGCCGGGCATCTTCGAGCACGTTCCACGAGAGTCCGGCGGAGTCGGCGACCACGTTCATCTAGTGCTCGTGGCGGTCATGGTGGTGTGCGGGCGCCTCGGGCTGTCCGACGACGACGAGACGACCGTCCGACGCGTGCAGCACCTCGATCGGCGTGTCGTACAGTTTGGTGAGCGACTCGCTGGTGATCACGTCCTTCGGCGGCCCGATCAGCGCCTCGCCGTGGCCCAGGTAGATGACTCGATCGAGGTACGGGAGGATCGAGTTCACGTCGTGGGCGACGAGGAGCACCGTGACGTTTCGTTCTCGCGAGACGTTCGCCACGAGCTCCGCGACGGCCGCCTGGTTCGGGAGGTCGAGGCTGTCGAGAGGCTCGTCGAGGAGCAGCAACGCGGGATCCCGAACGAGTGCCTGCGCGATCAGCAGCCGCTGCTGCTCGCCGCCGGAGACCTGCCCGATCGGCTTCCCCGCGAACGCGGAGGCGCCGACGAGATCGATGACCTCGTCGACCCGGCCGGCGTCGCGGCGTCGTCCGATCGGCAGGCCCCATCGATCACCATCGAGGCCGAGGCGCACGACGTCGATGCCGCGGATGCGGAGGTCGGAGTCGAAGCTGCGGCGCTGCGGGAGATAGCCGATGTCGTGGCTGTGCTTTCCGGGCGGGGCCCCGAGCACCTGGACCGAACCTTCGGCCAACGGGATGAGTCCCACGACGACCTTGATCAGGGTCGACTTGCCCACACCGTTGGGACCGAGGACCGCAACGAACTCACCGCGCTCGATCTCGGCGTCGAGACCGCGCCAGATGGTCCGCCCGCCCATGCGGACGGCCGCGTTCGTGAAGGCGAGTGCGGCGTCGCTCATGGCCCCAACGCGTCGGCGAGATGCTGCAGTTGCGTCACCTGCCAGTCGATGAACGTCGGTCCCACGAGCGTTTCGGTGAACTCCACGACCGGAATCTGTTGCGCCTTGGCTGCGTCGACCAGATTGGCGATGTCGGGCGTGGAGTTCTGCGGGTTGTAGACGAACACCTTGATCGCCTTCGTGGAGATCTGGTTCTCGACGGTCGACTTGTCCTGCACGCTCGGGTCGACGCCTTCGCTGATGGCCGTCACGAAGGAGCTCGGAGTCACCAGCTCGAGCCCGGTCGCGCTGGCGATCCCCACGAAGAGGCTCTCCGACGCGCCCACCGGCTGGCTCTCGTGATTCTGGCGGATCGTGTCGAGCGCGTTCGTGTACCGCTTGAACTGCTGCGTCTCGAAGCTCGCCTTCCGTTGATCGAAGGCCTGAGCATCGGCAGGGTCGATCCGCTTGAAGTCTTCGACGAGGCGGTCCACGACCTTGCGCACGTCAGCGGGGAAGTACCAGAGATGCGGATTGTCGCCTTCACTCACTCCGGCGAGCGCGCCGATGTCGAGGACGAGCTGACTCTTGTCGTTGTTGCTGTCGATGACCTTGCGAGCCC
>JBEEFX010000351.1:0-2738 GCA_041166365.1 Acidimicrobiaceae bacterium
GGCATCGACATCGAAGTCGCGTGCGATGTGCGCACGTCGTTCATCGAGGCCGCAGATCTGTTCGCTCCGCAGAAAGGGGCGACGCCCGCGCAGGTGGAGCTGCTGCGCCGTCGACTGCAACGTCTGGCGCAGGTCTACCTCGACGAACACGGCGTCGACGTCCTCGCGTTGCCCGGTGCGGGCGCGGCGGGCGGCCTGGCCGGTGGGCTGGCGGCGGCGGGCGCCGCCCTGGTGGAGGGCTTCGATCTGGTCGCTGACGAAGTCGGGCTCGATGATGTCCTCGAGGACGCCGACCTCGTGATCACCGGGGAGGGGTTTCTCGACGAGCAGTCGTTCGACGGCAAGGTCGTGGGCGGTGTCGTCGAGCGGGCCCAGGCTGCCGGTGTCCCGGTCTTGGTGATCGCCGGCGAGGTCTACGACGACGCGGCCTCCCGCGTCGACGCGGTGTCGCTGGTGCAGCAATTCGGTGAGGAGCGAGCGAAGGGCGATCCACTCACGTGCATCGAGGAGGTCGTCAACGCTCGGCTTTGCTCCCCAACACCCAACTGACGAGCGCGACCGCGAGGATCACGACGATGGCGAGCTTGACCAGGCCGAGCAGCAAGCCGACCACGACGTTGACGACCCAGAGCACGGCGAGCAGCGCCGCCAGCCCGACGAGGCCGTACCACCACAGGGGGGTTGTCGGGCGCTGCGCGGCCACGACGATCACGGTAGTCCGGCGGCGCGAGTGGTCAGTCAGCGTTGGCGCGCACCTGGGAGGGGTCCCGAAGGTCGACGGAGTCCGTCAGATCGAGGTGCCGGACCGAGCACAGCGCCCGCGCGACGACGGCGAGCGCATCGTCCGCGGTCTGCGGTGTGGCCTTCGTGGAGGCGGAGATCGCATCGATGGCCACGCTGGGCGAGCAACCCGTCAGATGCACGACGAGTTCGGCGAGGCGTGGTGTGCGATCCATGTGAATGACTATTCGGAACGGGCTATGACGCGCTTGAGCAATCCAGAGAATTCACGCACCTCGTGCGACTTGTGAATACGACGGAATTGCCGCGAGCGGGGGCAATTCGGAAGCCACGATCTCCAGCGGGTCGTGTCCGGGACGAATCAAGGTGCTGCGTGAAGGAACCGAGCGGCCTGCTCTCGCAAGCGCCGCCTGCATGATCGCCGTCGCTTGCGGCGACAGTTCGTCGAGCGGGCGGTTGCGGTGGATGCGGTTGCCCAGGTCCACCTGGGCGATCACGTCGGTGCCGAAGCGGGCGGCGATGTCGATGAGCAGGCCGATGTCGACGCCGTAGCCCGCGACGAACGGCAGCTGCTCGAGCAGCTCGCGGCGGCCGGCGTACTCGCCCGCGAGGGGCTGCACGATCGACGTGAGGTGCGGGAACAGCAGCGCCAACAGCGGCCGCGCCACGAGCTCGGTCACCCGTCCGCCCCGGTCGTTCGGGTCAACCGATGGCCGGTCGTAGAAGCCCTTCACGAAGTCCAGATCGGCGTGCATCAGCAGCGGGCCCAGGAGGCCGAGCACGAAGTGCGTCTCGAAGTCGACGAGGTCGGCATCGCACCACACGACGATGTCGCCTTCGCTCTCGTACAGGGAGCGCCACATGGCTGCGCCCTTTCCCGGGCCGGTGCGGTGCTCGGGGAGCACCTCGGCGGCGACGACGACGCGCGCTCCGGCTTCGGTGGCGACATCCGCGGTGGCGTCGTCGGAGTGATCGTCGACGACGAGGATCTCGTCCACGAGCCCGACATCGTCGAGCAGCTCCCGCCGGATGCGCGAGACGATCTGGCCGACCGTCGCCTCCTCGTTGCGCGCCGGCAGGCAGACCGACACCGTTCGACCGGCCTTCGCCTCGGCCAGGGCACGGGCGTCGAACTGGGCGTGATGGAACGTCCGCAGGATCGCAGCCGCCGAGCGCACGGGGGCAGGGTAGCTGTGGGACCGGGGATAGCGACCAGCCGGCGGAGCGGAATGACCAGCGGGAGGCGGCGGTTACAGTGCCTCGATGGCCGTCAAAGTCCGGGTTCCAACGACGCTGCGCACGCTCACAGGCGGCAAGTCCGAGGTCGAGGTCGACGGCGAGACCGTCGGTGAGATCATCGCCTCCCTCGAGAGCGTCCACCCGGGATTCACCGAGCGGCTCCTCGACGAGGACGGCAAGCTGCGCCGCTTCGTCAACGTGTTCGTGGCCGACGACGACGTCCGATTCCTCGAGGGCCTGGACACGAAGGTTCCCGACGGCGAGACCGTCTCGATCGTGCCCGCGGTCGCCGGCGGACAGTAAAACCCTCAACGTTCTGGGCGAGCTGGTCGATGGATCAGCATGCGAGAGGTCCTGATCGTCGACGACAGCCCGGACCTCCGCGGCATGTTGGCGTTCACCCTCGGTGATCTCGGATTTTCCGTCCGCGAGGCCAAGAACGGCGAGGACGCCCTCGACGAGATGGTCGCCCATGCGCCGGACTGCGTCGTGCTCGATCTGATGATGCCGGGCCTCGACGGGTTCAAGGTGCTGGAGGAGATGCGTGCTCGGCAGCTCGCTCCTGACGCTCGAGTGGTGATCCTCTCGGCGCAGGACGACGAACGGGCCCTCGTGCGCGGTTACGAGCTCCACGCCGATGAGTTCTTCATGAAGCCCGTCGATCCCGACCTCGTCGCCCTCAAGATCTCCGCACTCATCGAAGCGGGCTGAGCACAGCGAATTCCCACTCAGACGTCTACAGATCTGTAGACGTCTGA
>JBEEFX010000352.1:0-7731 GCA_041166365.1 Acidimicrobiaceae bacterium
AGTTGGTCTGCCTGAAGCGCCGTTCACCGTAGCGAACCGACAACCCGACTCATGCACGATGTCATGGGGTACTGCGGCCTCATGTCACAGCACGATGACGGTGAGCCGGTGGAAGAGATTGCCGAACACGTCGCCGACTCCAACACCGACGAAACGACGAGACGCGAAGCGTTCGAGCAGGAACTCGAAAGCCGCGGCCGATCGGACGAGGGTGCTGAGGTCGGCGACGAAATCGAGTGATCAGTACTCGTCGATGACGCGACGGCGGCGCGGGCCACCCTCGACGTAGACATCACGTCCGCCGCCGAAGCCGCCCCAGCTGTTCCAGAAGATCAGCGAGAGAACGAGGCCGATCGCGCCGATCACCATGAGAATGGCGCCGACGGTCTTGAGATCGACGCCCTGGACGCGCCAGGTGACAGCGAAATCAAGGATCGCTCCGACAGCGATCAGGAAGATGCTCGTGCCGAGACCCATGGTTGCCTCCGTAGTTGGAACTTGGGTTGTCGACCGGGTACCCACGGCTTCCTGGGGCCAGACACTCACCGTGGTCAGTGCACGTCGTCTTCGCACGCGTGGCACTCGAGCTCCAGCGTCGCGTGGACGATGCCGTGACGCATCGCGAGGACGTGCTTCAACTCCTCGCCGCGTTGCTGCGCTTCGTGCAACGACACCTCGCCCGCGAGCACCACATGAGCCGACAGCGCCGGCACATCGGAGGCCAGGCTCCACAGATGGAGGTGATGCACGGCCTCGACGCCGTCTTCGTCGAGCAGCGTCGACTCGACCTCACTGCGGTCCATTCCCGAGGGCGTGCCCTCGAGCAGCACATGGACGGTGTCCGCTAGCAGTCGGAATCCCGAATACAGCACGAGCAGCGCGATCGCGAGTGAGGCAACAGGGTCGGCCCACGTCGAATCCCACAGGAGCACGGCCAGCGCGGCCACGAACGTGCCCGCCAGCCCGATGGCATCGGTGACCATGTGCACCAGCGCGCCCTGCATGTTCAGGCTGCGGCCCTTGGTGCGCAGCAGGACGACAGCGCTGACGAGATTGATCACGATGCCCACCGCGGCCACGATCAGCACACCACCACCGTCGACGTCTGCGGGGCTGCCCATCCGGTGGAGCGCCTCGAACACAATCCATCCGGATGCGGCCAACAACGTGAGCCCGTTCACCAGGGCACCGAGCACTTCGGCGCGCTCGAGGCCGAATGTGAGGCGTGCGGTCGATGGCTTCGAGGTGAGTGTGAGGGCCACCAGCGCGATGGCCAGGGCGGCGACGTCCGTGAACATGTGAGCGGCGTCGGCGAGCAGCGCGAGCGAGTGGAACGCGATCCCGCCGGCGATCTCCGCGATCAGAAACGCAGTGTTGACAATGAGTGCGACGAGAAGGGCACCGCGCTGGCCGGCGCGTACCACCGCGTGGTGCGCATGGTCATGTCGAACCATCGACCACCGTGACGACGACTTTGCCTTTCGCTCGCCGGTCAGCCAGCTCGCGGATCGCCTCGGACGCCCGTTCCAGCGGATAGGTCGACGACACGTGCGGTCGCAGCTTGCCGGCGCGCCACCACTCCATCAACTCGGCGATGTTCTGACGATGCCGGTCTCGCTCGCGTGCGACGAAGGCTCCCCAGAAGACACCCACGATGTCGCAGCTCTTCAGGAGCGCGAGGTTGAGCGGCACCTTCGGGATCTCGCCGGCCGCAAAGCCGATGACGAGGAAGCGGCCCTCCCATGCCATCGAGCGCAACGCTGGTTCGCTGTACGAGCCGCCGACGGCGTCGTAGACGACATCCGCTCCGACCCCTCCGGTCAGCTCGCGGATGCGCGTCTTGAGATCCTCCGTGGAGTAGTTGATCGTCATCGAAGCGCCGTACTCGCGACACAGGGCGAGCTTGTCGTCGGTCGACGCGGCGGCGATGACGTTCGCGCCCATCACCGCCCCGAGCTCGACAGCCGCAAGGCCGACGCCGCCCGCCGCTCCCAGAACGACCAACGACTCGCCGGGTTGCAGCTTTCCGCGGTCCTTCAGCGCGTACTGCGACGTGCCGTACGCGTAGAGGAACGACGACGCGTGCACGAGGTCGACGTCGTCCGGGAGGGGAATGAGCGAGTCGGCGCTCACCGCCACCTTCTCGGCCAGTCCGCCCCAGCCGGGAGAGGCGATCACGCGATCGCCCGCGTGGATGCCGACGACACCAGGGCCGAGCTCGCTCACGATGCCTGCGACCTCCGCTCCGGGGGAGAACGGCAGGGGCGGTTTGAACTGGTACATGTCCTGAATCATCAGGACGTCGGGGAAATTCACCGCGCAGGCATGCACGTCGACGACGACCTGGCCGTCGCCCGCCACCGGGTCGTCGACCTCTTCGAGCACCAGCGACTCGGGAGGGCCAAAGGCTTTGCACAAGACGGCTCGCACGAAGCGGGCACTCTACTGTTGGCCGTGATGGAGCAACCCGGTCATCCGGTCTTCGACGCCGACAATCACTACTACGAGGCCGAAGATGCCTTCACCCGGCATCTCGACCCGGCGCTCGGACCACGCTGTGTGCAGTGGGCCACGATCGACGGCCGGCAGTACCACGTGATCGGGGGGCGCATCAGCCGAGCCGTCACGAACGCCACATTCGACCCGATCTCCAAGCCCGGCTGCCTGTACGACTACTTCCGCGGCAACACGGAGGGCGTCAACCCGCTCGAGCGATTGCGCGATCACGAGCCGATCCGCGCCGAGTACCGCGACCGCGACGCACGACTGCAGACGCTCGACGACCAAGGCCTCGCCGGCTGCTGGCTGTTCCCGACGCTCGGGATGATCTACGAGGAGCTGCTGCGCCACGATCCCGAAGCGGTGTGTCTCACCTTCCGCGCCTTCAACCGGTGGCTGCTCGATGACTGGGGCTTCAACCACGGCGATCGCATCTTCGCGGCGCCCTACCTCACGCTGGCCGACGCTGACTGGGCGGTCGAGGAGCTGGAGTGGGCGCTCGACCAGGGCGCACAGCTCGTCGTGATGCGAGCGGCGGCGCCCACGACCGCAGTTGGACGGCGCTCGCCCTTCGATCCGATGTTCGACCCGGTCTGGGCGCGCCTCGATGAGGCCGGCGTCAGCGTGGTCGTCCACGCCGGTGACAGCGGCGTGTCGTCCGACGGCTATGCGGTCGACGGCTTCGCCGCGACGTTCGGCGGAAGCTGGAAGCCCTCGCTCAAGAACTTCGCCATCGAGAAGGCAGTTCACGACTTCCTGCTCTCGATGGTGCTCGAGAACCATCTCGTGAAGTTCCCGAACCTGCGCGTGGCCTCCGTCGAGAACGGAGCGGAGTTCCTTCCCGACCTGTTCCGGAAGCTGCGCTCGGTCGAGAAGAAGATGCGCGGCTGGTTTGCCGATGATCCCGTCGAGATCTTCCGTCGTCAGGTCTGGATCAATCCGTTCTGGGAGGACGATCTCGAATCGGTCGTCGACTGGGTCGGTGCCGATCGCGTGTTGTTCGGATCGGACTGGCCGCACATCGAGGCGTTGCCGGAGCCGCTCGACTACTTGCGCGAGACCAAGACGCTCCGCACCGATGATCGGCGCAAGGTGCTCTACGACAACGCGATCGAGCTCGTCACACCACGTCCACGCTGAGGCGTCCGGTCTCCGGCACACGGGCCCACACGCGCCACAACGGATCGTGCCATTCGAGCGTCACGTTCGCGCCCACCCGGGGTGGATGATCCGCCCAGCCGACGATGCTCACGAGCTCGCCGGCGCCGAGGACGGTGAACCGCACGCCCCCGTCCTGCGCATCGACCGACTCGAGTCGCGAGTCGCCGGCAGTGGCATAGCGACTTGGATCGCCGATGACTGCGAGACCGCCGGGCAGGATCGGAGCAAGCACTCGTAAGTCCCAGTCGAGTGGGTCGAGTGCGATCCGCCAACCGCTCGACGCTTCGAGACGCGACACCGTGCCGGTGCGCCAATCCCAACACGCGACCGGGCCTGCCGGCGTGCTGGCCCCGAGGGTGGACAGCTCGACGTTCCCTTCGATGCGCTGATCGAACCGAGACACGTTCAAGGTCACGGCATAGACCCAACGGCCGGCGGCGTGGTCCGTCCAGGCCTCGGCGACGAGCGGGACGGCGCGGGCCACCGGGTGCTCGGAGAAGCAACGATCGACGGCGGCAAGCGCGACGTCGGGTTGAACGAGCGTGCCGTCATCGCGACAGGTGCGCAGCACGATGTCCCGGTCCGCGCGCGCGAGCTCGTCGCCGATCCCCACGGGACCGGAGGAGAGCGCCGAGAGCAATGCCTCCACCTCGGCGTGATGAGCCCGGTCGGCGCGATCGGAACGGAACACGTCCTTGTACGGTCGGAGATGGAGAGACCGTGCCAGCGCGTTCGTGAGCAGGAACCACGCCCACAGCTCGCCCGGTCCGATCAGGTAACCGTGGTCTCCGCTCGTGCGAATCGAGGTGAGCGACCGCAACGTTGTGGACTGCAAGAAATCGGCGGGCGTCGCCATGCACCATTGCAGCGTCATGCCGCGCGCGGCCGCGGCCCGGTCGATGCCCTCCTGCCACTCCCGGGCGCGGCCCGGCTCGGCCCGCAACCCGCGCACTCCGAGGAAGCTCTCGACGAGCCAGTCGTGTTCGAAGGTCTCGACACCCCATGCTTGGGCTTGGTCGAGCCAGCGCTCGTACAGGTCGGCTCCCTTCGGATGGGCGCGGTCGCCGTCGACCCAACAGTCGTGCTCGTCGACGTACGGCGACGACGACGACAAATGTCGGCAATGGGTGACGAGCGGTGGGTGGCCCAACGCGTCGCGCAAACCTCGGACACCGTCCGGGAGAACATCGTCCCGCGGTTCCCAGCGCACCAGCCCCGTCGGGGGCACCACCCAGTCGTCGGTGTTGAAGGGACGCACGACTTCGTGCGGGTACCACCACGAGTCGAGTTGCACCGCGCCGACGGCGATGTTGCGATCGCGCAGATCGGCGAGGGTCGACTGCAGGGTGGTCGTGGTGTCGGCCCCTGGCTCCGTTCGATACCAATACGCAGAACCGTTGTCGGTCCAGTACGACACCGTGCGCCCGAGCTCGTCTGCCTCGCGACGCGGCCGGCGGGTCCCGTTGCGTTCCCGCAGCAGCGCGCCGTACCGGTCCAGGCAATCGCGCGCTCCGGCTCCGCCCACGAGGGCCATCTCGGTGGCGAACCCCTGCGGAACGCGTTCGACGTCGCCGTGCCATCCGCAGACGATGCCGTCCTCGACCGAGATCACTTGGTCGTGGAACGCGTTGAGCGGGCCGAGCAACAGGCAGCGTCCGTCGGGTGCAATCACCCCGAGCGGCTCGACAACCGGCGGGCGGAACGGAAGCAGTCGCCATTTCGCCAGTGAGGCGTCGCTCTGCGTCGGCCAGGCGAACTCCGTGTACTGATAGCCGAAGCCGCGGCTGCCCTCGGGCAGGCCGCCGGGCTCACGCAACGACGGAGCGAACGCAGGCCAGGCGTAGGACGGATTCGCGAACGCACCGGTGGCGAGATCCTCGAGAGCGGCCCGCGCCTCCATCCGAAAGATGATCAGGGTCTCGTCCGCAGGCGCGTGGATCGTCAGCCGCACCGGTCCCTCCTCGAGGGCCACGAGGGTGTTCTCGGTGCGGGTGGCACTCGTCAGCGGCTGTCGCTGACCGGCGACGGAGAAGGCACCCGGCCCCAGCCAGTCCGGTGTGCCGAATTCGACCCTGACCACCCCGTCCTCGACCGATACGGCGAGCCCGCCGGGGGCCACGAGACGGACTGGGGTCACGGCGCCGCACCCTAAACGGCCTGTTCACGGCGCTGTGACCAGCCCGCGTGCGAGGGTTCCCGTCGAGCGGCTAGACCGGCGTTCGTCCCTGGCAGGGGACGCGTCTTCGGGCCTCGGCCATGTCCGGCCGAGGCCTCGGCGCGTTGAGATGACCATGGGGGAGCGCATGGGGGAAGGTCCGCTCGACGGCCTGCGGGTCATCGATCTCACCGACGACAGCGGCCGGTTCGCGACGAAGCTGCTCGCGGAGTGCGGTGCGTCGGTGGCGCGCCTCGGGCAGGGCAGCAATGGCCCGGCCATGCAGTCCGCGGAGACGGCGCAGCGCGGTGGATTGCTCGACTGGTGGTACGACGGCGGCAAGCGACGCGTCTCCGCCGATCTCGACACCGATGAAGGCCGGTCGCACTATCGCCGTCTCGCTGAGGCCGCAGATCTCGTCATCGAGACGGAGGCGCCTGGCCGGCTCACCGATCTCGGCATCGATCACGACGATCTGGTCGGTGCCAACCCGAGGTTGGTGCAGGTTTCGCTCACGCCATTCGGCCGGACGGGCCCGCGCGCGTCGTGGCAGACGACGGATCTGGTGACGGCCGCCTTGGGTGGGGTGTTGTCGTTGTCCGGTCTGCCCGACGAGCCGGTGAATCCGTGGGGCCGCCAGTCCTTCAACGTCGCGAGCTTCATGGCAGCGATCTGTGGGTTGGCAGGCGTGCGCGCCGCCCGCGTGACCGGCACGGGTCAGCACATCGATCTCGCGATGCACGAAGCGGTGTGCACCACGGTGGAGCAGCTGTTCTTCCAATACTGGTTCGACGACGTGCAGCCATACGCCAAGGTCGCGCCGCGACAAGGCTCGTTGCACTGGATTGGGGCGTATGTCGTGGTGCCGGCGAAGTCCGGCTGGTTGATGATCTCGCCGGCGCCGAACGTGCCGGGTCTGCTGAAGTGGATGGCGGACGAGGCCTTCGAGGAGGGACGAGACCTCATCGCGCTGTCGCTCGAAGAGGTCGTGGCCGATGTTCCGCGTCTCATGAAGACGATGGCGTCGTTCGCATTGACGCGTGACGCGAACTCGCTCTTCCACGAGGCCCAGGGCCGGCACATCGCATTCGGAGAGGTGCAATCGGTCGCGCAGGTTGCCGCCAACCCGCAGCACGCCTTCCGCCGGTTCTTCCGGACCGTTGCGTGGGACGGTCCGGAGGCACGGGTCCCGGGACCGGTCGCCCGCTTCCACGGCACTCCCGTCGCCGCGCCCGCACCTCCTCCCGCTGCGCCGATCGAACTCGACGAACTGGCCCGCGACTGGGGGTCGCGCCCCTCGCCACATGCGACGAAACAAGAACTGAGCAAGCCCCTCGAAGGCGTGCGCGTCGTCGACCTGAGCCACGTCCTCGCCGGACCGTTCTGCACGCGCCTACTCGGCGACCTCGGCGCAGACATCATCAAGTTCCAGACGATGGAGCGAGCGACGAGCGTCAACGATCCCAATCATCCGTACTTTTACGTGTGGAACCGATCGAAACGCGCCGTGTCGCTCAACATGAAGGATCCGCGCGCCACCGATGTGGCTCGCCGTCTGATCGAGCAGGCGGACGTCGTGATCGAGAACTTCTCGGCGGGCGTGCTCGCTCGCTGGGGGCTCGCGTACGAAGCGGTTGCCGCGTGGAATCCCGCCGTCGTGTATCTCACGATGTCGGGATGCGGCCACGAAGGACCGTGGTCGAACCTCGTGACCTACGCGCCGACGATTCACGCGCTCTCCGGACTCACGTACCTGTCGAACCCGCCAGGTCGGGGCGACGTCGGCCCCGGGTTCTCGCTCAACGACCACGCCGCCGGTCTTTCGGCTGCGGTCTCGATCCTCGCGGAGCGCGCGGCGCGCGAGCGGACGGGCGGGGGCCAGCACGTCGCCCTCTCGCAGATGGAGACCGGCGCCT
>JBEEFX010000353.1:0-18225 GCA_041166365.1 Acidimicrobiaceae bacterium
CGGGGTGCTCGGCGTGGAAGCCGACCTCGAGCGCGAGCGTGGTTGCATCAGGGACGTGCTTCGCACCGATGACCTGCGCCTCGTAGTGCTCGCGCGGCGCGGCATCGGTGTCGAACCACAGCTTCACGCCGTAGCGATGCGCCTTGAAGTGCACGGTTCCGAGGTCGGGCGGCATCAGCCCCCGCACCGCCTCCCCGATCTCGTCGAACAGTCCTAGTTCCATGTGGCCGTCACGAGGGAGCGGCGATCGGCAGCTCGAGCAGGTGCGGCCGGCCGCTCGCGAACGCGGCGCGCGTCGCGTCGCCGACGTCGTGCGCCTTCTCGACCAACGTGGCGTCGACCCCCATCGATCGTGCGAGGTCGAGGTAGTCGATCGGCGGATCGACGATGTCCATCGCGACGAACCGGTCGTTGCGCACGCTGTCCCCGCCCATCCCGCGCAGATTGTTCTTCAAGATCAGGTACTGGCGGTTGTTCACCACGGCGAACACCACGGGCAGTTGCTCGTGGGCCGCCGTCCACAGCGCCTGGGGCGAGTACATCGCCGAGCCGTCGCCGACCACGCACAGCACGGGTCCGCGGTCCTGGCCGAGGGACACCCCGACCGCGGCGGGCATGCCCCATCCGAGACCGGCGCCGCGGTTGAAGAAGTAGCGGTCCGGCACGGGCTCGTGGTGGAAGCCTCGGACGTACACGCCGGTGGTGATCGCTTCGTCGACGATGGACGCTCCCACCGGAAGGGCGCGCACGAGTGCGTGCGCCGCGGCCATGGGATCCATCGGGGACGTGTCGTACCGCGACTGAGCAGTGTCCTCCAGCCGGTCGAGGGCCGCTTGCCGGCGCACTGCCGCCGCCGAGAGAGCAGCCGCCGCCGCGTCGATCGCTTCCGGGCTCAGCCGGGCACGCACCAGCGGCAGTAGCGCGGCCAGGCTGGCCTTCGCATCGCCCGCAGCGGCCCAACGGGTGGCGTAGGTCCGACCGAGCTGATGGGCGTCCGAGGACAGATGCAACAGCTCGGTCGTGTCGGGCAGCGGTGATCCGGGCGTGAACGGATACACCATCAACGCTCGACCACCGATGAGGAGCACACGGTCGTAGCCGGAGAGCACGGCGTTCATCGCCGTCGCCGCCGACACGAGCATCCCTGCCCACAGCGGATGTTGCGGAGGGAAGAGACCGTTGCTGAACAACGGCGAGCCGTGCACCGGAGCGCCGAGCGCCTCGGCCAACGCGACCACCTCGCCGACGGCACCGGAGGCCGCGACCTCGTCACCGAGGACCAGCGCGATCTTGCCGACGGGCCGGCTGGTCAGCAGCTCCGCCAGTTGATCGAGCGCGTCCGCGACGGGCCTCCGATGGATGATCGACGGTGGCGGTGCCGTGACGTCGCGCTCGTCGTCGAGCATGTCCATCGGGATGGAGACGAACACCGGGCCGGCGGGCGGGCTCATCGCGTCGTTGAACGCGCGGCGCAGGATCGTGCCGAGCTCGTCGATCGTGCGGACCTCGTGGGCCCACTTCGAGACCGCGCGCGCCAGACCGGTGAGGTCTCCCGACAGCAGCGGCTCGGCAACGATGTGGCGGTAGTCCTGCTGGCCCGCGGTCACGACCAGCGGTGTCTGGTTGGCCTGCGCGCTGGTGAGCGCGCCCACCGCGTTGCCGACACCCGCGGACGTGTGGAGGTTCACCACGGCCGGCCGGCCCGTCGCCTGGGCGTAACCCTCGGCGACGCTCACGGCGGTCGCCTCCTGCAGCGCGAGCACGTAGTGAATGTCGTCGGCGCCCGCGAGCGCGTCGATCAGCGGCAGCTCGGTGCTGCCCGGGTTCCCGAAGAGGTGGCGCACGCCCTCGGAGCGCAGCACCTCGAGCATCACGTCGCGTCCGCTCACGGTGGAGACGCTACGTGACGGTCGTTGAGGACCGTCCCGGCGCTCGACCGTCTGCTCCTCGAGCACGATCCGGCCTGACCGGATCGGCTCCAGATGCTCACGTCACGGCGTGCAGACCGTCGTTCCGTAGCCGTTTTGGTAGACGTCGACGCATTTTCCGCCGGCCGACGCGGCGTTCGCGCTGACGAGCAGGGTTCCGGCGGCAAGGCCAAGAACCATTAGGAGCCTGGCGACGAACTGGGGAAGGCTGAGATGACCGCTACTGCGGCTGGGCATGGGGACCTCCGTGAGGCGCGGGAGTCGCGCACTGCCCGGGTTTCACGCTCGACGGCCGCGGTGATTACCGACGATCTCGAGTCGGTCTGGCCGGAGGTGGCCGCCCGCCTGCGTTCGATGCTCCGACGCCGAGGCGTCCGCCACCACGACATCGACGAGATCGTGCAGGAAACGGCGACCCGGGTCATCACCTCCGCCGTCCCGTACGCCGATGCCGACGACCTGTTTCGCTGGGCCTCGGTCGTCGGAGGGCGGTTGGCCATCGACCTTCGCAGGAGGGGCGCGCGGCTCAGCGGCGAGGAACTGCCTGACCGGGCGGACACCATCGATGTCGCGGATGCCGCTGAGCATCGAGTCGTGCTGGGCGCCGTGCGTAACCGCCTCCGGGAGCTGTCCTCCCGCGATCAGGAAGTGCTGCTGTCGAGCCTCCACGACGAGCCCGCCTCGAGCCGCCGCGAGTCGGTTCGGATGGCGGTGGCGCGCCACCGAGCCCGCAATCGCTTGCGCGTCCTGCTCGATGGCCTCGCGGGCTCCGCGCTCCTGGCGTGGTTGCGCCGGTCCCGGTTCTGGTCAGCTCCCGTCGAGGCCATCGCCTATGCGGCCATGCCGACGGCGGCGTGCGTCCTGATCACGATGGGCGTGTGGGGTGGTTCCGCCCACCACCGGCCGAACGATCAGGGGCAGGCGCTGACGGCCGCCACGCAGGTCGTGCCCGTTCCGGCCGCGTCGAGCACGGCATCTCCCTCCACGCGGGCTGCCGGACCCGTTGACGGCGGCGCCTCATCATCGCCGTCGCGTCCGCCGTCGGTGCCGCCCTTACAGGACCCGTACGTGATCGTGGACGAGCCGAGCGGGGCGCAGACGCGGGCGGGACTGCGTGACAAGCAGGAGTCGGACCACGTCTGGTGTCTCACGTCGCCTTCGCTGTCCGGCCCCGAGACGCGCTGCGTGGACCCGCCCGTGACGGTGCCCGTCACCCCCTGAGCGCGGCTCGGCACATTCCTCGGTAATCACCCTCCTCCCGGTGCGTGGAACCGGTCGTAGGAGGAGCCCGGGCGATCCAGCGCGGCCCTCCATTCCTCCTCGGCCGGCGTCAGCATCGCTTGGGTCCGCCCCCCGAGCCGCTGGCGTCGGCCGGGGGTGATCGCTCGCGCCTCCGATCGCGGCCGCCTCTAACCTCGCCCCGTGCCGGCTCCGACCGCAGACATCGCTCGAGTCGCCGCCGCGCAGCAGCGTTTCGACGCGGCCATCGCCGCCCTGCGCGACGAGGACGTCGGTCGACCGAGCGCCTTGCCGGGCTGGACGGTCGCGCACGTGCTGACGCACGTGGCCCGCAACGCCGACAGCCATCGTCGCCGCACGGAGGCGGCCGGGCGCAACGAGATGATCGATCAGTACGCCGGTGGCTACGAGGGCCGCGAGGCCGAGATCGAGTCCGGTGCGGGCCGCTCGGCCGCCGACCTCATCGACGACGTGCGCGTCTCGGCGAGCGAGATGGCCGCGGCTTGGGGCGCGGCCCCCGCCTCCGCGTGGACCAACATCACCCGCGACGTGGGCGGTCGAGAACGGTCGCTCGCCGACCTCGTCCTCCGGCGATGGCAGGAGCTCGAGGTGCACCTCGTGGATCTCGACATCGGCCCCACGTATCGCGACTGGCCGGACGACTTCGTGGCCGCGTGGTTGCCGAGGCTCCGAGTGCATTTCGCTGACCGGCCGCCGACGCCGACCGGGCTCGACGAGCACGACGAGTTGGCGTGGCTCTACGGTCGTCTCCAGAGCGACGACCTTCCGGTCTTGCCGTCATGGGGTTGAGGAGATGCAGTGCAGCGACAAGACGTGAATCCGTGGGAGTGGTCCAAGGCGTTCGGGTTCTCACAAGCGGTTGACCTCTCGGGGGCAGAGCACGTCGTGATCTGCTCGGGTCAGACCGCCATCGGCGATGATGGTGCGCCACCGAAGACGAGCGACATGGGCGAGCAGGTCGGTATCGCCATCGAGAACCTCGCCGTCGTGCTGCGCGCCGCGAACATGGACCTCTCCAACGTGGTGAAGCTCACCGTCTACACGACGGATGTCGAGGCCTTCCTCGGCGCGTCCGGCGCGTCGGCCGAAGCCCTGGGCTCCAACCTTCCCGCCATGACGCTCATCGGCGTGACCCGCCTCGCGTTCCCGGAGTTGAAGGTCGAGATCGAGGCCATCGCCGCGAAGTGAGCTCGAGTGGCGGGTTGCTCGCCGGGCTTCGTGTACTCGACCTGAGCGTCTGGCGTCCCGGGCCGTACGCGACGCAGCTGCTGGCCGAGATCGGTGCCGACGTGCTGACGGTCGCGCCGCCTGGAGGCGACCCGCTGCGCGCGTACCCGGAGTTGTTCGCCGGTCTGAGCGCCAACAAACGCAGCATCGTGCTCAACCTGAAGGACGACGACGATCGAGCGCGCGCGCTCGAGCTGGCCTCGCACGCCGACGTCGTGATCGAGGGCTTTCGACCGGGCGTCGTCGCCCGGCTCGGCGTCGCGTACGAAGACGTGCGGCCCCTGAACCCGTCGATCGTGTACTGCTCGCTGTCCGGCATGGGCCAGACCGGACCGCTCGCGCTCGCCCCCGCGCACGACCTGAACTACCAGGCCTGGGCCGGCGCACTGCGACCAGAAGGCGAGGATCCGGTGGCCGGCCGCCTCCCCATCGCCGATCTTGCCGGTGGTGTCTTCGCCGCCTTCGCCATCTGTGCCGCGATCGTGCGTCGCCAGCGGACGGGTGAAGGCGAGTACATCGATGTGTCGATGTCCGACGTGCTCGCGACGTGGACCGGCGCGGCGCCCCCGCGCGCCGAGGGCGTCGATCCCGCGGCCCGCGGCGTGCCCGGCTACGGGATCTTCGAAACGGCCGGCGGCGAGCACCTCGCGCTCAGCATCATCACGGAGAACCACTTCTGGTCGGGACTGTGCGCCGTGCTCGGACTCGACGACGTCGGCGACCTGGACTTCGTACGTCGAATGGTGCGCGTCGAGGAGCTGCAAGCGCGCATCGCCGAGGCCATCCGTCTCCACGATCGCGACGCGCTCGTTGCCGCGTTGCTCGCGGCGGATGCACCGGCGGCGGCCGTGCTCGACCGCAACGGGATGCTCGAGCTCGCGCATTTCCGTGAGCGCGGCGTTTCGACATCGGATCCGTGGGCCGATGCCGCGGTCGGCTACCCCGTGACGTTCGCCGCCCATCCCGCAGCCCGCACCTCGCCACCACCAGCGGTCGACGAGCATCACTCCGCCGGGTTCGGCCATGTGTCCATCCGCCCTCTCGAGGTCGGCGACGGCGCCGCTGCCGGACAGCTGGTCGAGGTCGAGCTGGGTGGTCGGATGCAGGCTCGCTTGGGCGAGCTGCACGACGTGCTCGCGTTGCCGGGCTTCGGGGCATGGGACGACGATCGCCTGATCGGTGTCGTCACCCGCAAGGAGTCGGAGCTGGCCGCGCTGGTGGTGGCAACCGAGCGGCGGGGGACCGGCGTGGGCGCGGCGCTCGTCGAGGCCGTGGTCGCGGACGCGACAACAGCCGGCCTTGTCGAGCTCTGGCTCGTCACGACGAACGACAACCTGGACGCCATCCGTCTGTACCAACGTCACGGCTTTCGATTGGCCGAGCTGCATGCGGGAGCGGTCGACCGCGCCCGCGAGCTGAAGCCGCAGATTCCCGCGATGGGTCTGAACGGCATACCCATGCGCGACGAGCTCGTCTTCACCCGAGCGTTGACGCCGTAGCCTGGCGGGATGTGCCGAAACATCACGACTCTTCGCGGCCTCGAGCCCTCCGCCACCGCCGAGGAGATCGCCGCCGCCGCTCGCCAGTACGTGCGCAAGGTGAGCGGGGTGCAGTCCGTATCGGCTCGCACCGAGGAGGCCTTCGAGCTCGCGGTGCGCAAGGTCACGGACGCCACCACCGAACTGCTGGCCACGTTGCCGCCCCGGCAGCAACCCCCGCCCACGCTTCCTCCGCTACGTCGCCTCGCGCACAGTCACCCGCACCCGCACTAGTCCCAAGCGGCGCGCATCGCGCGGAGCGCGTCGGTGGCGCGCTCGACGAACTCGGCATCGCGCGACTCGTCGCCGACTTCGAGCCATGTCAGCACCGCTTCGACGAGCCAGCCGAAGGCGCACTCGGCGGACCAGTGGTCCATCGTCTCGTCGCCGGACTTCAGCACCATGAGGTCGCGCACCGCGGCCACCGCGAGCTCACGCTGCTCGTGGGCGTACACCGCGAATTGAGGTTCCCGCGCCGCGTGCCGCCAGAGCAGGACGAAGCCGTCGGGATCCTCACGCGCCACGGTCAGGATCGTGCGAGCGCCGACGCCCCGAAGGTCCGGCTGGTGCAGCCCGGCGTCGAGCTCTTCACCCATGCGATGGAAGACCCGTTCGAGGATCGTGCGGTAGAGCTCCTCTTTCGAGTCGAAGTGCCGGTACACGATGAGCTTGGTGACCTCGCATGCCGACGCGACGTCCTCCATCGACGTGGCCGCGAACCCCGAGCGGGCGAACGCGCTCGCCGCCCCGCGGAGAATGGCCGCTTGGCGTTCGGGGCGGGCGAGGAGTTGTCGCGCGGGAGCGCTCATGGAGGTCCGCTCAGGTGACCGAAGTCCGCTTGCTCGGGTGTATACCGGCGAGTATACACTTTGCCGTCGAACGCATCGGGAGTCCAGGGGGAGCGGCATGACGCATCAGCTCGAGTTCAGCGAGCAGGAACTGCTGACCACGCACGCGGTGAGCGAGCCGCTCGTCGCCGGCGGTGTGCGCTGCCACGGTGGCTTCACCGACGAGGGCGCGTACGTCTCGCCCCGCACGCAGTTCCGCGTGCCGGGCATCGACGCGTGGCAAGCGGAACACACCAGGACATTCGGCACCGACATCCTCGACGTGCCGCTCGCCACGTGGCCCGAGCACTTTCCGAACGTCGCGCAAGCGCGTCATCTGATTCGCTCCGGTGTGCCCGAGCCGTTGATCGCGACGCTCACGCGCATCGGCACGGTCGAAGGGTTCGGCGCGAACATCCGCTTCTTGCAGCCCGGCAACCTCCAGCCGAACTTCGCCGAAGACATCCGCGGCACGGCCACCGACCATCTCGGCAAGGGGCTCTTCGAAGCGCACGGCCGCGACGAGGCCGGCTGGGAAGAGGAAGCGGGTCACATGGACATGTGGTTCGCGGCACGCGACATCGCGTTCGAGAACCCGACGACCAAGGTCGACGTCGAAGCCATGCTCGCCCGGATGGGTTTCGGGCAGGGTGGCGCCGGCGATCCCGCGGCGCTGGCGCGCGTGTTGCCTGACGACATCGACCTCAACCTGGAGCTCATCGCCGATCTGATGATCCGCGTCCTGCTCATCGAGGTGCAGGCCTTCCACACGTTTGCGTGGGCCGAGGAGTGGCTGTCGGACTCCTCGCTCGTGGCCGGCGACGGCAAGGCCGCCGACCTCGTGTCCTACATCCGCGCCGACGAGACGCCGCACGTCGGCTACCTCAAGACCGCGATCACCGAGATGCGCGACCGCACCTGGATCGGCTCGTCCGGGAAGCGCTATCCCGGCACCGAGATGATCGGTCGACTCTGGAAGAAGGATCTCGAGAGCTCGCTCGGCGCCGGACGCGCGCAAACGCGCAAGGCGGTCCTGGGGGAGGTCGAGCGTTGGTGCCTCGAGAAGCCGACCGGCGCAGACATCCTCGCGGAGTTCCATTCGCTGTCCGGCGAGCAGGCCGCCTGATGAAGTTCGGCATCTTCTACGAGCACCAACTGCCGCGTCCGTGGGACGAGGGCAGTGAGCTGCAGCTGATCCAAGACGCGCTCGAGCAGGTGGAGCTGGCCGACAAGCTCGGTTTCGACGTCGTGTGGGAGGTCGAGCACCACTTCCTCGAGGAGTACTCGCACTCGAGCGCGCCCGAGGTGTTCCTCGCGGCGTGCAGTCAGCGGACGCGCAACATCCGTCTCGGTCACGGCATCATCCAGACCGCGCCGGCGTACAACCATCCGGCCCGCACCGCCGAGCGTGTGGCGATGCTCGACCTCGTGTCGGGCGGTCGCGTCGAGTTCGGCTCCGGCGAGTCCTCGTCGGAGGCGGAGCTCGCCGGGTTCGAGATCGATCCGTTCTACAAGCGCGACATGTGGCTCGAAGGGCTCGAGGTCGCGATTCGCTGCATGACCGAGTCGCCGTTCACCGGTGTCGAAGGCAAGTTCGTGTCGATGCCGCCGCGCAACGTCGTGCCCAAGCCGGTGCAGAAGCCCCATCCGCCGTTGTGGGTGGCCTGCTCGCGCCGCGAGACGATCCTGCTCGCGGCGGAGAAGGGCATCGGTTCGCTGACGTTCGCGTTCATCGACCCGGAAGAAGCGGTGCACTGGGTCGGTGACTACGAAGCCACGCTGGCCGAGAAGTGTGTGCCGGTCGGCAAGGCCGTGAACGCCAACGTCGCTTGCGTCACACCGATGATGTGCGCGCCGACGGAACAGCAAGCGCTCGACCGTGGCCTCGAAGGCGGCAACTTCTTCGGCTACTCGCTCGGTCACTACTACGTCTTCGGCGATCACAAGCCGGGCGAGACGGACGTGTGGAAGGAGTACATCGAGAAGCGGGCCGAGGTCGGGTACTCGCCCGAGATCGATGCCGCGCTCAGCGAGGAGCGGCTGGGCGCGAAGGTCGCCTCCGGTGACGCAACGGGGTTGCGGGGCGCCACCGGCACGCCTGATCAGATCCGTGAATACCTGCTGCGCTTCGAAGAGGCCGGTGTCGATCAGCTGATCTTCGTGATGCAAGCGGGCAAGAACCGCCACGAGGACATCTGCGAGTCGCTCGAGCTGTTCGGTCGCGAGGTGCTGCCCGAGTTCAAGGACCGCGACGAGGCCCACGTCACGGCCAAGACCAAGCGGCTCGAGCCGATCATCGAGGCGGCCATGGCCCGCAAGGTCGACGAGGCCCCTCCGATGCCCGACGGCTACTCCTTCCCGGCGATGCCCCGCAAGATGATGGCCGGGAACGAGCAGGGCCAGAAGTGGCTGGACGACTTCCAGAAGGAACGCGCCGCCGGCCAGACCGACGACTCGCTCGGCATCCTCGGCTGACCGCTCCCGTCACGGCAGGCGGGAGATTCCGTCTGCGCTGAGTGACGACGTGCCTACGGAGGGTCCCCCATTGGGTGCGTCCGAAATGAGACATTGGTCGGGCTGCCGTCGACCGTCGCCACGGTCTCGGTGGAAGTGCTGGCCGCCCGTCGTGGAACGCGGACGGTCAGCGCGCGCCTGGACTCGCGAGCCCGGGCACGATCTCGGCGGCCGGCATCGCGCGGAAGACCTCGGGCGACACCCGCACCTTCAACGAGCGGCTGCCGCCGCCCACGACGACGGACGGCCGCGTCAACACCTGCTCGTCGACCCACAACCACAGGTCCGGCGGGAGCGAGAACGGCGTGACGCCGCCGATCATCATGCCGGTGAGCTCCGCGGTCTCGTCCGCCGACGCGAACGATGCCCGCTTCACGCCGAGCCGGCGCCGCACGACGCCGTTGACATCGAGCCTGGTCGTCGCCAGCACGACGCACGCGACGTACACGCGAGGGTCTCCCTTGCCGACGACGACGATGGTGTTGGCGGAATCCTCCGGCGCGACGCCGTAGCGCTCACAGAACGCGGCGGTGTCGGCGAAATCCGGATCGCAGTCCATGGCCTCGTAGTCGACACCGAGACGGTCGAGCTCGAGCAGCACGGAGTCCATCGAACGATCTTGTCAGTGAACGGCTTGCTTCAGGAGCCGGCGATCACGTCAGCTGGTGCAACTCGATCAGGTTTCCGGCCGGATCGCTGAGAAAGGCCTGCACGCTCAGGGTGCCTACCGGCGACGGATCGCTCACCTCGACGTCGCGCGACCGGAGCTCGTGGATGGTGGCGTCGAGATCGGCGACCAGGAGCGCGAAGTGCTGGCCGTTGCCGTTCGGCACCCGGCCTTCGATGAGATGCACCTGCTGGCCGCCGGCGTCGAGCCACGCTCCGCCGAACCCGAAGTCCGGTCGATCCGATCTGGCACGCAGTCCGAGCACGCCGACGTAGAAGTCGAGCGCAGCATCGACGTCCTCGACGTTGATCGACACGTGATGCACGGCGAGTGGTTCCACGGCCGCAGACTACGCGGGTCAGGCTGGAGGCGACGGCCGGTCGTGTTGCTCCGCGGCGAGGCGTTGTTGCTCCCGTCGCAGCACGATCTCCTCCGGGTCGCTCAACAGATACGCGACCACCCCGTGGGCCACCAGGCCGATGCCCCATCCGAGAATGGGGAACACGAACCACGGGTAGCCGGCACCGGTCACGGCCCAGATCACGATGAGTGAGAGGTTCGTCGCCAGGTAGATCGACAGGTGGAGGAGAAAGACGCGGCGGCGCAGGATCTGCTTCGCCTCCGCCTCACGGAATGCTGCTCGTGCGAACTCGTCCATCTCTATGTCTCCTTGCCGATGAGTCGTTCGATGTTGTTGCGCGCGCCGTCGAGGATGGCGCCGACGGCCTGCTTGGTGTCGTCGTCCAGCGGGCGTTGCCGCCCCTCGGCGCCGGCGGCGAACTCGTCCAGCACGGAACCGAGGGTCGACGGCGTCGGTGGCGCGGTGCGAGCCCGCGTCGCGACCGCCTCCAGGGTTCCGTGCAGCTTGAACGCGGCCTGGCGGCCCGTCGCTGTCAACTCGTAGACGCGCGATCCGTTGTGCTCTGTCGCGTACACGAGGCCGGTGTCTTCGAGCGCGAGTAGTGCGGGATACACCGCGCCTGGGCTCGGTCGCCACGACTCCCCGATCTGCTCGGCCAGGGTGTGCATGATCGTGTAGCCGTTCGAGGGCCCGGCGACCTCGAGCGCGTCGAGGAGGGCCGCCTTCAACTCGCCGCGACGGAAGAGCCGAGTCACGGCACGGCCATGCGCGTCACGGGGATGGGCTCGGTCAGGCCGCGCACGCTGAGCGATTCCGCAGCCGGATCGCCCGGGGCGGTCATCACGAGCTCACCCGGTTGCGCGGCGGAGCACAGCCGCGCCGTGAGATTGACGTCGGCGCCGAACAGATCGCCGCGGAACGAGATCGGCCGGCCGCGGTGCACGGCGGCCCGGAGTGGCCACCGATCGCCGTCGGGTCGAACGCACCGCTGGGCAACGCTGCGAACGATGCCGACGCCTTCGGAAGCGGTGCGGACGGTACCGAGAAAACCGTCGCCGAGCGGCTTGACGAGCTTGCCTCCCGCGCGCCGCAGCTCGGTGTCGCCGAGGTCTTGGAGCTTTCGTGCAGCCTGATGTGCGGCGCTGTCGCCCTGCTGCGCCGTGAAGGTCACGAAACCCACCAAGTCGACCATGACGAGGACGACCTCGATCGGATCGCCGGGACCGAGCTGGTACGCCGCGTCTTCGCCCATCGGGGTGAGCGCGAACCGGTAGTCGCCGTCCCGGGTGATCGTGAGATGGCCGCTCGCCTCGAGCGTCAGGAGCTGTGCGAGCAGGCGGCTCGCGGGCAGGGCGCGGCCGTTGGCCGCCAGCCGCCGGTTGACGCTGTCGCCATCGATCGGGCCCTCGGTGCTCGTTCCCAGCAGGGCGAGCAGCACCTCGAGGTGGGACGATCGCGGCACAGCATCGACCATAACGTACTAGTACGTTTGCGTCAACGTACTAGTACGTTTTCGAAGGCTGGTCGGAAGTGGCGATCCGGGTTCGTCCGTTCTTGTCCTTTTGCGCTATTCGAGTGTTCCTCGGAGTGGCTTCGGGTACGCCGCCCGACGATGGTGGTCGATGACTCGAAGCTGGATCTTCCGGCTTCGCCGACCGCCGCCGGGATCGCCCGGGCCTTCGTCCGCCGCTGCTGGTCCCACCTCGAGAGCGAAGAGACCATCGATGACGTCGCCCTCTGTGTGAGCGAGCTCGTCACTAACGCGATCGACCATGCGCAGCCGCCGATCGAGCTGCGTGTGCATCGCAAGCGAGGCCGGTTGCGCATCGAAGTCGAGGACGCCGGCGTCGGCCGGCCGGAGTTGCAGCCGATGTCGACAACCGCGCGACGGGGACGCGGGATCTTCATCGTCGAGCGCATCGCGACGCGCTGGGGCGTCGAGCCGCGAAACGGCGGCAAGACCGTCTGGGCGGAGTTCGCGACGGGCTGACACCTAGAAAACGCGTAACACCAGGATCGCGATGTCGTCGCTGGGCTCCGGCCCGGCGAAGTCGAGCACCGCACGTTCGATCGCGTCGGCGATCGCTCCCGCGCTCTGGCCGTGGCAGGCCGCCAACGTCTCGTTCAGGCGGTCCTCACCGAACTGCTCGCGTCCCCGGCGCGCCTCCGTGACGCCGTCGGTGTAGAAGACGAGGGCGTCGTCGGTGTGCAGTTGCGTGGTCTCCTCCCACAGGCGAACCTCGGGCAGGATGCCGATGAGGCTGCCCGCGGTACCGAACGCCTCGATCGCGCCGTCGGCCCGAACGACGAGCGGCGCGGGATGGCCACCGCGGCACATGGACACGCGGACCCCGAGCGACGTGGGAACGACACGGGCATAGGCGATCGTGCAGAAGCGATCGTCGAGTTGCTGGTGGACGAGCGCCTCGTTCACCTTGCGCAGCACCTGGGTCGGTTGGCGAATGTCCATCGCGACGGATCGGATGGTCCACCGAGCCACGGCGGTCACCGCCGCCGCCTCGGGACCCTTGCCGCACACGTCGCCGATCACGATGGCCCAGTCGCCGCCGGTGTCGAACACGTCGTAGAAGTCGCCGCCGACTTCGAGCCCCGCGAGCGCCGGCTGGTAGCGCGCTTCCAGCTCGACGCCCGGGATCACCGGCAGAACCGGTGGCAGCAAGCTCGTCTGCAACGCCTTGTTCAGGGCCTGGATGCGGCGACGGTCGCGCTCGGCGCGATCGCGCTCGTGGCGCTCGCGGTCGTACAGCAACGCCCGAGCGAGCGCCTGAGCGCATTGATCGGCAACGGCCGTGAGGAACCTGATCTCGTCGTCGTCGAAGACGTGATCGTCGTCGAATCCGAGTGCGAACACGCCGAGCGTGCGTTCCTCGGCGATGAGCGGGACCGCGGCGAACGCGTGTCCTTCGTCGGCGACTGGCTGAAGGGCGCGGAAGCGGGCGTCGCGCTCACCGGCTGACCCGACGAACACGGGAGCGCGCGTGCGCACGACCACGGCGGCCGGAAGTTCGGAGTCGAGTGGGATCGACGCGTACTTCCGGTCGAGGCCGCGCAGGTCGAACCCCTCGACGAGCTCGACGGACTGGGTGGCGGTGTCGACCAGCCACAAGCCGCGATTGAGCGAGCCGAGACTCGGCATCGCGATCGCACCCATCACCCTCGTGACTTCGCCAACGGTCACCGCGCGGGACAAGGCCGTTGCGAGCGTCTGTAGCTGGAGCAGCCGCTCCGCTGACGACTCCGCCTCGGCGCGGGCACGTTGCTGGTCGTCGTAGAGACGGGCGTTGTCCAGCGCGATGGCCGCACGCCGCGCCACCTCGCTCAAGATCTCCACATCGCCCGGTCCGAAGCTGCGGTCGACATTGCAGGAGATCACGGTCACCGCTCCGAGCGTGCGACCACGCGCGACCAGCGGCACGCACATGAACGAGTGGAACCCGAGCTCGCGTACGAGTTCGTAGTGGCGGTCATCGCGGGTCAGCGATCGCAGGACATCGTCGGTGATCTGGTCCAGATAGAAGGTGGCGCCGGAGCGCAGTGCTTCAACGGCCGGGTGCGGACCGTTCGGGTCGGGCGGATAGCGCCGCCCGAGCTCGTCGATCAGGCCTTGCTTGTCGGGGTCCGCGTGCGCGGCGGCCACGCGGCGTAGCCCGCCATCGTCGGAGATGTCGATGAAGCAGATGTCACCCACGAACGGCACGGCGAGCTCGGCCAGCGCCGCGACGTTGTGGTTGTAGTCCAGTGACGTTCCGAGCACCGATGTGCATTCGGCAAGAAAGCGCTCGACGCGCTCTCGCGTGGCGTCGATGGCGAAGCTCACGACGCCGGAGAGCTGTCCGTTCGAGTCGTACAGCGGCGAGTCGACGGCATGGACGGACAGCAGCGAGCCGTCTTTGCGGCGGACCTCGAACGTCCCCTCCCACGCGCCGCCGTTCCCGAGGGCCTTCATGATCTCGCTGGCGACGTCGTCGTCGATGGCCACGCCCGAGAACTCCGCCGCGAGTCGGCCGATCGTCTCCTCGCGAGACCAGCCGTACAGCGTCTCCGCATAGCGGTTCGCGAACAGGATCCGGCCCTGGAGATCGATCGCGAGCACGGCCGCGTCCACGCGCTCGAGGAGGTGGGATTCGAGGCCCACGAGCCCGGCCTTGCCCAAGGCCATTGACGTCTCCGTCATCGGCACAGGGTAGAGGCAAGCGGTCCCATCGGTCTTGAGCCGCCCAACACCACGATTCGGAAGATTTCTCCTCAAGTCGGCACACCAGGTCACCGACACCTAGTCCGAACGAACTAGTCACCTCTGGATTCGCCTCGGATCCGGGCCTCGGGAGGGTGTGGTGTCTCGGCCTCGAGAACGACAACATGACCCGACGGGCGGCACCCGCATCCTGGTCGTCGACGACGACCTGAGTGCCCGCACGTTCCTCGTGACGACCCTGCAGCTTGCGGGCTACGACTGCGTCGAAGCCTCCACGGGGGCAGAGGCCCTCGAATGCATCGACGCCACGATCTCGGCGGTCGTGCTCGACAACCACTTGCCGGACGCGCTCGGGACCGAGCTGTTGCATCGACTGCGCGGGCGCTTGGGGGCGACGACGTTGCCCGTGCTCCTCGTCACCGGTGACGACCAACTCGCGGGCCCCGTGGCCGGTCTCGGTGCGGGGGCCACCGACTACCTCCTGAAGCCGGTCGACCCCGACGAGCTAGTCGCCCGGCTCGCGGCTCACCTGCGTGGGCAGGCCGCATGGTTCACCTTTCTCGACGACCAGCTGCGGCAGCGGGCGTCGGTGGTCAACTCACTGTTCGCGATTGCGCCCCGCGCGTCAGCGGAGGAAACCGCGGCGGCGATCTGCGACGAGCTGTCAGAGGTGCATCACCTCGACGGCATCGCGCTCGCGCGACTCGACGAGAACGGCCATCTGGTCATGCTCGCGTCCCGAGGCGATCAATTCTTCGATCAGGCCATCCGCCGTCTGGCATCGGCTCGGCCGTCGTACCTGCTCGGTCGGGCGGCGCAGCCGTGGATCGAGCTGCCCAATCCCGGCGTCGGCACGTCTACCTTGCGGCTTGCGGTCGCGCCGATGCGGCTCGGTGGCCTGACCGTCGGTTTGCTCGTGCTCGGAGCATCATCCGTTGCGCCCCTGCCGGCCCGGGCCCGGATGGTCGACGAGTTGCTCGCGGAGGCCATCGACTTCGCTGGTGTCGCGACCGGATTGCTCGGGCTGTCGTTGCACGCGCGGGCTGAGCGCGATCGACGTCGCCTCGACATGGCCACGCTCGTGCGCGACGGCCAGTTCGACGCGGCCTTCCAGCCGATGGTCGAGCTCGAAGGTGGCCGCGTCATCGGGTACGAGGCGCTCACGCGCTTCCGCGATGGTGTCGGCCCGGAAGCGCGTTTTGCGGAAGCAGCAGGGCTCGGACTCGGGTCCGAGCTCGAGCTCGCGACGCTGGCGACCGCGATCGAGGCATCGACTCGACTGCCGTCGGGAACGTTCCTCAGCGTGAACGTCACACCAAACCTCGTACTCGATTCACGCGATTCGCTGGGCGACCTGATTCGTCGAGCGAGCCGGCCCATCGTCATCGAGCTCACCGAGCACGACGCGGTCGATGACTACAGCGCCCTTCGCAGTGCGATTCAGAGCTTTGACCCCGAGGTACGCGTTTCGATCGACGACGCGGGTGCCGGCTTTGCGAGCTTGCGTCATGTCGTGATGCTCGAGCCCGACTTCGTGAAGCTGGACCGCACGTGGGTCACCGGCATCGAATCCGATCCCACTCGTCAAGCGATGGTCGCTGGCTTGTCGCATTTTGCGCGTACGACCGGCTGCGACCTCGTGGCTGAGGGCATCGAAGCCGAATCCGAGCGAGCTGCGTTGTCCGAGCTCGACGTTCGCTTCGGCCAGGGCTACTTGCTCGGCGCGCCCGCGATCGCGTCATGAGTGATGACAACGACGTCATTCACCTCGGGGATGCGATGATCGACCTCGCAGAGGACCGTGAGCCGACATTGGAGGAGGTCGCGTCCTCACCGCCCGTTCGGCGCGCGGCGGCCCGCGCCCTTCACGACCTCGAGACGCACCACGATCACGCACCATGGGTCGTCATCTGCACGACCACGTCGGAGTTGATCGCGACGTCACCTTCGTTCGACCCCGCCGCGTCACCCGACTGGCAGTCGCATCTCGAGGAAGGCTGGCGGCTGGAGCCTGATGCCGTTCCGCTTGCCGTGGTTGGGCTCGGCGCGCCGGATGACATGTCCGAGGATGATCCGACGATCGTCGCCGCGAGGTGGGTCGTGCGGGCCTTGGCCGAGATCGTCATTGCGGAGCAACGAGCGGCCGTGGCCAACGTGCGCGCCGGTCGCGCCGAAGCCTTGGCGGCCACCGACGCGCTCACCGGGCTCAGCAATCAACGAGCGTGGTGGGACCGCATCGCCCAGGAGGACGCGCGCATCGAGCGTTCCGACGCGTCGGACGTGATCGCCGTCGTCGATCTCGACGACCTCAAGACCGTCAACGACGAACGCGGCCACCTGCACGGTGACCTTCTGCTGCGCCTCACCGCGCGGACCTTGCGGAACGTGGTTCGGTCGTGCGACGTCCTGGCCCGTGTGGGGGGCGACGAGTTCGCCGTGCTCGCGGTCGACTTCGACGGCGAGCCGTCGCGGCTCAGCGAACGGATCACGGACGCGTTGGTCGCCGCCGGCATCCAAGCCTCCGTCGGGGTGGCCTCCCCGAGCCCGGGCCTGTCGCTGATCGACACCTACGATCGCGCCGACCGGGCCATGTACGCGGAGAAGCGCAACCGCCATCGGCGCACCTCCGCCTGATGCGCTGCGAACGATCCGCGCCGGGGCCCGGACAAATGGGACCGACTACCCTCCCTACCGACCAGTAGGTAGGCTGGGTCGATGGACCAGTCAATCCTTCTGCGCGAGCTGGCCCCCGTCGCCGAGCGGCTGTACGACCGCCACGACGCAGCGGCCAAGGAGTGGTTTCCCCACGAGATGGTGCCCTGGAGTCGCGGCCGCGACTTCGAAGCGGGCGAGTGTTGGGACCCGGATGAGGTGGCGATGCCCGACGGTGTGCGCAGCGCGCTGTTCGTGAATCTGCTCACCGAGGACAACCTGCCGTACTACTTCCGCACCATCGAGCAGATGTTCGGCGCGGACAGCATCTGGGGCCTCTGGGTTCGCCGGTGGACGGCCGAGGAGGGCCGCCACTCGATCGTGATCCGCGACTACCTCACGGTGACCCGGTCGGTCGATCCGATCGCACTCGAACGGGCTCGCATGCACCAGGTGAGCACCGGCATCACCCCCGATCCGGGCACACCGGCGGACGGGCTGGCGTACGTGGCGTTGCAAGAGCTCGCAACGCGCATCGCCCATCGCAACACCGGCAAGCTCCTCGAGGATCGTCTCGGCTACGAGGTGATGGCCCGTGTCGCCAGCGACGAGAACCTGCACTTCCTCTTCTATCGAGACCTCGTCACCGCGGCGCTCGAAGTCGATCCGTCGACGACGGTCATCGCTCTGGAACGCCAAGTGCGCGACTTCGAGATGCCCGGAACCGGCATCGTCGACTTTGCTGATCACGCCTCGGCCATCGCCAAGGCGGGGATCTACGACCTCCAGCTCCATCACGAGCAGATCCTCGTGCCGGTCGTGCTGCGGCACTGGGCGGTCGAGTCGCTCGAAGGCCTGACTCCCGAGGCCGAAGAGGCACGGGCCAAGCTCGTCCACTTCATCGACCGCGTTGGCCGCATCGGCCGGCGCCTCGCCGCACGCCGCGACCGAGCGTTCGATACCGCTGGGGTATAGATAATCGTCACAACGGGTCTTGGACAACAACGAAGGGCCGTGCGCACACTGACCGGGTGA
>JBEEFX010000354.1:0-14140 GCA_041166365.1 Acidimicrobiaceae bacterium
GGTGTCGCCGCCACCGATGATCACGACGTGCTTGCCGTGCGCGGTGATCGGCGTCTCGTCGAGATCCCCTTCCTGCACGCGGTTCGCCCACGGCAGGTACTCCATGGCCTGATAGACGCCTTCGAGCTCCCGGCCCGGGATCGGCAGGTCGCGCCAGGCGGTCGCGCCGCCCGCCAGCACGACGGCGTCGTACTGATCGAGCTCGCTCACGGGGATGTCGCCGCCGATGTCGGCGTTCGTGCGGAACACGGTGCCCTCGGCCTGCATCTGCTCCACCCGTCGTTCGAGGAAGCGCTTCTCCATCTTGAACTCGGGGATGCCGTAGCGCAGCAGGCCGCCGATGCGGTCAGCGCGCTCGTACACGACGACGTCGTGGCCGGCTCGCGTCAACTGCTGCGCGGCGGCCAGGCCGCTCGGCCCCGAACCGACGACCGCGACACGCTCCCTCGTCTTCACCGACGGCGGGACGGGAACGACCCAGCCCTCGTCCCAGGCGCGGTCGACGATCGACACCTCGACCTGCTTGATCGTGACGGGATCCTGGTTGATGCCGAGCACGCACGCCGCTTCACACGGCGCCGGGCACAAACGACCGGTGAACTCCGGGAAGTTGTTGGTGGCGTGCAGACGATCGATGGCATCGCGCCAGTGCTCGCGGTACACGAGGTCGTTCCAATCGGGAATCAGGTTCCCGAGCGGGCAGCCGTTGTTGCAGAAGGGGATACCGCAGTCCATGCAGCGCGACGCCTGGGCACGCAGCTCCCCTTCGGGAAACGGCTCGTAGACCTCGTTCCAGTCGAGGATGCGCACCGGCACCGGCCGGCGCGTCGGCGTCTTGCGCCCGTGCTTGAGGAACCCCGTGGGATCAGCCATGAGCGGACGCCATGATCGCTTCGTCAACGTCCTTGCCGAGCTCCTCGGCGGTGCGGATGGCGTCGAGCACGCGCTTGTAGTCCTTCGGGAACACCTTGACGAACGACCGCACCTCGTCGTGCCAGCGCGCCAGGATGCGCGCCGCGACCGCGGAGTCGGTCTCCGACTGATGGCGGCGGATGACCTCCCGCAGCCACTCGCGGTCGTCGTCCTCGATCGGGTCGATGTCGACCATCTCGAAGTTGAGCCGTCGGGCGAACGTGTCGTCAGGGTCATACACGAACGCCAGGCCGCCCGACATGCCCGCGCCGAAGTTGCGACCCGTTGGTCCGAGCACGACGACTCGGCCGCCGGTCATGTATTCGCAGGCGTGGTCGCCGACACCCTCGACAACCGCGGTGGCCCCGGAGTTGCGCACGCAGAACCGCTCCCCGACGACGCCTCGGATGAAGCACTCACCGCCGGTGGCGCCGTAGAGGATGACGTTGCCGGCGATGACGTTCTCCTCGGCGACGAAGTCGGGATGCCCGTGACGTGACGGCCGTGCGACGACACGTCCACCCGACAGTCCCTTGGCGAAGTAGTCGTTGGCATCGCCTTCGAGCCGCAAGGTGATCCCGCGGGGCACGAACGCGGCGAACGACTGTCCGGCCGAACCCGTGAAGCTGATCTGGATCGTGTCGTCTGGCAGCCCGGCCGCGCCGAAGCGCTTCGTGACCTCGTGGCCGAGGATGGTCCCGACCGTGCGGTTCACGTTCCGGATCGGGAGCTCGAGCGTGACCGGCGACCCGTCCTGCAATGCCCCTTCACACAACTGCACGAGCGTCTGATCGAGGGCACGGTCGAGGCCGTGATCCTGTCGCTTGGTGCAGTAGCGGTCCTGCTCCCACGGCGACTCGGGCACGTGCAGGATCGGCGTCAGGTCGAGACCCTTCGCCTTCCAGTGCTCGATCGCTTCTTGCGTGTCGAGCGATTCGACGTGCCCAACGGCTTCGGCCACCGACCGGAACCCGAGCGACGCCAGCAGCTCGCGCACCTCCTCAGCGATGAACTCGAAGAAGTTGACGACGAACTCGGGCTTGCCGGTGAAGCGCTTGCGCAACACCGGATTCTGCGTGGCCACGCCGACCGGACACGTGTCGAGGTGACAGACGCGCATCATGATGCAACCCGACACCACCAGTGGTGCGGTGGCGAACCCGAACTCCTCGGCGCCCAGCAGCGCGGCGATCACCACATCGCGACCGGTCTTCAACTGCCCGTCGGTCTGCACGACGATGCGGTCGCGCAGCCCGTTGAGCAGCAGTGTCTGCTGTGTCTCGGCCAGGCCGAGCTCCCACGGCGCGCCCGCGTGCTTGAGCGACGTGAGCGGCGATGCGCCCGTACCACCGTCGTGCCCGCTGATCAGCACGACGTCGGCCTTGGCCTTCGACACACCCGCGGCCACGGTGCCGACACCCACCTCGGCCACGAGCTTCACGTGCACCCGGGCCTGCGGGTTGGAGTTCTTGAGATCGTGGATGAGTTGCTTCAGGTCCTCGATCGAGTAGATGTCGTGGTGCGGCGGCGGGCTGATCAGCCCCACACCCGCAGTGGAGTGCCGTGTCCGCGCGATCCACGGGTACACCTTCGCTCCTGGCAGCTGGCCACCCTCACCGGGCTTGGCGCCTTGCGCCATCTTGATCTGGAGATCGTCGGCGTTCGTGAGGTACTCGGACGTGACACCGAAGCGCCCGGACGCGACCTGCTTCACGGCCGAGCGGCGCAGATCGCCGTTCGGATCGCGTACGAACCGGTCGGAATCCTCGCCACCCTCGCCGGTGTTCGACTTCCCGCCGAGGCGGTTCATAGCGATGGCGAGGTTCTCGTGGGCTTCCTTGGAGATCGAGCCGTACGACATCGCGCCGGTGGAGAACCGCTTCACGATCGCTTCGACGGGCTCGACCTCTTCGATGGGGACCGGCGGCCGCGCGCCATCCTTGAACGTGAACAGGCCGCGCAACGTGGCCAGCTCCGCGGACTGGTCGTTGACCAATGACGTGTACTGCTTGAAGACGTCGTACCGCTTGGCGCGGGTCGCGTGCTGGAGCTTGAAGACCGTCTCCGGGTTGAAGAGGTGGTACTCGCCTTCGCGTCGCCATTGGTACTCGCCGCCTTGCCACAGCGAACGATGGGCGGCCTCCTCGGGGCGATCGAGGTACGCGTAGCGATGTCGAGCGGCGACCTCGTCCGCGAGCACGTCGAGGCCGACGCCGCCGAGGCGCGAGGCCGTGCCGGTGAAGTACTCGTCGACCAGGTCGTGTCCGAGGCCGATGCACTCGAACACCTGCGCACCCGTGTACGAGGCGACGGTGGAGATGCCCATCTTCGACATCACCTTCAGCACGCCCTTGCCGCAAGCCTTGATGTAGTTGCGGATGGCCTGACCCTTGGAGAGGCCGGGAAGGAACCCCTCGTTGATCATGTCGTCGATCGTCTCGAAGGCGAGATACGGGTTGATCGCGCCCGCTCCGAACCCGAGCAGGAGCGCCATGTGGTGCACCTCGCGCGCGTCGCCACACTCGACGACGAGACCGACCTGCGTGCGGGTCTTCTCCCGGATGAGGTGATGGTGCACTGCCGCCACGAGCAGCAGCGACGGGATCGGCGCGAGCGCTTCGTTCGAGTGGCGGTCCGAGAGGATGATCACCTTGGCACCGTCGTCGATGGCGTCGCTCACGCGCGTCCGCACATCGTCGAGCGCGCGGCGGAGCCCTTCGCCACCCTCGGCCACCGGGTACAGACCATCCACGGCGAACGGCTTGAAGCCGGGGTGATCGCCGTCCTCGTTGATGTAGAGGAGCTTCGCCAGCTCGCTGTTCGACAGGATCGGCGACGGAACGACGACCTGGCGACACGACGCCGGGGTCGGGTCGAGCAGGTTGCGCTCAGGACCGACCGTCGACGACAGCGACGTGACCAGTTCCTCGCGGATGGCATCCAGTGGCGGGTTGGTGACCTGCGCGAACAGCTGCTGGAAGTAGTCGAAGAGCAGGCGCGGGCGACTCGACAGCGCGGCGATCGGCGTGTCGGTGCCCATCGAGCCGATCGGCTCGTACCCGTTCTTGGCCATCGGCGACAGGAGGATCTTCAGCTCCTCGGTCGTGTAGCCGAACACGCGCTGCTGCCTGATCACCGAGCCGTGCTGCGGGGTGAGGAAGTTCCGCGCTTGGAGGTCGTCGAGATGGACGAGGCCGGCGTGCAGCCATTCGTCGTAGGGCTGAGCGGATGCGAGGTCGGCCTTCAACTCGTCGTCGCCGATGATGCGGCCCTGCGACGTGTCGACGAGGAACATGCGCCCGGGCTGCAACCGGCCCCGCTGCACGATCTCGGCAGGATCGAGGTCGAGCACGCCGACCTCACTCGCCATCACCACCATGCCGTCGGCGGTGACCCAGTAGCGCGAGGGGCGCAGACCGTTGCGGTCGAGCACCGCGCCGATCACGGTGCCGTCGGTGAACGCAATCGATGCGGGCCCGTCCCAAGGCTCCATCAGCGAAGAATGGAACCGGTAGAAGGCCCGCTTGTCGGGCGGCATCGACTCGTGGTTCTCCCAGGCCTCCGGGATCATCATCAGCACGGAGTGCGGAAGACTGCGTCCGCCCAGCTGCAGCAGTTCCAGCACTTCGTCGAACCGAGCGGTGTCGGAGGCGCCTGCCGTGCAGATCGGGTACGCACGCTCGAGTCCGTCGATCAGCTCGCTCTGCAGTAGCGCTTCGCGTGCCCGCATCCAGTTCTCGTTGCCCATCACGGTGTTGATCTCGCCGTTGTGAGCGACCATCCGGTACGGGTGCGCGAGCGGCCACGACGGGAACGTGTTCGTCGAGAACCGCGAGTGCACGAGCGCCATCGCCGATTCCAGGCGTTCGTCCGCGAGGTCGGGATAGAACTCGCGGAGCTGCTGGGTGACGAGCATGCCCTTGTAGACGAGCGTGCGTGCCGACAGCGACGGGAAGTACACCCCGGTCTCGTGCTCCATGCGCTTGCGCGCGACGAACACCCGCCGGTCGAGGTCGATGCCGCTGAGTTGCTTCGCTCCCTCCGCGGATGCGAGGAACACCTGCTTGAACGTGGGCATGGCGTCGCGAGCCATCTGCCCGATCATGGAGTCGTCGGTGGGGACATCACGCCACGCCACGACCCGCAGGTCTTCGCTCGCCGCGATCTTCTCCACCGTCGCGATGACGGCGTCGCAATCGGCGCCCGCACGTGGCAGGAACGCGCAGCCGACGGCATACGAGCCCACGGCGGGCAGCTCGGCGTCCACCACCGCACGCAGGAAGCGGTCGGGGACCTGGATCAGGATGCCGGCGCCGTCGCCGACATTGGCCTCGGCCCCGGTGGCCCCCCGATGGTCGAGATGGCAGAGCGACGAGATCCCCAGCTCCACCATGCGGTGCGACGCCCGGCCGTGCATGTCGACGACGAACCCCACACCACACGCGTCATGCTCGTACGCAGGGTCGTACAAGCCTTGTTTTTCAGGCATATGAGTCATCCCGTTCGGGCGTCGGATCGATTCGGTCCAGGCGCTCTCGAGACAACATTGGCCCGACAGCAAGTGGGGCGATTGTAGTCAAGGAGGCCGCTCACAACGAACCGATACCGTTGCCCCGTGAGGGGGCGCAGCGCCGGGGCCATCGTCGTCGTGCTGCTCGCGGCCTGCTCGTCGGTCGGGTCTGATGACTCGCCGGTGGTCGAGGCGGCGGCGCCGACGTCGACGTCGGCGCCAGTGACCACCTCCACGGCCCCGCCCCCGCAGCCGATCACCATCGCCTTCGCCGGGGACATCAACTTCGAGGGCGCCATGAGCGGCCGGCTGGCGCACGATCCGCAGACCGCCGTCGGTCCGTTCACGGCGGTTCTGACGGCCGCCGACATCGCTGTCGGCAACCTCGAGACCGCGCTCGGAACTGGCGGCACACCGGAGAACAAGGACTTCACGTTCCAGGCCCCGGCCTCGGCGGTCGACGCGCTCCGGGCAGGCGGCTTCGACGTGGTGAGCATGGCCAACAACCACGGCCGCGACTTCGGCCCCGACGGCCTCCAGGAGTCGCTGGCCATCAAGGACGCGCAGCCCGACCACTTCATCATCGGCGTCGGTCACAACGACGCCGAGGCGTACGCGCCCTTCACGACGACCGTCCGCGGTCAGCGGGTCGCCATCATCGGTGCGACGCAGGTGCTCGACGAGGAGCTCGTCACCGCGTGGACCGCCACGGCGACGAACCCCGGGCTGGCCTCCGCCAAGCGGGTCGACGCGCTGGTGGCAGCCGTGCAACAAGCGCGGGCCACGGCCGACACCGTTGTCGTGTTTCTCCACTGGGGCGTCGAACGCAACGACTGCCCCGTCGAGCGGCAACAGGAGCTCGCCAAACAACTCGCCGACGCGGGCGCCGACATCATCGTCGGGGGCCACGCCCATCGTTTGCAGGGAGGCGGGATGCTCGGCCCGGCATTCGTCGGCTACGGCCTGGGCAACTTCGACTTCACCGCGGTCGGAGCCGGAGCCGAGAAGACCGGCGTCATCCAGGTCACGGTCACCGGGCGCCACATCGACACGTACGAGTTCATTCCCGGCGTCATCAAGGGAGCGGTGGCCACGCCGCTCGACGGCGATGCCGCGGATGCCGCGATCGCCTACTGGAACACCTTGCGGCCCTGCACGGGCCTCACCTGACTACTTGTTGTCCCAGTCCTTGTGAGCCTGCTTCTTCGAGGCTTCCTTCTCGTGCTTGGCGGCGCGCTTCTCTTTGAGCGACCGGCCCGGTTTCTTGGCGTTGCCGGTTGGCTTCGACTTTTCTCCCATGCGGCAAGCGTAGGGTGCGCGGATGGCTGAGGACCGGCACCTTCCGGTCGTCGACGTGTCCAACGGCGTTGCGGGCGTTGCCGCGGAAATCGATGCCGCCTGCCGGGACATGGGCTTCTTCTTCGTCGTCGGCCATGGGGTTCCCCTCGAGCTACAGGCCCGACTCGACTCGTTGGCGCGCGAGTTCTTCGCGCTGGACGAGGGCGAGAAGGCGAAGATCGACATGAAGCGCGGAGGCCGCGCGTGGCGAGGGTGGTTTCCCGTCGGCGGCGAGCTGACGTCGGGGCAGCCCGACATGAAGGAAGGTCTGTACTTCGGTCAGGAGCGGCCGCCCAGCCCGCTCCCCATGCACGGGCCGAATCTGTTCCCCGACGCACCCGCCGGCCTGCGCGAGACGGTCCTCGCGTACATCGACGCCGTCACCCGGCTCGGCCACACGCTGTTGCGCGGCATCTCGCTCGGACTGGGGCTCGACGAGGACTGGTTCGATCGCAACCTGACCGCGGACCCGCTCGTCCTGTTCCGCATCTTCCACTACCCCCCGCTCACGAACGGGGAAGAACGGTGGAGCGTCGGCGAGCACACGGACTACGGGCTCATCACGATCCTGTACCAAGACGATGCCGGCGGGCTCGCCGTGCGCAGTCCGAAAGGTTGGATCGATGTGCCGTCGATCCCGAATGCGTTCGTCGTCAACCTCGGCGACATGCTCGAGCGCATGACCGGCGGGCGGTACAAGTCGACGCCGCACCGCGTGCACAACACGACCCGCCACCGTCTGTCGTTCCCGTTGTTCCTCGATCCCGCCTGGGATGCGCAGGTGCTGCCGGTGCCCTCGGTGCCCTTCGACGGCGCAGACCGTCGGGACGCCGGCGCCGATCGTTGGGATGGCGCCAGCGTCCACGAGTGGTCCGGTACGTATGGCGACTACCTCCTCACGAAGGTCGGTCGCGTGTTCCCTGAACTACGGGACGAGGTGCTCTAGGACATGTCGACGATGTAGACGGTGATCGCGGTGTCGGGCCCGCTGTAGATGTCGACGATCACCTGGCCGCCGATGGTTGCGAACTCGCCGGAACCGCCCGTGATCGGGAGGTAGATGAACTGCGAGTTGCCGCTGGTCGTGCCGCCGAACTCGATCTTGCCGCGACCGGTGATCTTGGCCGTGCCCGCGCACTCCATGAAGTTGCCGATCTGCTTCGTGCACGTGACGTGATCGAAGCCGACAGGGTTGTTGTTGTCCGCGTTGCGGAGATCCTCCGTGAAGATGTCACGGTCGCCGGGCGTGAACTGACCGGTCGGCGCTTCGTCGACGAAGAAGTCACCGGTGCTGTGGGCGAGCAGGTTCATCGTCGCCGTCGCATCCGCGGTGGTCGGCTCACCCCCATCGGGCTGGTTCGCCCTCGCATCCGCGGTGCTCTTGGGCGCACCCTTCCCCCACGGGCCGAACTTCACCGCGCCGGCACCCGAAGCCGGGCCACCGCCATAGACCGTGAATGCCATGACCCCAGCAATCACCAACGCCGCTGCCACCTTGAAATTCTTACGCACTATCCGCCTCCCTCTCGAGGATCGCGCTCGGTCCCCCCGCGCACGTGGCGGAAAGCTAGCAATCTTCTGATTCGCGCATACGGACCTCGAGGTACCCGGGGGAAGAACCCGCACGACATTCCCCGCGAATGCGACATTCGGCGCGCGCAAGTGGCGTCCGAGCGTCCGACGGTGCCCGTTCGCCAGTGGATACTGGAACGATGCCCGCCGCCGTCGACGCCGTCGTCTTCGACCTCGGCGGGGTGCTGATCGACTGGAACCCGCGCCATCTGTACCGCCAACTGTTCGACGACGAGGCGGCGATGGAGGACTTCCTCGCCACCATCTGCACGTTGGAGTGGCACGTCGCTCACGACTTGGGCGAGAGCACTGCCGACTCGTGTGCGGAGCTCGCCCGGCAACATCCGGAGCACGCGGCGATGATCAACGCGTGGGCGGAGCGATCCGAGGACATGATCGGCGGCGCGATCGAGGAAACGGTCGAGATACTCGCCGAGCTGAGGAAGGCGGGCGTGCGGTGCTACGTGCTCAGCAACATGGAGCCGGAGACGTTCCCGCTGCGGCTCGAGCGCTTCGAGTTCCTGCACTGGTTCGACGGCCACCTGATCTCCGGCATGGAGAACCTCGTCAAGCCTGACCCGAGGATCTTCCGCCGTCTCCTCCGACGATTCGATCTCCAGCCCTCGCGCACGGTGTTCATCGACGACAGCGTGGTGAACGTCGAAGCCGCGAACGAGATCGGCATCAAGGCGATCCACTTCGAATCGCCGGAGCAGCTGCGGTCCCAGCTCGAGGACATCGGGCTGCTCTGAGCTCCGGTTCTCAGGAGTTCTGGTAGCGCTGCGCCGGGGTGCCTGGAGGGTTCGACGCGCCCGGCACGGCGTCCGGGTTGGGCACGCACACCTCGCCCTCGAGCCCGTCGGGGTCGCGGAAGAAGACGCTGAGGATCTGCCCGAAGTCGGTGACGAAGTCGTCCGCCGCGCCGCGGGCCATCAGACGCTCGCGAATCGCCTCGAAGGACTCGATCGAATCCGCCTGCAAGGCCATGTGGTCGATGCGCCCTCGGCCGAACATCGGCGTCTGGCGGTCCGCTTCCGTGTTCCCGGCAACCTGGAACACGTTCAACTCCGCGCTCGGGCCGACGTGGATCACCGTCATCCGCACCTCACCGTCACCCGCTCCGGGCTCGGGCCCATCGTGGAGGACCTCGGCGTCGAACACCTCCTGGTAGAAGGCCTGGAGCCGGTCGGTGTCGTTCGTGAGGATGGCAACGTGGTTGAACCCGCTGGTCAACATGCGCACAGCCTGGCACGCGGTGACCGACCAACTACGGCGCGGCGTGAGCGAGATCGAGTTGGTCGTAGAGGAAGTCGCGCGCCTCGTCGAGGAAGAACTCCGCAAAGCCGACAGGAACGTGGCCTTCGCCTTCGAGACTGCGCAGCACGACGGTGACTCCGGCGCGTTGCATCGCGGCCGCCGTGTCGGCCGACCACTGGTACGGGATCCATGGGTCGGCGGTGCCACTCATGAGCAGTCCGGGCGCGTCGGATGCATCGACGAGGTCGCCCCCGTTCACACCGCCGGACACGGAGACCCACGCCTGCACCCGATCGTCGGACGAGTCCGCGCGTGTGCCGACGCCGGTCGCCGCGATGGCACCGGCGGACTCCCCTGCGATCGCGATGCGATCCGTGTCGATGCGGTAGGGCGCCGCGTTCTCTCGCAACCAACGAACCGCGGCTTGCGCGTCCTGCGTCGCGGCCAGAGCGGCCGCCGTGCACTCCGCCGAGAGCAAGCGCTGACCGATGCATTGCTCCGACGCCGCCAGCCGGTAGTCGATCGACACGGTGACGTAGCCCAACTCCGCGAACCGGCGCGGGAAGGCGATCAGCGGGCCCTCCCCCTTGTCGCCACCTGCAAACCCACCGCCGTGCACCCAGATGAGGACCGGTCGACGCGCCGCGGTGTCGCCGGCGGGCTCGTACACGTCCAGCCCGAGCGCCTCGGTGTACACGAGGTCGCGGTGGACCGTCGTGTCGGTGAACACGGGTGTGCGGTAGCGGAGCGTGGGCGACGACACGGGTGACGACGAGGACGAGGGTGACGAAACCGTCGAAGGCGGACGACCGTCGCCGCAGCTCGTGACGAAAGCGATGACCGCTGTGGCGACCAGTGCGACGATGTTCCGGTGCGTGGCGCCCCGTCTGTGCAACTGCTCGAGCGACCGCCGCACGACCATGCGCCAGTACAGCACTCGAGCGTGTCGTCCGACCGCGGTCGGATCGGTGGGCTCGACGGGGTCCGAGCCGTTGCGGTCATCGCGGTCGTCGTGTACCACCAGTGGCCGGACGCGCTTCCCGCCGGGTTCCTCGGCGTCGACCTGTTCATGGTGCTGTCCGGCTTCCTCATCACGGGCGTGCTGATCGACGAACGCGCTCGTACCGGCGCAGTTCGCCTTGGTGCGTTCTGGGCGCGACGGTTCCGGCGGCTGGTCCCTGCACTGCTCGCGCTCCTCGTCGGCGTCGCACTCTGGGTACGCATCGCCGGACCGGCCCTGCTCCGGCCAACGGTGCGTGGTCAGGGTCTGGCGTCGCTGCTCTACGTCGGCAACTGGAGGCTCGTGCACGACGGCACCAGCTATGGCGCGTCGACGGGTGGGCAGTCACCGTTGCTGCACCTCTGGTCGCTCGCGATCGAGGAGCAGTTCTACGTGATCTGGCCGCCGGTCGTCGTCGGCCTGCTGTTCCTGGCCCATGGCCGGAGACGACCGCTCGCGTTGCTCACGGTCGCGGGCGCCATCGCGTCAGCCGCATTGATGGCCGCGTGGTTCGAGCCCGACCACGATCCGCTCCGGCTGTACTACGGCACCGACACGCGCTCCCAGGCGTTCCTCATCGGCGCACTGGCGGTCATTGCGACCCGCCGGTTCGGCGCGGCGCGATTGCAGAAGCTCGGCGTGCCGGCCTTCGCGCTCGTGCTGGCGCTGTTCGCGCTCGAGGATGCGCCCGGCACGCTCTACCGCGGAGGCTTCGCGGTCTTCGCGCTCGCCGCCGCCGTCGTCGTCGCCGTCGTCACGGAGCCGGGCCCCTTGGCCCGGCTGCTCGACCGCGGCCCGTTGCGACTCGTCGGTCGCGTCTCCTACGGCATCTACCTGTGGCACTGGCCGGTCATCGTGCTGGTCACGGACGAGACCACTCCTGCGAGCGGCATCACGTTGCTGCTGCTTCGCGCCACGCTCATCGCGGGCGCAACCGCGATCTCGTGGCTGCTCATCGAGCGTCCGTACCGTCGAGCGCCGAGACGACTCGCGGTCCCGCTGGGGGTGGGCGGGATCGCGGTGGCCGCCATCTGCCTCCTCGCCCTGCCGGGCAAGCAGCTGGTCGCGTACGCCGACGTCGACATCACCCAGATCCCGGCTCCGGTCGTCGCGGCACCGAAGGTCGCGGCGCCGGTCGTCGTGTCCCCGGCCTTCAGCGGTGTCGGACTGACGTCCGTGATGGTGATCGGCGACTCGGGGATGTACGACGCGACACCGGCGTTGGTGGCCGGCTTCACGTCCGTCGGCATCGAGGTGATCTCGACGGCTTTCGCCGGCGAAGGGCTGACCACACCGCCGGGCTTGCGCGACCGCTGGGCCGAGACCGTCGATCAGTACCGACCCGACCTCGTCGTCGTGATGCTCGGCGCGTGGGACTACGACTGGGTGGTCGACGCCGGTGACACCGCGTATCAAGCAGAAGTCGATGCGACCGTGCGGATGCTCACGGCTCATGGGGCGCGCATCGTCTGGCTGTCGGTGTTGCCGGGCGCCGCGTTCCTGCCGGGGAAGCGGGTGCCGGCGACCGCGCTCGATCGCTTCTACTCGGTGCTGCCTGCCCGGTTCCCCGGCGTCGTCGAGTACATCGACACCGCAACGCCACTGGAGAACGCGAGTGGCACGGTGCACAAGCCCGACGCGTGGCACCTGTGCCCTGACGGTGCCGCGGTGGTCGCGCACACGGTGCTCACCTCGCTGGGAATCGACGGGCCGGCGTGGCACGCCGGCCCGTGGCGCGGCGACGATCGGTACGCCGACCCCCCAGGCGCGTGCCCTCGGTAGCGTCTCCCCGGCATGCCTGACCTCGACGCGGCCCGCGACCTGCTCACGTTCATCGACGCTTCGCCATCACCGTTCCACGCGTGCGCAACGGCGGCGGCCCGGCTCGACGGCGCCGGGTTCACGCAGATCACCGAGGCAGAGGCGTGGGCAACCGACCTCCCGCGCGCGTACATCATCCGCGACGGGAGCTTGGTGGCGTGGTCGACACCCGACGACGCGACTCCGATCACTCCGTTCCGCATCGTCGGCGCGCACACCGACAGTCCCAACCTGCGCCTGAAGCCGCACGCCGACGTGGAACGCGCAGGCGCGCAGCTCCTCGCGGTCGAGGTCTACGGGACGGTCCTCTACAACTCCTGGCTCGATCGCGACCTCGGACTGTCCGGGCGGGTCGCGGTCCGCGGCGGCGGCCTGCCGCTGCTGCGGGTCGATCGTCCGATCGCGCGCATCCCCCAGCTCGCGATCCACCTCGACAACACGGTGAACACCGCAGGCCTCGTGTTGAACGCGCAGCAGCATCTCCACCCTGTCTGGGCGGTCGATAACGGCGACTTCGGCTCGTTCGTCGCCCAAGAGCTCGGCGTTGCCGTCGAGGACATCCTCGCTTGGGACCTCATGCTCCACGACGTCAACCCCGGCACGCTGCTCGGACGGGACGACGAGCTGATCAGCGCGGCCCGGATCGACAACCTGTGCTCGTCCTGGGCCGCCATCGAAGCGTTGGTCGCCGCGACGAGCACGCGCGAGATCGGCGTTGCCGTGTTGTTCGACCACGAAGAGGTCGGCAGCTCCAGCAACCGCGGGGCGGCGAGCCCCATGCTGGAATCGGTGCTCGAGCGGATCGTGCTCGGCCTGGGTGGCGGTCGCGAGGAGTGGCGCCGCGGTCTCGCGGCATCGATGTGCGTCTCGGCCGACATGGCCCACGCGACCCACCCGAACTACAGCGAGCGTCACGACCCCGGCCACTGGATCGAGCTCAACGGCGGCCCAGTGGTGAAGCACAACGTGTCGCAGCGTTACGCGACCGACGCCCGCTCGGCGGCCGCCTTCATCGAAGCCTGCGAGCGGGTGAACGTTCCCGTGCAGAAGTACGTGCACCGCAACGACCTGCCGTGTGGTTCGACGATCGGGCCGATCACCGCGGCCCGTCTCGGCATCTCGACGGTCGACGTCGGCGCGCCGCAGCTGTCGATGCACTCGGCCCGTGAGTTGATGGGATCAGCGGACGTCGCGCTGTACAGGACCGCACTGACGTCGTTCCTCAGCGCCTAGACCGCCCCGCGAGGTTGCCGGCGAACTTGATCGGCAGCCCCGGATCGACGTCCTCCCATCGGGCGATTGCGCGAGGGTACGTCCATGGACATCGCTCAGGCCGTCGACTTCATGCGGGCCAACCACAACGCCGTGCTCCACACGTTCCGGCCGGACGGATCGCCGCAACTCTCACCGATCACGGTCGGCGTGGACGACGACGGGCATCCGATCGTGTCGAGCCGTGAGACCGCGTTCAAGACCAAGAACCTCGTGCGCGACCCACGGGCCTCGCTGTGCGTGCTCAACCCGCAGTTCTACGGCGACTGGGCCTACGTCGACGGGACGTGCGAGATCGTGCACCTCCCCGAGGCGATGGAGCTGCTCGTGGCCTACTACCGGCAGGTGCGCGGCGAGGAGCACCCCGACTGGGACGACTACCGGGCGGCCATGGAACGCGACCGGCGGGTCATCCTGCGTATCACCATCGAGCGCGCCGGCCCCACCGTCCACGGCTG
>JBEEFX010000355.1:0-7984 GCA_041166365.1 Acidimicrobiaceae bacterium
AGTGCGCTTGGCGGACGACGATGTACGCAGCGCCGACGGCCAGCAGTCCAGGCGAGCCCAGAGCGAGCCACCAGCGGGCCCGCCGGCTTCTCATTGCGGCCGCCGCGACCAGCGCAGTGACAAGACCGGCGGCGACGCTGATGACCGCGGCCGCCACCAGGCCCGAGCACGCGGCCACGACGAGTGTCAGCAACAGGCTCGGCTCGTCGCGACCGCGTGAGCGTGCGAACGTCCTCCACGTGATCGGCTCGGGCTGCGGATCGTCGACCGCGAGCGGGTGCGTGCGCGGCCGGCGAACGGCCAGCACCAGGCACAGGACGACGCCGAGCGCCGACAGGATGAGCGCGATCCACACTCTGCGCTGCGGCGCCCAGTTCAGGTGCACGTGGATGGTGGCCGCGGGAGTCGAGACGAGCCACCCGTTCGCGTACCCGTCGACGAGTTGCGGCGCGCCGAGCCCGTGTCCGTCAGCGGTCGCGGTCCAGCCGCGGTTGAAGCTCTGGCCCAGCACGACCCAGAAGGGCGTTCCCGGGGTCGGGTTCGTGATCGTGAGGTCTGCGTCGGTGCGGCCTTGTCGATCGATCTGCACGGTCGGGCCGGGGTGGTGGCCGGCCCCGGGAGCCGTGATCGCCGCGGGCGCTTCGCCGTCCACCCCGGATTGCAGCACGAGGCGATCGAGGTCGATGCCGGTGTCGATTCCCTTCGCGGCGCGTAGCACGTGGTCGCCCGCGCCCAGGAGCAACCCACCGTCGTCGCCCGCGCACGGCGCCACGGTGATGGCCCGCCCCGCCTTCGCATCGGCGACGAAACCGGTCAGCTCGATGCCGTACGACTGACCGTCGACCGTCAGCAGGTCCGTGCGGCATCCGGAGTCGAACGCTCCGGTCGGTGCCACGGCCGACAGGCCCTCGATGCCGAGCTCGGCGATACCAACCGGCATTCGGATGTCGCCGTTGGAGAACCAGTCGGTGGTCGTCGTCTCGCGAACCCCGTCGACCACGACCTTGATCGACGAGCCGGTGACCTCGTCGGGCAGGTCGATCGGGACCTTGACCGTGGCGTCGGTGCCGTGCGCGCTCAGTTGGTCCGTGATCGCCGGAACCGTGATGCTGGCCGCGGGCTGACCGTCGGCTTCGATGCGCAGATGGGTCGGCACCGAGTGGCGGCCGTCCGCCACGACCCGCAGGTCCAGATGCTTGAACGTGATCGGGCGACCGACCTGGTACGTGAGCGCGTCGTCGCCAGCGGCGTCGAACGCGGGAGTCCAGGCGGTCAACGGATCACCATCGATCGCCGACGACGCGCGCGCGGCGAGGTCACCGGGGAGCCGTCGAGTCGAGGTTGCGGTCGGGCCGATCACGCCCAGCAAGAGGTCGATCGTCGCGTCGTCGACGCGGGCCGAGAGCCGGGCGCTTCCCCCGAGCGCAAACGTACGGGCCGTCGGCTGCGTCCACGATCGGGCGATGGCCAGCTCCTCGTCGTCGCGCACGGACTCTGCCGGATCGACGCGTCGTCGTTCGAGCAGCAGGGTCAGCGGATGGGTCGACGACGACTCGCCCGCGGCCGCGAGAAGGTCCGTGGGCAGGCGCACGATCTCGTCGCCGTGGCGACCATCGACGTCGACCTCGGTGAAGCCGACCTCGGTGAGACCGTTGTACCGAACCGGCCGACCGGGCTCCGGCACCCGTCCGGAGTCGTCGGCGCGGATGATGAGCTCGAGCGACGAGAACGAGCGCTGCGGGAAGCTGATGACCTGACCGGCGGGGGAGCTCGATGCCGCGGTCAAGTCGACCGGCACCGTGTCGCGCCCGTCGAACCGTAGATCCATCGCCGTGATGGAACGGTTGCGGTAGCCGGACAGCACCTGCGTGACGGTGATGTGGTCGGTGTCGACGGGCGTGGTGAAGTCGAGTCGCAGCTCTTCACCGCGGACGTCTGAGGACGCACCGGTGCGCCAAGACGTACGCGCGTCCCCATCGACTGCGTTCGCGGGCCGGTACTCCGGTGTGAACGTGATCGGGTTGCCATAGCTCGTTGCGCGAGCCGAAACGCCTCCCGGATACTGCGTGACCGTGTAGGCGTTGTCGCCCGCGCTGGGAAACACGGGCAGCCGGTTGTCGGTCAGGTCTTCGCGCAGCGGCTGTTCGCCTACCTGCTCCGTGTAGCCGAGGTTGTCGCGCACGGTGCTCCAGCGCCGTCCTTGCCGGCGGTTGGAGTCGGTCAGCACGAGCGCCGCTCCCCGCGCGATGAGACCGTTCAGCGTGTTCTGGTCGCCCGCGTAGGTCGCCGAGTACTGCACGAGCTCCGTTCCGTCGAGCAGGCCCGCGGACGCGAGGGCGACCAGCCCCTCACCGTCGCCCGACACGAGAAGCGGTTGTTGCGCGTCCGCGGTCCGCACGATCGCCCGCTGGCCGTCGACCGTGAACACGGCGACGGGCGCGTACGGCACGCCGGTGTCGTCGCGCAGCGCGGCCTCGTCGTTCATCGGCGCGATCGGCGAGGGCTGATTGATGGTGGGCGCCCCGAACGTGGCGGTCGGTGAAACGCCTCCCGCGGCACCGAGCAGCGCCATCACGTCATAGGGCCGAGCGACGCGGAAGCGCTCGTACTGGAGGTCGTTGCGGGCCACGATCTGCCCGACGCCGAGAAGTCGCGCGATCGGTGCGATCGCTTCCGGATCGAGCGTGTTCTCCTGCAGCCGGCGGTCGAAGGCGTTGAGCAGATCCGCGGAGGGAGGCGAACCGTACGGAATGAGCTCACGCGCGACGTAGGGACGATCCATGAGCCCGGGCGTGATCGGATCGACGGTGTTGCCCCACCGGTACGACGCGAAGTCGGTGCCGGGCACCTCGAGCACTCGCGTGTCGTGCGATTGGGCGTCGAGCGCCGATGCGGCGTCGAGCCAGTACTGCGGCAGGTTCTCGGGTCGATTGAGATTCGCCGCGACCATGTCGCCCGTGTACAAGGGGGGAAGGCCCGCGAGGATCAGCCCGATCACCGCGACACCCGCCGGAAGTGCGACTCGCGGCGCAGTGCGGATCAGCGTCGCGATGCCCGCGCTGAGCAAGACCGCCAGCCCGAGCACCACGAGCGGGATCGCTCGCGGGGTGCTGCGCATCGCCAGGCCGCGGGGGCTCTCCAGCAGCGCTTGCCACCACTGGCCCGTGAGCGGCGGGTCGTCCCACGGATGAGCGCCGACGGCGATGAAGAGGCCGACGGCCACGAGGGTTGCAAAATAGGCGCGGTGCTTCCACCGGCTCATCGCCGCGCCCAGCAACGCGAGCACGGGTGTGAGGTACGACACGACGATCAGCCACAGTCGTTGTGTGTACGCCACGCCTGGCTCGATCCACGGGCCGAGGCGGTCGCCGCCGTAGAAGAACCAGTAGCCGAGGCCGCGCAGCACTTCGGGCGCGACCGCGGCGGACGCCACCACCTTCGCCGTCTCCGTGTACTTCAACACGTCGATGCCGTATCCGCCCTGCAGGGACAGCCCCGCGATCCACCACAGGGAAGTGAGCAGGGAGAGGACGCCGATGCGGCCGAACGCGCCTGCGGCGCGCGGCAAGGGCGCCTCCTTCGTCACCCAGACCGCGAACGGGAACCAGAGGACCGGGCCCATGCCGGCATAGATCAGTCCGGTGGCGTTGATCTGCCCCACGACGAGGAGGACCAGCGCGAAGAATGCGGGCTCACGCCATCCTCCTCGCCGAATCGCGCGGATCGTGAACGCGATCATCCACGGCAGACCGGTGAACGGGAGCAGGATCCCCGACAGGCGCGCCTCGAGCGTCAAGGTGTACGGCGTGAGCGCGTACGCGAACGCGGCGATGGTCGCGGGCAGCGGCGACCAGCGCAGCGTGCGCAGGAGGAACCAGACGCCCGCGCCGGCGAAGAACAGCAGCGAGCCGAGCCACAGCCGTTGTGCCACCCACATCGGGAGGCCGACCCTTTCGGTCAGCCAGTAGTACGGGCCCATCGGGAAGAGGTAGCCGATGTTCTGGTGCGTCACGGTGCCGAGCCCGACGTTGGGATCCCACATCGACGCGGCGCGCGACAGCAGCCGTCCCGGGTCCTCGTACAGATAGGTCTTGGTGTCGGCGCCGACCTCGCCCGGCGCGGTGAAGAGCAGCGGGATGTAGCAGACGCCGGCCAGGACGGCGAGCGGCCAGCGCTCGGTGTAATGGCGCGCCCGCCGGCGAGCGGCGTGCCGCGGCGGTGGCGCGGAAGCCGCGCCTTTGGCTCGGCCTCTCAATGGCTGCGGCGGTTGGCCTCGGCGGCGAGCGCGCGCATGATGCCGACCGCAGTGGACTCCCATGTGAACTGCGCCGCGTTGGCCAGCGCATTCTCACCGAGTTGTTTCCGCCGCCTGTCGTCGCCCGCGATCTCGGCGATCGCGGCACCCAGCGCGGTGTCGTCGTCGGGATCGACCAGCACCCCGGTGCGCCCGTCGAGCACGGCGTCGGAGTGGCCCACGATGCGCGTTGCGACCGCCGGCGTGCCGCAGGCCGCCGCTTCGGTGAGCGACATTCCCCAACCTTCTCGAGCCGACGCGCTCGCGACCATCCATGCTCGGCGATACAACGCGACGAGCTCGTGGTCGGACACGCGTCCGGCGAACGTGACCCAATCGGCCAGATCGAGCTCCTGCACCAGCTGGTCGAGCTGCTCGCGCTCGTAACCCTCACCGACGATCGTGAGGGACAGTCGCGGCTGGTGGCGCCTCGCCTCGGCGATCGCCCGGATCAAGTGGTCGTAGCGCTTCACCGGCACCAGCCGTCCGACGGCGACAACGAGCGGATCGGGGGACTTGTCGCCTCCCGGGCAGAACATCGGGTCGATGCCCGGCGGCACGACCTCGACATTGCGCGGCGGAAGGTGCAGCTGTTCGACGATGTCGTCCTTCGACGAGGATGACAGCGTGACGATCGGCGTGCGTCGATACGCCAGCGGCGCGATCCGACGCTCGACGGTGTCGCCGAGGGTCGCGGCCCAGGGCCGCTCGTCGCCGAGCACCATCTGCCACATCTCTGCGTGCACATGGTGGAGGAGCACGACCTTCGGCCCGCGGTACCAGAGGGGCGACAGGAACGGCATGCCGTTCCAGATCTCGACGAGAGCGTCGCTCGGGCCATGGCCCCCGATCAGCTCGGAGATCACGGCGCGCGGGAAGATCAGATAGCGACCGGCGCGTCGAATGACGTGGTAGCCGTCGCGGGTGATGTCGGGCGCATGACCTTGTGCATAGGACGTTCGCAGCGTCACGTCGACGCCCGCTTCGGCCCACAGCCGCGCGACGGTTGCGGCGTGCACCTCTGAGCCGCCCGCTTCGACGTCGGCGAGGTCGCGCCACGACAGCAGGTGGATGCGCCTGAGCCCGGCGCTCGCGGCGAGATCACCGATCTTGGCGATGCTGGCCTTGCTGGCGTCAGACGACGGCGACACCACTCGGGGCAGGGTAGCCGTCAACGAGTGCGGCGCTTGGTATGCCGCAGCCGCCGGATGCGATCACGGAGCCCCCACCACGTGACGCGAGTCAGCTCCTCGAAGATCACCGCGCCCGACATCTTCGACGTGCCTCGCACGCGATCTCGGAACGTGATCGGCACCTCGGCGATCTGCTCGCCCTCCTGCACGACGCGGTACGCCATCTCCATCTGGAACAGGTAGCCGGTCGCGTGCGTCGTCTTGTAGTCGATGTTGTGCAGCGTCGTGGTCTTCCACGCCCGAAAGCCGGACGTGAGATCGCGGGCCTTCATCCCGAGCGCCAGCCGCGTGTAGAGATTGCCGTAGCGCGACAGGAAGCGGCGGTGCCATGGCCAATGCGGGATCTCGCCGCCGGGAACATACCGCGAGCCGATGACCATCCCGATGTCGTCCGTCAGCGCGGCGAGCAGCTCGGGCACCGCCGACGGATCATGCGAAAGGTCTGCGTCCATCTGCACCAACACGTCGTAGCCCCGCTCGATGCCGATCGCGAATCCGGCGCGGTATGCGCTGCCCAAACCGGCCTTCTCGCGGCGAACCAGGACGTCGATCTGGCCCAGCTCGTCGTTCACCTGCTGCGCGAGCTTGGCGGTGCCGTCCGGGCTGTTGTCGTCCACGACGAGGATGTCGACATCGGGCGCGGCGGCGCGAAGCCGCGGCAACAACTCGGGGATGTTGGCGGCTTCCTCGAACGTCGGCACGACCACCAGCGTGCGCATCAGGCGTGGACCTTACAGGCGGCGCTCCGCGGGCAGCAGGCGGACCGGAGCGGGCTCACTGGCGGTCGCAGCGCTGGTACAGCTCGTAGAGGCCGCGGCCGAACAGGCCCGTGCCCCACGAGCCGACGAGGCAGAAGCGGCGGTGGAGAACCTCGACGGCCTGGTCGGATCCCACGTCGAGCGACGCGTTCGGTTCGTTCCAGTCGTCACGGATGGACGACAGGATCACGAGGTCCGAGGACGCGAGATCGTCAGCGAGGCCGGAATTGTCTCGGTTGGCGACGGCGGGGTCCATCTCGATGTAGCGCGTTCCGGGCTGCGTCTGCGGTAGCAGGTAATAGAGGAAGGCCTCGCTGTAGGGCGTCTTGCGCAGATCGCCGGTGCCGACGAACAGCCTGTCGCCGGGTCTCGCGATGCGATCGACCACGGGCAGCATCGCGTTCACGGCATCGGCGGCGTCGTGGCGCCCGTAGTAGAAGCTGCGACCCTGGTTGTGCATCACGTACACCTCGCGATGCCGATCGAAGGTCTGGGCGACCATGTCGACGTACGGCCCGAACGTGAAGTGCGGCACGAGGACCAGCAGCAAGAGAAACGGCGTCGCGGCAGCGGCCAGGTGCCGGGTGCCGCGCCGTAGGTTCGGGCGACGAGCTCGCACCAACTCCGTGATCGCGACCGGGAGCAAACCGAATGGGACCGCGCTCACCCACGCGAGGTGCGTCGAGTCGGGCCGCTGCAACGCCTGCGGCAACAGTCCGACGCTGTAGGCGCCCATCACCAGCAACGCGGCGCCCGCGGCCGTGCCGGGGTGCCGGCCGCGGTGTTTCCATCCGACCCATGCGAGCAACAACGCGGACGCGACCAGCAGCGCGAGCCACAGCGTGAGCTGCGCCGGCCGCGGCGGCCACGCGATCGGCCATCCGAGCGCATTGAGCTCGCCGGCCCGCTGGAGGAATCCGTCGAAGTGCGACAGCGACGGTGGCAGCGGCAGGTGACGACCGCTCCGCAGCTGGAACACCGGTTGGATGACCATGCCGAACAGCGCGTGACCCGGGCCCGCGAGCGCGACGTGCACCAGGAACGGGCTCAGCCCGAGCGCCGAACCGACGACCAACCGCTTGCGCTGCCGCGCCTCGAGCACGCCCCACACGACTGCGAAGCCGAGTGCGACTGCGATGACGAGGTCGGGCCGGTAGAGCAGCGCCGCACCGGCCAGCAACCCGGCCAACAGCGTCCGTCCGCGCAGCGCGGCGACCATCGCCCACAGTCCGAGCGCGACGCCGCCGACCCACGCCAACGCGGTCAGGCCGGTCGGCGGCAGGATGATCATCGCGGTGATGGCCGCGCCGGCCACGGCGATGCGCCGTCCCCAGGGGCGGGTGATGGCGTACACCGCGGCAATGAGTGCGAGTTGCTGCGCCAAGCCGACGGCGCGTTCGGTCCAGATCGACGTGCCGAGTCCCTTGAAGACCGCGGCCAGGACCCACAGGCTGCCCGGGCCGTAGAGGTGGAGGAAGTCGCGGTTCGGGATGGCGCCGTGGAGAACCTGCTCGGGGAAGACGAGCATGAACCCTTCTTCCATCGGCGGCCCGGGTGCGCGCCACAGCCCGCGCATGGGCAGCAGCACCACCGCCGAGACGACCGCAGACGCCAGCCAATCGCGTCGCCGCCGTCGAGACATCGGGCGGAGAGGGTAGTTGCGGTCCGAGCGGCTCCCGGCTCTAGCCTTCTCGGGTGCTGTCGTTCGAGCGCCAAGTCGTCGACCGGCTGGTGAGCAC
>JBEEFX010000356.1:0-11698 GCA_041166365.1 Acidimicrobiaceae bacterium
AGTTCGGCCATTCGGGACATCCGAGCCCGGAACCGGTCAGCCGGACCGCGGCTCCCGTCACGACGATCACACCGAGCGCCACCAATGCGAGGAACGTCACCCGCCGGTACGCGGCCGGTGAAACCGAATTCCAGTGCACAGCGACACAGTTTTGTGTCGCTGTGCACTGGAATTGCCAGGCGGCTGCGTTGGTGCCCGAAGGGTCCGGGCAAATAGTGTCGGCATCGGCATGCACCAGTCGGTCCGGCTCCCCCTCCGTTCGCGCGCCGCGGCCTACGTCGCGCTCACGAAGCCCCGGATCATCGAGCTGCTGCTGGTCACGACCGTCCCCACGATGGTCGTCGCCGATCGAGGTCTGCCGCACCTCGGGCTCATCGTCGCGACGGTGCTCGGCGGCACGATGGCGGCCGGCGGGGCCAATGCCATCAACATGTACGTCGACCGCGACATCGACAAGGTCATGCACCGCACACGCCACCGTCCGCTGGTCACCGGCGTCATCGAACCCGGCAACGCGCTGGTCTTCGCCATCGGGCTCGAGATCGTGGCGTTCGTCTTCCTCTGGGCCACGGTCAACCTGCTCTCCGCGGTGTTGGCCGTGAGCGCCACGTTGTTCTACGTGTTCGTGTACACGCTGTGGCTCAAGCGCACGTCCTCGCACAACATCGTGATCGGCGGTGCCGCCGGGGCCGTGCCCGTCCTCGTGGGCTGGTCCGCGGTCACCAACCGGCTCGACTGGGCGCCTCTCGTGCTCTTCGCCGTGATCTTCTACTGGACCCCGCCCCACTTCTGGGCGCTGGCCATCAAGTACCGCGAGGACTACGCGGCCGCCGACGTGCCGATGCTCCCGGCCGTGGCCAGCCTGCGCACCACCGCCGTCCGCATCGTTGCGTACACGGTTGTGCTCTGGGCCCTGACCGTGCTGTTCAGCCCGGTCGCCGGCATGGGGCACCTCTATCTCGGTTCGGCGATCGTGCTCGGCGCGGTGTTCATGGGGCTCGCCCTCGAGCTGCTGCGCAAGGCGACGCCGGCGGCCGCGATGCGCCTGTTCGCCTACTCGATCACCTACATCACGCTGCTGTTCGGGGCCATCGCCGTCGACCAGTTACTGCGCTCCGGGCTGTGATGAATAGAGTCCCGAACTGATCATGGCGATGACCGAGACCCGGCCTGACGCCGAGACCGAAACGGCGACCCCTGACCCCTCCGCAACTGCCGGTCTGCCGCGCCCCGCGGGCGGGCTCGCCGGGCTGTTGGGCACCGGTCGCCACCGCTCGATCGGCCGGCTCTGGGTCGGCACCTCGTTGGTGTTCCTCGTCGTCAGCGGAGGTGTCGGCGCCGCGCTCGGGGCCGAGCGCCTGAAGCCCGAGACCTACAACGTCCTCCAGAAGAACAACTTCGCCCAGGCGCTCTCGCTGCACGGCGTCGCCGGCGTGTTCCTGTTCGCGCTGCCGATCCTGATCGGCCTCGGCACGATCGTCGTCCCCCGCCAGGTCGGGTCGCACACCATCGCCTTCCCCCGTGCCGCGGCCGCCGCGTACTGGACGTATCTGATCGGGGGAGCGATCGTCGTGGTCAGCTACCTCATCAACGGCGGTCCGTTCGGCGGCAATCAGCAGGGCGTCGACCTGTTCCTCGCGTCGCTGGCCATGGTGGTCCTGGCCCTCCTGCTCGCGTCGGTCTGCATCGCCACCACCGTGCTCGCGCTGCGAGTACCCGGCCTGACGCTGGCGCGTGTGCCGATGTTCGCCTGGTCGATGCTCGTGGCGGCAACGATCTGGATCGCCAGCCTGGGCCTGCTGTTCGGTGTGCTCGTGCTGCTGTACGTCGACCACCGCTACCGCGTGTTCGTGTTCGGGGCCAACGACCAGATCGCCGGATGGCTGCGCTGGACCATCACGCAGCCGCAGGTGTACGCCTTCGCGATCCCCGTGCTCGGGTTCGTCGGCGATGTCGTGCCCGTGTTCGCCTCCACTCGCGCCCGGATGCGGGGAATCCAGCTCGGGGCCATCGGTGCGTTCGGCGCGCTTTCGTTCGGCGCATGGACATTCCTGTCCGTGCAGCATCCTCAGCTCACCCGTCAAACCTTGTACGTCGGCGTGGCGTTCGCCGCACTGCTGCCGCTGCTCGCGTTCACGGCGGCGGTGGCCGAGACGCTGCGCGCCGGTCGCATCCGTTTGTCGAGCCCTCTGCTGTTCGCGCTGTCGGCATTGTTGATGCTCCTCGCTGGCGCGGCGGCCGGAGCGGCGCGCGTCGTCGACCCCCTGCACCTCGTCGGCACCACCGCCGACTCGTCGGTGATCCACTACGTCCTCGGGGCCACGGCCATCGCCGCCGTAGGTGCCATCCACTACTGGTGGCCCCATGTGCTCACGCGCCCGCTGGGTGAGGGACTCGCTCGGCTGACCGCGTTGGTGCTCCTGCTCGGCGTGATCCTGCTCTCGCTGCCCGACCTCGCGAGCGGGCTGATCGACGAGCCCGCGGGCTCGCTGTACACGAACGTGCGCGACGGGGTCGCCGCGCTCAACGCCGCGTCGTTCGCCGGCGGGTTGCTCGTGCTGTTGGCGATCGTCCTGTTCGTCGTGAACCTTGCCGTCTCGATGGCACGCCTGCCCGAAGGCGACATCACCGACCCGTGGGAGGGCCACACGCTCGAGTGGACGGCCGACACCGGCACCCTCACGGTGGCCTCGGCGACTCCGCTGCTCGACAGCAGGGAAGGAAGCACGTAAGCGATGGCCGTCGCGCTCGCCAACGACTCCCTCGGCGCCCCGCCCCTCGCGGCGCCGACGCGCCCGCGTGTGCTGCTCATCGGCACGGCCCTCGCATGCTCGGGGATCGTCATGGCCTTCGCCGGGTTGCTCGGCCTCTACGCCGAGGAGCGGAACGCGATCGTCCGCGACGGCGGCAAGTGGATCCCGAAGGACGTCGTCATCGACCTCACGCCGTTCAACGTGGCGCTGGTCGGGCTGATCATCTCCCTCGTCGTCCTGCACTGGGCGGTCTACGCCGTTGCCAACGAGGATCGGCCGCGCGCCTACCTCGCTCTCGGTCTGGCCGCGCTGCTCGGAGCGGCGTACATCAACAGCGTCGCGTTCAGCTACACGCAGATGAACTTCACCGTCGACGATCCCACCGGCGTGGGCCTCCTCGTGTACGTCATCACCGGTCTGCATCTTGCGATGGCCGGGGCCGGTGTCGTGTTCATCGCGCTCATGGCGTTCCGCACCCTCGGCGGCCAGTACTCCGGCCGCGATCGCGAGGGAATCGTCGCCGCTCTCCTCTACTGGTACGTCACCGTGGCGGTCTACGCGGTGATCTGGTTCACGATCTTCGTCACCAAATGAGCAACGACTGATGATCACGACTGGCGCGAAGTTCTATTTCGGTCTGGCCGTACTGGCCTCCCTCGGCGCGATCGCGTACAGCTGGGGGAGCCACGGCGGCTTCACCGGCGGTCTCACGTTCGGCTTCTACGGCGGGATGGGCGAGCACTCCGGTTATGTCGTGTTGCTGGCCGCCGCGGTCGTCAGCTTCTTCGTCGGCGGGGCGGTGGTCGCGTTCCGCGACGCTGACCCCGAAGCGCAGCAAGCCGTCGCCCGTCTCGATGCCCTGCCCGAGGAGCACGCGCCTCGCAACGCCAGCTACTGGCCGATCCTCGGGGCGGCCGCCGCGGCGTGTGCGGTGCTCGGTCTCGTCACCAGCTCGCTGCTCTTCCTGTTCGGCGTCGTCGTCGGCATCGTGGTGCTCCTCGAGTGGATGGTGTCGTCCTGGTCCGAACGCGCGACCGGTGACCCCGAAGTGAACCGCCGCATCCGCAACCGCATGATGAACCCGATCGAGATCCCGCTGTTCGGCGCGATCGGCGTCGCCGTGCTCGTGCTCTGCGTGTCCCGGGTGTTGCTCGCAGCGAGCGAGACCGGTGCGGCGGTGCTCGCCGTCGTCGTCGCTTTGTTCATCCTGGGCTCGGCGAGCATCTACGCCACCGCCCCGAAGGCCGGACGCACGATCGTCGCCGTCGTCTGCCTGCTCGGCGGCCTCGGCGTGATCGCCGGCGGCATCATCGGCGCGGCCGAGGGATCGCGCAACTTCGAGCAGCACGAGGCGGACCACCAGACCACGCCGCCCGATCGCCGTCAACCGGCCCCGCCGGCGGCGCAAGAAGCTCCCACGACGACGGCGGAGGCCAACTGATGCGCTGGATGCGCCGTCTCGTTCTCATCCCGGCGTTGTTCGTGCTCTCGTCGTGCTCGAGCAAGCAGGACATCTTCTCGCCGAAGGGCCCGGTCGCCGACAAGATCAACAAGCTCCAGGTGCCGGTGTTCATCGCCGCCGGAGTCGTCGGCGTGATCGTCGCGGTGATGCTCACGTACGTGATCGTCACGGGAATCCGTCGCAACAAGAGCGACGACGACACCGAGCCGGCGCAGATCCACGGCAACACCAGGGCCGAGGTCGCGTGGACGATCATCCCGTTCCTCATCCTCGTCGCCGTGGCCGTCCCCACGGTCACCACGATCCTGAACATCAGCCACCGCCCCGCCAACGCGATGAAGATCAGCGTCTACGGCCAGCAGTGGTGGTGGTCCTACGAGTACGACCTCAACGGCGACGGCAAGCCGGAGATCGTGACCGCCAACGAGCTCGTGATTCCCGCCGGCCAGCCGATCGAGTTGCTGGTGCAGTCGCGCGACGTGATCCACAGCTTCTGGATCCCCGCGCTGGCCGGTACGCGCGACGCCGTGCCTGGCCGCGTGCAGCTCCTCGAGCTCCAAGCCGACGCGCCGGGTGAGTACGACGGGCAGTGCAAGGAGTACTGCGGGCTCTCGCACGCGAACATGCGCGCCCGCGCGGTGGCGCTCTCGCAGACCGACTTCGACCAGTGGGTGCAGGATCAGCAAAGGGACGCGCCCACCCCGGCCGCCGGAACCCAGGCCGCCGCAGGGCTCGAGGCGTTCAAGACGAAATGCGCGAGCTGTCACCAGATCAACGGGTTGAAGAACGACAAGGGCGAGCCGATCGAGGTGGAAGGCAACGCGGCGCTCATCGCCAAGCACGCTCCGAACCTCACGCATCTGATGAGCCGCAAGGTGTTCGCGAGCGCGACGTTCCCGCTCTACGTCCTCGACACGCAGGGCCGGCTCGTCTTCAACCGCAACCAGCTCGAGACGTGGCTGCGCGACCCACCGGCGCAACTCCCGATGGCGCCCACCGAGGCGCGCGGCATGCCGAACCTTCATCTGGCCGACTCGGAGATCGACCAATTGATCGCGTACCTCCAGACCTTGGGCCCCTATCCGGCCGGCGCCACGGTGCCAGGCTCGTGAGGAACTGACCATGGCCATCATCGAAGCTCCCGATTCCTCCGCACCGCTCGCCCTCCCGTCGGGCGGAACCGTCTCGGCGCACCAGGCGCTCGGCGTGTTCTCGCGGCCCGGCCAGTCGAAGGGCTGGCGCAGCTGGATCACCTCGGTCGACCACAAGCGCGTCGGCGTTCTCTACGGCGCGTCGGCGCTGCTGTTCTTCTGCGTAGGTGGTGTCGAGGCGCTGCTCATCCGGCTCCAGCTCGTCCATGCCAACGGCACGGTGCTGAACGCCGCCCAGTACAACCAGGTGTTCACGATGCACGGCATCACGATGATCTTCCTCGTGGTGATGCCGCTCGGCGCGGCGTTCATGAACTATCTGATGCCGCTACAGGTGGGCGCGCGTGACGTGGCGTTCCCGCGGCTGAACGCGTTCAGTTTCTGGTGCTTCCTCTTCGGTGGTCTGTTCCTCAACTCGTCGTGGTTCCTCGGGGGCGCCGCCGACGGCGGCTGGTTCGGTTACGCGCCGAACACGAACCCGATCTTCTCGCCGAGCCACGGCATGGACTTCTACGCGCTCGGTTTGCTCATCACCGGCATCGCCTCGACCGTCGGCGCCATCAACCTGATCGTCACGGTCATCAACCTGCGCGCCCCCGGCATGACGTTGTTCAAGATGCCGGTGTTCACGTGGATGGGCTTCGTCACGCAGCTGCTGATCGTGTTCGCCATGCCGGTGATCACGGTCGCGCTGTTCCTGTTGATGTTCGACCGGAACTTCGGGGCGAATTTCTTCAACGTGAACGCGGGCGCCGATCCGTTGCTGTGGCAACACCTGTTCTGGATCTTCGGCCATCCCGAGGTGTACATCCTCATCCTGCCCGCGTTCGGGATCATCTCGGAGATCATCCCGGTGTTCTCGCGCAAGCCGATATTCGGCTACCCGTTCATGGTCGTCTCCGGGATCGCGATCGGTTTCATGGGATGGGGCGTGTGGGCGCACCACATGTTCGCCTCGGGCGTCGGTCCGCTTTCCGTGGCCGCGTTCTCCGTGTCGACGATGTTCATCGCCGTGCCGACCGGGGTCAAGATCCTGAACTGGGTCGCCACGATGTACGGCGGACGGCTGCACTTCACCACGGCGATGAAGTTCGCCGTCGGTCTCGTCGCGATGTTCACCATCGGCGGGCTCTCGGGCGTGACGCATGCGGTGTCGCCGTCCGACCTCCAGCAGACCGACACGTACTACATCGTCGCCCATTTCCACTACGTGATCTTCGGTGGCGCGCTGCTCGGGTTCTTCGGTGGCATGTACTACTGGTGGCCGAAGGTGTTCGGGTTCACACTCTCGGAGAAGCTCGGCAGCTGGCACTTCTGGCTCGTGCTCGTCGGCATGAACCTCACGTTCGGTCCGATGCACATCGTCGGGTTGCAGGGGCAGCCCCGCCGCACGTACACGTACGAGAAGGGCTACGGCTTCGAGTTCTGGAACATGGTCGAGACGATCGGCGCCTTCGTCATCGCGCTGTCCGTGCTCATCATGTTCTTCAACATCTTCTCGAGCCGGGCGAAGGCCAAGCGCGAGCACCTCGTCGTCGGCGACGATCCCTGGGACGCCCGTTCGCTCGAGTGGATGGTCCCGAACCCGACGCCGGCGCACAACTTCGACGAGGTGCCGATCGTGACGCACCTCGACGAGTTCTGGCACCGCAAGTACGGCGAGGACGACAGGGGCCGAGCCGTGCGCATCGCCGCGACCGCCGACGTGATGCAGAAGGGCGACCCGACCGGTGTGCATCTGCCGTCGCCGTCGTACTGGCCGATCGTGATCGCCGCCTCGCTGCCCCTGATCGGCTACGGCATCATCTTCAACCTCGGGTTCGCCGCCCTCGGCGGGTTCGTGCTCTTCCTCGGGATCTACGGCCTCGGCCTGGAGCCGTCCACCGATCCCGACGCAGCGCACGACCACGACGACCACGGGCCGCATGACGACGGACACGACGAGGACCACGAGGCGGCGCCTGACGCCGAGGAGGTGACAGTCGATGACTGACGTCGCGGTCCATCACGACCCCGCGCCGGGCGAGCACGGCTGGACACAGACGGGCGTGTCCAACGAGAAGCTCGGCATGTGGGTGTTCCTCGGCTCCGAGTGCCTCCTGTTCGGCGGGCTCATCTCGACGTACATGCTCTACAAGCGCACCGCGGTCAAGGGCCCGCTGCCGCACGATCTGTACGACATCCCGTTCACGTCGGTGTCGTCGTTCGTGCTGCTGATGAGCTCGATGACGATGGTGCTCGCATTGTCGGCCATCCAGCGCGGCGACCACGAACGGTGCCGCGTCTGGCTCGCCACCACCGCGCTGCTCGGCGCGGTGTTCATCTCGGGTCAGGTCTACGAGTTCACCGGGTTCGTGAAGCACGGGATGGGCTACACGACCAACACCGCGGCGTCGTCGTTCTACACACTCACCGGCTTCCACGGCGTGCACGTGAGCCTCGGCATCGTGATGCTGATGTCCCTGTTCATGATGTCGTTGCGCGGCCGGCTGCCGCAGCAGCGTTCCGAGGTCGTCGAGATCGTCGGGTTGTACTGGCACTTCGTCGACGTCGTGTGGATCCTCATCTTCACCGTGGTGTACCTGATTCCATGACCGCCACCGAGCACGCCCCGCCCATCGAGCACGACCCGACGGATCACGTTCACGAACACCCGAGCGACGCGCAGTACGTCCTCATCGCCGCCATCCTCGCGGCGATCACCGCGCTCGAGGTGGCGACGTACTACCTCGACTTCTTCAAGAAGAACTTCGTCGCGCTGCTGGTGGCGCTCATCCCGATGATGATCGTGAAGTTCGGGATCGTCGCCGCGTTCTTCATGCACTTGAAGTTCGACAACAAGCTGTTCCGTCGCATCTTCATCACGGGCATCCTCCTGGCGACGTTCGTGTACATGATCGTGCTGTTCACCTTCCACGTCTTCAGCCACTGAATGACATGAACGCGTGGGCCTTCCAACCACACCCCGAGGTGTGGTTGCTGATCGCCTCCATCGCCGGGCTGGGGATCTATGCGGCGCGCGTGATCGGCCCGAAGGTCGTGCGCGACGGGTCGCCTGTCGTGACCCGCCGGCAGAAGGGCTGGTTCGTCCTCGCCCTCGTGATGATGTGGGGGGCGGCCGACTGGCCCGTGCACGACATCGGCGAGCGCTACCTGTACTTCGTGCACATGCTCCAGCACCTCGTGTTCACGATGGCGGTGGCGCCGCTCTTCCTACTCGCCACACCGACGTGGCTCGCGCGTCTGATCGTGGGCGACGGATGGTTCGCCGGCAGCGTCGTGCGGCGCTTGTGCCGGCCGGTGGTCGCCGGGGTGCTGTTCAACCTCGCGTTCGTGTTCGTGCACTACCCGCCGACGGTCAACACCTCTGCGACCAACGGGGCGCTGCATTTCGGCTTGCACCTACTGATCGTCACGACCGCGCTGCTCATGTGGATGCCCGTCTGCGGACCGCTGCCCGAGCTGCGGCTCTCGCTGCCGGGGCAGATGCTGTACCTCTTCTGTCAGTCGATCGTCCCGACGATCCCTTCGGCCTGGCTGATCTTCGCCGAGCACCCCGTGTACCGCGTCTACGACACAGCCGACCGACTCGGCGGCATCTCCGCCGTGTCCGATCAGCAGGCCGCCGGCGTGATCATGAAGCTCGGCGGCGGGTTCTTCCTGTGGTCCGTCATCTTCGTGATCTTCTTCCGATGGTCGGCCCTGCATCAGGAGGCCCAACGCGTCGGGGTGCTGGTCTCGGAGCGCGATGTGCTCACGTGGGACGAGGTGCAGGCCGAGCTCGACGAGCTCGAGCGGCGCGGGCCCGCCCCCGCCGAGCCCTCCGGCTGACCCACCGGTACGCTCCGCCGCGGTGAGACGGCGGTCTGGCGCGGTGTGGTGCTTGTTCGCGCTCGTCTTCGCGGGCGATGCCGCCTCGCTCGGCGGCGGGCACTACCCCGTGGCCGGCCGGGACCTCGACGCCCTGGTCCAGGGCCGCGCCGCCCCTGCGCTCGGTGTCGACGCATCACGATTCGTGGCGCCCACCACGACACTGCCTCTCCCCGAGGCACCGCCCACCACGGCTCCGACCGGCCCCGCCGACCCGCCCGCACCGCCCGACCCGCCGCCGCTCCCCCTGCGTCCGGCGCGGCTCGACGCGGACTTCCCCGACCCGACCATCGTGTGGGGCGACGATCGTTGGTACGCGTTCGCCACGAACGCGGGGCCGCGCAACGTGCAGCTGTCGACGTCGACCGATCTGCTGACGTGGACGGCGCCGGTCGATGCCGCGCCGATGTTGCCGTCCTGGTCGCAGTCCGGGCAGACGTGGGCGCCGGCCGTGGCCAAGATCGGCCGCCAGTGGGTCTTGTACGTGAGCATCATCAGCGTCTTAGGCGGACACTGCATCGATCGTTTGGGTGCCGCCACCGCAGGTGGTCCGAACGCGCCCCTGGATGGTGGTCCGCTGGTGTGCAATCAGACCGGCGGCGACGGGGCGATCGATCCGTCGGCGACGATCGTCGGAGGGGTGCCGTACCTGTACTGGAAAGCCGAGGGCTCCCGTTCGCAACAGCTGTTCGGCGTTGCGCTCACGCCTGACGGACTCGCCTTCGTCGGTCAGCCACGCCATCTGCTCACGGCCACGGCCGCGTGGCAGCAGACCGGCGTCGAGAACCCGTCGATGATCCCGAGCCTCGGTGTCGACTGGCTCGTGTACTCGGGCGCGTACTGGGCGACGGGACGGTACGCGATGGGCTACGCGCGATGTGATGGACCGCTCGGGCCGTGCATCGAGATGACCGCCGCGCGGCCGTGGGTGGCGACGACGGGCAACGTCGTCGGGCCGGGCGGCGGTGACGTGTTCACCGGACCATACGGCGACCGGCATCTCGCCTATCACGCGTGGTCCGGCGGGCCGGGATACACAGCCGGCGGCCGCCGCCTGCTGCACGTCGAGGCGATCGACGTCGGCTCGAACGGTCCGTCGATCCTCGACCGGTCACCCACCGGCGCGATCGCACCGGTGACGATCGGCCCGGACCTCGTCTCGGTCACCGGTGAGGCGATCGATCCCGACACGTCGGAACCCATCGGTCTCGAGGTGTACCTCGACGGCAGGTTGGGCGCGAGGACCGCGGGCCGGCACGGCTTCGGCGTGCAGCTCGACATCCCGGTCGACGGTCCGCACCGCGTGTGCGTGATCGCCATCGACGACCTCGAGCAGACACGACCGGTGCTCGGATGTCAGGACTTCACGATCAGCTCGATCCCGTTCGGCGCGCTCGACGCGGTTGCGCCGGCAGTGACCGGATGGGCGATCGCCCCATCGACGACGGCACCGATCTCGGTCGACGTCTACGTCGACGGTGTGTACACGAGCAGCGCCACCGCCGACCTGCCGCGCGACGACGTCGCCAGCGAGGGGCCCGCGTACGGTCCGGGCCACGGGTTCTCGGTGGCGATGCCGGTCATCGGGCCCGGACCCCACACCATCTGCGTCTACGCCATCGTCGACGACGACCAACCCGCCCCCCAACTCGGCTGCTTCCCCCTCTGAAGAGAGGGGCTATTCCCAGCGGAAGGTGCGGGCCGCGGCCAAGGGGGCGAGGAGGGCCCACGCAACGAGCACGATCCAGGCCTTGGTCGGAACCGTGTGCGCGGTGGACAACGTGCCGATCAACGCCTGGGCGAGCGCGCCCGACGGCAGCAGCTCGGCGACGAACCGCAGCGCGCTCGGCAACTCCGACAGCGGCACGACCATGCCGCCGATCAGCAGCAGCACGAGATACAGACCGTTCGCCGCGGCGAGCGTGACCTCGCCGCGCAACGTGCCGGCCATCAGCAATCCGAGCCCGCTGAACGCGACCGTGCCGAGCATCACGGCAACGACGACGCCGGCCTGCACGCTCGGGTTCCAGCCGAGCGCGATCGCCAACGCGATGAGCAGCGCGATCTGCACCACCTCGACGGCGATGATCGACACCGTCTTGGCCGCGAGCAACCGCGGCCGCCCGAGCGGGGTGGCGCCCAGCCGCTTCAGCACGCCGTACTGGCGCTCGAAGGACGTTCCTATCGCGAGCTGCACCATCCCGGTCGACATCACGGCCAGCGCGAGCACGCCGGGTGTGAGGAAGTCGACCGAGTCGTGGAAGTTGCCTTTCGGCAGTACCTCGACCGATGAGAAGAAGCCCAGCAGCAACAGCGGGATGCCGAGGATCAGCAGCAGCGACTCGCCTCGACGCAATGTGAGCGCGATCTCGATGCGCGTCTGCGCGGCCAGTGCCTTCACGGTCGCGACTCCGGTTTGATGATCGGGTGCTCGCCGGTGATGGCCGTCAAGCGCAGGAACA
>JBEEFX010000357.1:0-3137 GCA_041166365.1 Acidimicrobiaceae bacterium
CTCGGCGGCCGAGTTGCCGAGCTACGAGGCTTCGAACACCGAGACGGACAGCCCGCGCAACCCGTTGGGCGCCAAAGGGATCGGCGAATCGGGAACGATCGGATCGACGCCGGCCATCCAGAACGCGGTCATCGACGCGGTGTCACATCTCGGCGTGACCCACATCGACATGCCCTGCACGCCCGAGCGCGTCTGGCAGGCCATTCAAGCCGCTCGCTAGTGGCATGAGTCGGAAGTCGGCCGGCGAGTCTCCGACTCACGTCACTAGGCGACGTCCACGACGGGCGCGATGAACTGCGAGTTGTAGAGCCGGTAGTACGCGCCGTCGTGGGCGAGCAGTTCGCTGTGTGAACCCTGCTCGACGATGCGACCGTTCTCCATCACGAGGATCACGTCGGCCCCGCGGATCGTCGAGAGGCGGTGGGCGATCACGAAGCTCGTTCGTTGGGCGCGTAGGGCGTTCATCGCTTCCTGGACCTGTACCTCGGTGCGGGTGTCGACGGAGCTGGTGGCCTCGTCGAGGATGAGGATGGACGGGTCGGCCAGGAAGGCGCGGGCGATCGTGAGGAGCTGCTTCTGGCCGGCACTGATGTTGTCGCCTTCCTCGTTGATGAGGGTGTCGTAGCCGTCGGGCAGCGAATGGACGAAGCGGTCGACGTAGGTGGCGCGGGCCGCCTCGAGGATCTGCTCGTTCGTGGCGTCAGGGTTCCCGTAGGCGATGTTTTCGCGGATCGTGCCGCCGAACAGCCAGGTGTCCTGCAAGACCATCCCGATGTTCGACCGGAGCTCGCGGCGCGGGAACGATGCGATGTCGCGGCCGTCGAGGAAGATGGCGCCCCCGTCGAGCTCGTAGAAGCGCATGATCAAGTTGACGAGCGTCGTCTTACCGGCACCGGTGGGGCCGACGATGGCGATCGTCTGTCCGGGCTCGGCGACCAACGACAGCGACTCGATCAGCGGCGTCTCGGGGTCGTAGGAGAACGTGACATCACGGAATTCGACGCGGCCGCGCACCGGAGTGGTGTCGTCTCGGATCTCATCGGGACTCTGCTCCTCGGCGTCGAGGAACTCGAGGACTCGCTCGAGCGACGCGATGCCCGACTGGAAGACGTTCATCATCGAGGCCAGCTGGGTGAGCGGCATCGAGAAGGTGCGCGAATACTGGATGAACGCCTGCACGTCGCCCACGGTGATCGAACCGCTGGCGACGCGGAGACCACCGACGACCGCCACGATCACGTACTGCACGTTGCCCATGAACATCGTGGCGGGCTGCATGAGGCTCGACATGAATTGCGCTCCGAACGACGCCTCGTACAGCTCGTCGTTCGTCTCGCGGAATCGCTGCTCGACCTCGCGCTGGCGGCCGAACGACTTCACGATCGCGTGACCGGTGAAGGTCTCCTCGATCTGGCCGTTGAGCGCGCCCGTGTTCTTCCACTGCGCGATGAAGCGGGGCCGAGCGCGGGCCGCGATGACCTTCATCGCGTACACCGAGACCGGAACGGTCGTGAGTGCGACGACCGCGAGTATCGGCGAGATGGTGAACATCATCACGGAGACGCCGAGCAACAGCAGGATCGATGTGAGCATCTGGCTCAGGGTCTGCTGCAAGCTCTGCGCGATGTTGTCGATGTCGTTGGTGACGCGGCTGAGGAGATCGCCCCGCGCTTGCTGGTCGACGTAGCGAAGCGGCAGCGCGTTGAGCTTGTCCTCCGCGGCAGACCGCAGCCGGAACATCAGCCGTTGGACGACGCCGGCGAGCGTGTACGCGGTGAGGATGGACAGGAAGGCGGAGACGCCGTACAGCGCGACGGCCTGGAGCAGCACTCGGTGCAGCGCCGTGAAGTCGATACCGCGGTGCGTCACCACGCCGCGGTAGATGATGTCGGTGCCGTGCCCGAGCACGCGTGGCCCGAGCACGTTCAACGCCGCGCTCCCGATCGCCACCGCGGCGACGATGAACAGGATGGGCCGCTCGGGCTTGAGCAACCCGGCCAACCGGCGCACGGCCGCCCTGAAGTCCTTCGACTTCTCGGTCGGCACGCCCGCGGAGTTCCACCGCCCGGCGGCGCGCGTCTCCGGCGCGGCGAGGGAGAGCTCCTCCTCTTCTTCCTGCGTCTCGTCGAGAACCGTCATGCTGATCCCTCGTGGGGACCCGGCCGCACTCGCTCGCTGCGCTCGCTCATGCTGCGCTCTTCTCACCGATTTGCGACTGCACGATCTCGGCGTACGTGGGACAGGTGGCGATGAGATCGTCGTGCGTACCGCGGCCGACGAGTTCGCCGTCCTCGAGCACGAGGATGACGTCGGCCTGCGAGATGGTGGAGACCCGTTGCGCCACGATGATCACGGCGGCATCAGCGGTGTAGGGCACGAGCGCCGCCCGCAGCCGGGCGTCGGTGGTGAGATCGAGAGCGGAGAAGGAGTCGTCGAAGACGTACACCTCCGGCTTGCGAATCAACGCTCTGGCAATGGCCAGCCGCTGGCGCTGACCGCCGGAAACGTTGGTGCCCCCCTGCTCGATGCGGGCCTCGAGGCCGCCGTGCATGGCCTGCACGAAGTCGGCGGCCTGCGCGACCTGGAGCGCTTCCCACATGTCGGCTTCGGTCGCATCGGGCTTGCCGTAGCGCAGGTTGCTGGCGACCGTGCCGGAGAAGAGGTACGGCTTCTGCGGGACCAGCCCGATGCTGCTCCACAGCAGCTCTGGGTCGAGGTCGCGGACGTCCACACCGTCGACGAGCACCGTTCCCGAGGTGCTGTCGAACAGACGGGGGATGAGGTTCACCAAAGTCGTCTTGCCAGAGCCAGTGCTGCCGATGATCGCGGTCGTCTGGCCGGCCGAGGTCGCAAACGAGATGTCGGTGAGCACCGGCCGCTCGGCGCCCGGATAGTGGAAACCGACATCGCGGAACTCGAGCGCGCCGTGCGTGACCACATGACTCACGGGCTGGTCCGGGCGCCGCACGCTCGGCTCGGCGTCGAGGACCTCTTGGATGCGACCGGCGGACACGGCGGCGCGGGGGATCATCGAGATCGTGAACGTCGCCATGACGACGGACATGAGGATCTGCACGAGGTAGCTCAGATAGGCGACGAGCGACCCGACCTGGATGTCGCCGTCGGCGACCCGGTTG
>JBEEFX010000358.1:0-3723 GCA_041166365.1 Acidimicrobiaceae bacterium
CGACTCACCGGCATCGAGCGCGTCTAAGGCGCGCAGCTGGAACGGGTCGAGCGTGAAGTCGTAGGCCGCGTCGAGGGTGTCGCGGGCCTCGGTCATCTCGTCTTGGCAGCCGCGCGTCGACGGCGGCGGTCGCGCATCATCCCGAACACCACCGCGACTCCGTAGAACAGCCACAGCGGAACAGAGAGCGCAAGCATGGAGAACGGGTCGTTGCTGGGCGTGGCCACCGCGACGACGACCGCGACCGCAACGATGGAGTGACGCCAGTACTTGCGGAGGGTCTCGTTCTTCACGATGCCGGCCATCTGCAAGAAGATCAGCAGGATCGGGAACTCGAACCCGATCCCGAACGCCAGCATCATGTAAGCGATCAGTTGGAAGTACTTGTCAGCGGTGTACGCCTGCGTGAGGTCGCTGCCGCCGATGTCGGCCAACCAGCTCAGTGCCTTCGGGAGGGTCCAGTACGCGATGGACGCGCCCATCACGAACAGCACGATCGACGACCCGATGAACGGCAGCGCGTAGCGCCGTTCGTGGCGGTAGAGGCCAGGCGAGATGAACTGCCAGATCTGCCACAGGATCACGGGCATCGCCAGGGCGATCGCAAGGTACGCGGTGAGCTTGATGCGAATCGCGAAGCCTTCGAGGGGCCCGGTCACGAGGAGGTCGCCGCCGGAGATGCTCCGCGACGCGATCTCGCGGTACGGATGCAGCAGGAACCGGAACACCGTCGGGTACAGGAACCAGCCGGCGACCGCGGCGATGGCCAGGGCAACGCAGCTCCAGATGATGCGACGACGGAGCTCGATCAGATGCTCCATCAACGTCATGCGGCCTTCGTCGGCCGGTCCAGCGGGTAGCGCTTCAGAACTCACGAGAAAGCGGGGCTACGCGGCCGGGTCGTCAGGCTTGGACTGCGGCGTGCCCTCGGTCGGCGGATCATCCTTCACCGTTTCCAGCGGAGGGCGGGTGACCTCGTCCATGGCGGACCGCATCTCGTCCTGAAAGCCGCTCGACATGCGCCGCAGCTCACCCATCACGTTGCCGATCTTTCGGGCGGTCTCGGGCAATTTGTCCGGGCCGAGCACGATGAGGGCGATGAGCAGAATGACCATCAACTCTCCTGCCCCGACGTTGAACATGGCACGAAATCCTAACGACGGCAGCGACGCTGCCGGCCTCGGTGGGCTTGCGGTGGGGTGGAGCGGTCTACCGGTCGATCCCGCTCCGACCGGGCCGGGACCGTATGCGGTCGATGGTCGCTCGAGTGATGTCGGCCTCGTGCCGCAGGTCGACCAATGCCGAACGCAATTCGTCGAGTTGGGCACATTCGTCGCGAAGATCGATGGTCGCTTCCGCGCTCTTGCGCAGGGTGGCGGAGATCAGGACCGCGCCGGCAGCCAGGAACAGCAAAGAGGCAATCCAGAGGACGCTCACGTCCCGCGAACTTACCCAGTCCGATGTCGGTGAGACGAGCCCGGTCGTGACCACTGACCGGGACTACGGAGAGCGAGCTACTTGCGGATCATCTCCACGACCGTGTCGAACCAGTCGTCGTGCTCGAGCAACTCGTGGAAGTCGAGCAGATCGTCGTGGTTGATGCGATCGCCGAACCGGGGCTCGAAGAGCTCGGCCGGGAGGCGCCAGGTCGACAGCTCGACGCCGGAAGCGACGAGGAGATCGACGATGCGAGGTTCAGCCGGCTTCACGACCGCCATCGTGCAGTGGGGGCAACGGAAGTGGTACGACCCAGCGTTGTCCTCGACGCACACACGAACGCGAACATCGGCGGTCGTGAGCTCCACGTCCCCGCAGTCCACACACGTGGCTCGAATCGTTGCCATTCCGAAGGCCTCCTGCCCGCTGTCTTCGCCTACTCCATCGGCAGAATCAATCGTCGTCATTACTCTTTGCTGACTCAATAGGTCGCTCGTCCCTTTTCACGAGCCGCGCATAGCCCGAATTGCCCATTCCCGTCATGGCTCTCCGCTTCCCGTCCCTTCGTGTTCCGCCGATCGCGTTCGCGCACCGCGGCGCGAGAGCCCACGCTCCGGAGAACACGCTCGAGGCGTTCCTGCTCGCGCGTCGGCTCGGAGCGACCGGGCTGGAGAGTGACGTGTGGTGCACCTCCGACGGCGTCGCCGTCCTCGACCACGATGGCTTCGTCGGCTCGCGGTTGCGGCGGCGACGGATCGCCGAGGTCCCGAGGGCGGCCCTGCCGTCGCACATCCCAACCCTCGCCGACCTCTATTCGGAGTGCGGGACCGGCTTCGAGCTCTCACTCGACGTCAAAGATCCCGATGCGGTTGCGGCCACGGTCGCCGTCGCGCGCGACGCGGGAGATGACGCCCCGCACCGGCTGTGGCTCTGCCATCACAACTGGCATCAGCTCGCGGAGTGGCGCGCCCCGTTCTCCGATGCGCGACTCGTCGACTCGACCAGGTTGCGCTTCATGCGCCACGGCGCCGAGCGCCGAGCCGCGCAGCTCGCGGACGCGGGGATCGACGCTGTGAACCTCCATGAGTCCGACTGGACCGGCGGGCTCACGACCTTGTTCCATCGATTCGACCTGCTGACCTTCGGGTGGGACGCGCAGTTCGAGCGGGTGCTCGACAACTTGTTCGGAATGGGCATCGACGGCGTCTACTCCGACCACGTCGACCGGATGATGGAAGCCGTCGCGCGGCTCGACGCGCGCTAGATACCGCCGAGCGAGCCGAGGGGCCAGACGCGAACGAACGCTCGGCCGACGATCAAGCTCTCGGGGATGGGTCCGAATTTGTTGCTCGCGCTCGAGTTGGTGCGGTTGTCACCGAGTACGAACACGTCACCCTTCGGCACGCGAATGCACGGCGACGAGAAGGTGTCGAAGACGGGGGTGGACACGTTCGCCGCGAGGTACGGCTCGGCCTGCTGTTGCCCGTTCACGAACAGATGACCGGAGCGGCTCTCGACCGTGTCGCCCCCGAGAGCCACGACGCGCTTGATCAAGTCGTGGACCTCCTCGACGTTCTTCGGGGGCGTGATCGTGACGGGCGTCCCGTCGCAACCTTCCACGGTCTGCACGTCGGCGGATGGCCGCTCGAACACCACGATGTCGGTGCGGTGGACGTCGTGGAGCTTGTAGCTCAGCTTGTTGACGAGCACCCGGTCGCCGACCTTGAGCGTCGGCTCCATCGACGGCGACGGGATGTAGAAGGCCTGGAACAGGAACGTCTTGATGATGATGGCGACGAGCAGTGCACCCGCGACGACGACCACCCACTCGACTGCGTTGCGCCGCGAGTTGTGCCTGCGACGGGCACGGCGCGCGCCGGACATCTCGCGCTCGGCGCCGTCTGGCTCGGTCTCGTCGACGGCAGTTTCCTCCGGAGTCACGGCGCGCCGAGGGTAGCCGGATCAGTAGCGAGCGAGGACGCGTTGCGCCGCCTCGTGCGCACATTCCGCCAGTTTCCTGTCGCCGGTGACCTCGACGACGCGCGCTCGTGGACCGAGACGTAGCAGGAGACGTTCGAGCCACGGCCGCGCTGACACGGCCAACGTGACGCGGAGACGGCCGTCTTCAGCAGCTTCCACCGCCTCGACGGGATACACCTCGACGACCCAGGCCGCCTCAGGATCGAGCTCGAGCACCACCCGCGGGTCATCGGCTCGCGCCTCGAACAAGCCGAGGGTGCGCTGCTCCTCAGGAGGCTCGAAGGTCTCGCCGAGCACCTCGATATC
>JBEEFX010000359.1:0-3888 GCA_041166365.1 Acidimicrobiaceae bacterium
GTCCGTGGCGGGGCGCACGTCGGCCTCACCCGTGAGGTCCGGCAGGAGCGTTCCGTCGGAGGTGCGGCGCACGCGGTAGCCGTCGCCGACGACCTCGGCGATCTCGAAGCCGCTCACCCACGAGTCGTTGTACCTCGTGTGCAGCTCGACCAGTTCGCCTACCTGCAGCACCCGTGCCACAGGCTGACGGTACAACGTCAGTTGCGTCGACGAGTGTCGGGTGCGCGTTGCGGTGCCGGAGCCGAGATCTCGATCGCCTCACCAGCGGCGAAGGCCTGAGCACAGCGGTCGAGCGTGCGCGAGTCCAGATCGGCACCGAAGCGCTGCTCGAGCATCGTCATGATGTCCGGCATCGGCTTGCCCTTGAAGGACGGACGCAACGAGTCCACCTCGCGCTGGATGTCGCGGTAGCGCTGCACGAGATCTTCGCGTTCGTGACGGCGGGTCTTGTGCTTCTGCTGGTCTGCGTCCTGGCCTGGGTTTCTCATCAGCTTGCTTTCTTGTGGAGATGCGGGAAGGAACTTGTCGGACGAGGGCCGCGGGTCATGCCGTGAGAAGCGCGGTAGCGACGTCGGCCGTGCTGGGGTGCCGCAGCTTGGTCATCGCCCGTGCCTCGATCTGGCGGATTCGCTCCCGCGTCAGCGAGAAGAACGCGCTGACCTCTTCGAGCGTGCGAGGCTCGCCGCGGTCCAAGCCGAAGCGAAGCTCGAGGATCTGTCGCTCGCGCGCGTCGAGCGCGCCGAGCAGGTGTGCGACTTCCGTTCGAAGTACCGACGTCAGCGCGCTGTCTTCGACGTCGACGGACGCGTCGCCGAGAAGCCCGCCCAGTTCCGTCGTCGTGTCACTGCCCACCGTCGCATCGAGGCTCGCGGTGACGCTCGCGACGTCGCGCAGCGCGCGCACCACCGCCACCGGGACGCCGATGTGGTCCGCGATCTCGTGGTCGGTTGGATGACGATTGAGGGCCGAGAGGAGCTCGCCCGTCGCTCGAGCCACCTGGGAGCGACGATCGGAGATGTGGATCGGGACGCGGATGGTCGCCGAACCGTTGGCGATGCCCCGCTGGATGGCCTGGCGAATCCACCATGTCGCGTACGTCGAGAACTTGAACCCCTTGCGGGCATCGAACTTCTCCACCGCGCGGATGAGGCCGATGTTGCCTTCCTGCACGAGGTCGAGCAGGTCGACGCCCGAGGACTGATAGCGCTTGGCGATCGAGACGACCAGGCGCAGATTGGCGCACACGAATTGATTGGTGGCGTCGTCGCCTTCGCGGACGGCTCGTCGGGCCTGGCGGCGTTCCGTCGGTGACAGCGTGGCCTCCGACGCCAGAACGGCTCGGGCCTCGGCGCCGGCGGCGACGGCGGCGCCCAGGCGGGCTTCGTCGTCGCGGGTGAGGAGCTGATGGCGGCCGACGCCGGTCAGATACATCCGAGCGATGTCGATGTCGCCGCCGGTGGCGCGGCGAGGAACGGTTCGCGGTGTTGCCATGAAAGCTCCCGGGACGGGTGGACGCGGAGTGTGGCCCATACAAGGGGAACCGGAACGAGCACCAGCGACCTCAACGAGCGCAGGCAGTGTACCGGTTCGGGCCTGGATGACCGCACTCGTTCCCTGGGCGATCATGGGGGCATGTCCGCGCCGGGAGCCGATGTGCGGGCCGAAGTCCGGGCCTGGATCGAGGCGACATGGGATCCCGAGCGCCCGCTGGTGGAGTGGCGGCGGCTGCTCGCGGACTCCGGCTGGGCGGTGCCCTCGTGGCCGAAGGAGTCCTTCGGGCGGGGGCTGCCGCCCGAAATTGATGCCATCGTCGCGGAGGAGCTCACTCGCGCCGGAGCGGTGGGCGTGCCCGTCGGCGTCGGCATCGGGCTGGCCGCGCCGACGATCCTCACCCACGGATCTGCCGAGGTGAAGGCCCGCTTGCTGCGTCGCATCGTCACCGGCGAGGACATGTGGTGTCAGCTCTTCAGCGAGCCGGGAAGCGGGTCGGATCTTGCTGGTCTGACGACGCGGGCGGATCGCGACGGCGACGAGTGGATCGTCAGCGGACAGAAGGTGTGGAACACCAGCGCGCACCACGCACAGCTCGGGCTGCTCCTCGCGAGAACCGATTGGGACGCCACGAAGCACGAAGGCATCTCGTGCTTTGCCATCCCGATGCGCCAACCCGGCGTCGAGGTGCGACCGCTTCGACAGATGAATGGGCATGCGTCGTTCAACGAGGTCTTCTTCGACGAAGCCCGCGTGCCCGCCGAGAACATGATCGGCTCGCCCGGCGATGGCTGGCGTGTCGCGGTGACGACGTTGATGTACGAGCGACGCGGGGCCGCGCTCCAGCGGCCGCGCTTCTCGGAGCCCGCCGGGCGGACGGTTCGCGAAGCGGTTGCCGAGGCGGACGAGTACTTCTCGACCTACTCGTGGTATCCGCAGCGCGCCGGACGAGCCGACCTCGTCGCGGATGCGGCAAGGTCGGCGGGAGTCGCGTCCGACGCGCTCGTACGGCAGCGATGGGCCGGAGTCTTCGCGTTGCAGCGCATCAACCAGTGGACCGCGGCGCGCGCCGCGGCGTCACGCGTGCTCGGGCGACCTCCGGGGCCGGAGGGGTCGCTGGCGAAGCTCGCGGCCAGCAACCTGGCACGCGCGTCCTACGAAGCACACGCGCTGATCGCTCGCGCCGAGGGCATGTTGACGGGACCGCAGAGCTTTCTCGACGGTGTCGTCGCCGAGGTGCTCGTGTCGGTGCCGGCCGTGTCGATCGCCGGAGGCACCGACGAGATCCAACGCAACATCATCGGCGAGCGCGTGCTCGGGCTGCCCAAGGAGCCGCAGGTCGACCGGGACGTCGCGTTCCGGTCCCTCCCGCGCAACACGCGCTAGACGCCGAACACGCCGAAGGCGTCGGCGTTTCCTAGTGTGGTGCGCCGGAGGGTGACTCGAAGGGGGACCATGGGGGAGATCTGGCGTCGTTCGGCGACAGAGTTGGCCGGAGCGATCGCGGGCGGCGAGTTGTCCGCGGTCGAGGTCGTCCAGTCGCACCTCGACCGGATCGAGGCGGTGAACCCCGCGGTCAACGCCGTGACGCTCGTCTTGGCAGAGGATGCGTTGCAAGCCGCGAAGGAAGCAGACCGGGCGGTGGCCGCGGGCGAACCGCTCGGCGTGCTTCACGGTGTGCCCTTCACGATCAAGGAGAACTTGGACGTGGCCGGCTCGGCCACCACCCAAGGCGTGCCTGCGCTTGCGGACGCGATCGCATCCGTCGACGCTCCGGTGGTCGAGCGCCTGCGCGCCGCGGGCGCGATACCTCTCGCGCGTACGAACCTGCCGGACATGGCCCTGCGCGTGCACACCGATTCATGGCTGCACGGCGTGACCCGCAACCCGTTCGACGGCACCAGGACGGCCGGCGGCTCGAGCGGGGGAGAGGCGGCCGCGCTCGCAACAGGAATGAGCCCGTTGGGGCTGGGCAACGACATCGGCGGATCGCTGCGCAATCCGGCGTACTGCTGCGGCATCGCGTCGCTGAAGCCGACCTCGCACCGCGTGCCGAGCGCCGCGAGCACTTCGCTGCAAGAACCGTTTCTCGCCGCACAGCTGATGGCGGTAGACGGACCGATGGCACGCCGGGTCGCCGATGTCCGCACGGCGTTCAAGCTGCTCGCCGGGGCTCACCCCCGCGATCCGTTCTGCGTGCCCGCACCGTTCGACGGTCCGGCTCTGAGCGCGCCGATCCGCGTTGCGCTCGTGCCCGAGCCACCCGGCGGATCGACGACTCCCACGGTGGCGGCCGCCGTCCGTGCCGCGGGCGATGCACTCGCGGACGCGGGGTACGACGTCGTCGAGTCGGTCCCGCCCTTCGTCGAGGAAGCGATCGAGACATGGTCGCGTTGG
>JBEEFX010000360.1:0-14898 GCA_041166365.1 Acidimicrobiaceae bacterium
GACCGACAGATCAGTGCTCCGCCGCAAACAACCGTCTGGGTTGTTGCGGGCGTCACCCTAAGGATCAAGACAGTTGGTCGCTATGGCCCGAATGGGTCATATTCAGCGACTCCGGCATCATGGATTCCTTCGGAAGTGACTAGGGCCGATCCTTCCGACGGTGGCGGCCACTACGGTGCCGGTACGTGAAGGTCGTGGTCGTCGGTGGCGATGCAAGAGCGCACGCCCTGGCGCATGTGCTGTCGCGATCGGCGGACGAGGTCGCCGTCAGTGGCGGCAACGCCGGTATGCCCAACGCGGTGGCCGCGCCGCCGGAGGAGCTCGACGCCGACCTGTTCGTGATCAGCCCGGAGGAACCGTTGGTCGACGGGATGGCCGACCGGCTACGGGCCCAGGGCAAGCGGGTGTACGGCCCCGGTGCGGATGGCGCGTGGCTCGAGGGGTCGAAGGGCTGGATGAAGGAGGTCGTCGCGAAGGCGGGCGTCCCCACGGCGCGGCACGCGACGTTCAGCGATGCCGCACCCGCTCTCGAGTACTTGCGCACGATGAAGGCGCCCTTCGTCATCAAGACCGACGGGCTCGCGGCCGGCAAGGGCGTGCTCGTGACCGAGTCGCTCATCGAGGCGGAGGACGACGTGAAGGCGAAGCTCGCCGGCGCGTCGTTCGGCGACGCCGGCCGCACGGTGGTGATCGAGGAAGGGATGACCGGGCCCGAGCTGTCGCTCCTCGCGGTGTGCGACGGGCGTCGCGCCGTGCCGCTGTCGCCCGCGCAGGACTTCAAGCGCGCGCTCGACGGTGACCGCGGCCCGAACACCGGTGGCATGGGCGCGTACTCGCCCGTGCCGATCGCCGGTGATGATCTCGTCGGCGAGGTCATGGACCGCTTCATCGAGCCGACGCTCGCGGCGTTACGCGCTGACGGCATCGACTATCGCGGCACGCTCTACGCCGGCCTGATGCTCACGCCAGACGGTCTGAAGCTCGTCGAGTACAACGTGCGCTTCGGCGATCCGGAGGCGCAGGTCGTGCTGCCCCGGATGTCGTCTGACCTCGTGGAGCTGCTCACGGCGGCCGCCGACGGCGACCTCGGCGGGCAGGTTCCTCGCTTCGTCGACGACGCGGCGGTGTGTGTCGTCGGCGCGACACCCGGCTATCCGGAGGCGCCTCGCAGTGGTGCGCTGATCGACGCGCTCGACGCAATCCACGATGTGACGGACGCGCTCGTGTTCTGCGCGGGTGTCGATCGCGACAGCGACGGCCGGCTCGTGACCGCGGGCGGACGCGTTCTCAGCATCGTTGGCTTCGGCCCTACGATCGCCGCGGCGCGCGATCGGGCCTACGAGGGCGTCCACCGCGTGGCCTTCGCTGGCATGCAGTTTCGCAACGACATCGCCGCTGCGGCGGCCAAGGAGGAAACGTGAAGGTTGGGATCCTCATGGGATCACCGAACGACCGGGACAAGATGCAACCGGCCGCAGACACACTCGCGAAATTCGGTGTCGAGACCGACGTGAAGGTGTTGTCCGCGCATCGCAATCCGGCCGGCGTCGCCGAGTTCGCGACCAACGCGCGCGACAACGGTTACGTCGCCATCATCTGCGGCGCAGGCCTGGCCGCGCACCTCGCCGGGGCGGTGGCCGCGAACACGACGCTTCCGGTCGTCGGGGTCCCGCTCTCGAGCGGTGCGCTCAACGGCGTCGACGCCCTGTACGCAACCGTGCAGATGCCCCCCGGCGTTCCGGTCGCGACCGTGGCGATCGGCGGAGCGGTGAATGCCGCGCTGCTGGTGGTGCAGATGCTCGCGATCGGTGACGCCGAGATGGCGTCCAAGCTCGCCGACGATCGCCGCGAGCGGGCTGCGGTTCAGTAGCTCGCAGGCAGGACGGGCGACGGTGGCATGCCCAGGGGCGGGTCGAGCGTCGCCACCGGCTCGGCTGCCGGCTCGGGCATGGCCTGTCCCCGGCGCTGCTTGCGGGCCGCCGAGCGGCGCTCCTTGCGCAGGGCCTTCAACTCGCGAGCATCGGCCATCGGCCGGACGCCGGCGTTCGAACGGATGCCGGCGGCGGCGACAGCGCACGGGATGCAGAACGGCGGCTTCTTCGCGCCGAACGAGTACACGAGGCACTCCCCGCAGAACTCGTAGCCACACTTCCCACAGCGATCTTCTGCGCCCTCGAACAGGTGCTTGTCACATCGTCCCTGCATGTTCCTACCCCATCGGATCTCGACGCTCCACGGATGTCCTTCGATGCTTCGGCACGTTCCGCGAGATACTTGACCTCTCGATGTGGTGAACGGCGACAGAGACAAGCGGCCCATGACCGAATTGATCCCGAATGTCCTGGCGGCTCGGTACGCGTCGACCCCGATCGTCGAGCTCTGGTCCCCCCGCCAGAAGGTGGTGCTCGAGCGGCGGCTCTGGGTGGCCGTGCTCCGAGCGCAGCGGGATCTCGGCGTGGCCGTGCCCGACGGAGTGATCGAGGCGTACGAGGCCGCCATCGACGACGTCGATCTCGACTCGATCGAGCGGCGCGAGCGCGTCACTCGACACGACGTGAAGGCCCGGATCGAGGAGTTCGCCGCGCTCGCGGGCTCCGAGCACATCCACAAGGGCATGACGTCGAGGGATCTCACCGAGAACGTCGAGCAGCTCCAGGTCAAGGCCTCCCTCGAGGTGGTCCGCACGCGGGTGGTGGCCGCGCTCGTGCGGCTGGCGGCGTTGGCGGCGGAGCACGCCGACCTCGTGATGGTCGGACGCTCACACAACGTGCCGGCGCAAGCGACGACGCTCGGCAAGCGGTTCGCATCGGCGGGCGAGGAACTGCTGCTCGCGTTCGAGCGGCTCGAGAGCCTGGTCGAGCGGTACTCGATGCGGGGGATCAAGGGTCCGATGGGCACCTCACAGGACCAACTCGACCTGCTCGACGGGGACACCTCGAAGCTGGCGGAGCTCGAGCAGGCCGTGGCCCGCCATCTCGGCTTCGACCAGTCGCTCGGCTCGGTCGGGCAGGTGTACCCGCGCTCGATGGATCTCGATGTCGTGTCGGCGCTCGCGCAGTGCGCCGCCGGGCCGTCGTCGCTGGCGACATCGCTCCGGCTGATGGCCGGCAACGAGCTCGTCACCGAGGGCTTCGCCGCTGGCCAGGTCGGATCGTCGGCGATGCCGCACAAGATGAACACCCGCTCGTGCGAGCGGATCAACGGCCTCATGAACGTGCTGCGCGGTCACCTCACGATGGCCGCCTCTCTGGCCGGTGACCAGTGGAACGAGGGCGACGTGAGTTGCTCGGTCGTGCGTCGCGTGGTGCTGCCTGACGCGTTCTTCGCCACCGACGGCGTGTTCCAGACGCTGCTCACCGTGCTCGACGAGCTCGGTGCCTACCCGGCAGTCATCGCTCGCGAGCTCGACCGGTACCTGCCGTTCCTCACCACCACCAAGGTGTTGATGGCCGCGGTGCGCGCCGGAGTCGGCCGAGAGGTCGCGCACGAGGCGATCAAGGAGCACGCCGTCGCCGTCGCGCTGGAGCTGCGCGAGAAGGCGGTCGAAGGAAACGACTTGTTCGACCGCCTGGCCGCGGACACGCGTTTGCGGTTGTCGCGCGCTGACCTCGACGAGATCGTCGCCGATCCGCTCTCGTTCACCGGTGCGGCCGCGGCTCAGGTGCAGGCCTTCGTTCGCCGCGTCGACGGGGTCGCACAGCGGTATCCCGACGCCGCGCACTACGAGCCGGAGCCGATCCTCTGACCCGATCGGAAACGCCTAGTACCTTCGGACCCATGCTCCCGCACCTGTACTCCGGCAAGGTCCGCGACATCTACGACGCCGGGGAGGGGCGCCTGTTGATGGTGACGTCCGACCGCATGTCGGCGTTCGACGTCGTCATGAACGAGCCCATCCCGAGCAAGGGCCGCGTGCTCACGGCGATGACGGCGTTCTGGCTCGATCATCTCCGGGACGTCGCCGGCAGCCATCTCCTCTCGACCGATCTCGCCGATCTGCCGGAGGAGGCCAGGCTCCCTGAGTGGGAGGGCCGGGTCATGCTGTGCCACCGCGCCGAGATGCTGCTGGTCGAGTGCATCGTGCGGGGCTACCTGTCGGGCTCCGCGTGGAAGGAGTACAAGGCCACCGGCACCATGCACGGCACCAAGCTCCCCAGCGGACTACAGGAGTCCGACCAGCTGCCCGAGCCGGTGTTCACCCCGTCGACCAAGGCCGAGCAGGGGCTGCACGACGAGAACATCAGCTTCGAGGAGGCGGTGAACCTCGTCGGCCAGGAGGCCGCCACTCGGGCACGCGACATCAGCCTCGAGCTGTACCGGCGAGGGTCGGAGCGGGCGGCCGACCGGGGAATCATCATCGCCGACACGAAGTTCGAGCTCGGCTTCGTCAACGGCGAGCTGGTGCTGTGCGACGAGGTCCTCACGCCCGACTCGTCTCGCTTCTGGGCGGCCGACGAGTGGAAGCCCGGCATCACGCCGCCGGCCTTCGACAAACAGCCGCTGCGCGACTACCTCGACGGTCTCGACTGGGACAAGAGCCCTCCGCCCCCTCCGCTGTCCGACGACATCGTCAACGCCACGAGCGCGCGCTACCGCGAGGGCTACGAACGCATCACCGGGAGGTCTTTGGACGAATGGCCCGGGGCTTAGGCTGAAGCCGTGATGTTCTCGGTTGTCGTCGAGGTGCAGTTGCGAGCCGGCGTCGCGGACCCGCAGGGCGCCACCATCGAGCGATCGCTTCCGCACCTCGGCTTCGACGGAGTGCACGGCGTGCGCGTCGGCAAGTGCATCCGCTTCGGTATCGACTCCGCGGACGAGGCCTCGGCCCGTCGCGAAGTCGACGAGATGTGTTCTCGCTTCCTCACCAACCCGGTCATCGAGGACGCGGTCGTCCGAATCGAAGCCCTGGTGTCATGACCGCCCGCGTCGGCGTCGTGCTCTTTCCGGGTTCGAACTGCGAGCAAGATGTGATCGAGGCGGTCACCAACCTGGGCGGTGTGGCCTCGTTGCTCTGGCACGGCGACCGCACGGTGGGCGACGTCGATGCCGTGGTCGTCCCTGGCGGCTTCGCCCACGGCGACTACCTACGACCTGGAGCCATCGCGCGGTTCTCGCCCGTCATGTCGGCCGTGGCCAAATTCGCCGACGACGGTGGCCCGGTCGTCGGGATCTGCAACGGCTTTCAGGTGCTGACCGAGGCCGGGCTCCTGCCGGGTGCGCTGCAAAAGAACCGCGGACTGAAGTTCTTGTGCCAGACGGTCGAGTTGCGCGTGGAGTCCACGAACTCGGCGCTCACTTCCGAAGCGACCGCAGGTGCGGTGCTCCGGGTTCCGATCAATCACTTCGAGGGCAACTACACCTGTTCGGCCGAGACACTGGCGGAATTGCGGCGAGACGAACGCGTCGTCCTTCGGTATGTCGACAACCCGAATGGCGCGATGGACGACATCGCCGGAATCTGCAATGAGGGCCGGAACGTCGTGGGTTTGATGCCGCACCCGGAGCGGGCGTGCAACCCGCTGCTGGGGTCGAGTGATGGCGTGGCGCTCGTGCGCTCGCTGCTGGTCGCCGCGGGCGTCAGCCAGCCCGGCTGATCCCGGCCTTCTTCAGGACCTCCGGCGGCACGCCGGCCTCGCGCCAGACCTCGTACGAGATGCCGCGACGCTGGCCGTAGCCCTTGGCCGCGGCCACGAAGGCTTTCTCCACATCCGCCAGGTCGACTTTTTCGTCCATCCCGGCCAGTTCCGCCTCGAGATCTCGCCGTTCCTGGCGCAGGTTCAGAGCTTTGAGGCGGTCGGTTTCCGTGAGCTCTGACTCGATCGTCGCCAGCCGCTTTTTGATGGAATCAGTGGTCCGCTTGCGGCCGCGCTTGGGCTTTGTCGCCTCGAGCGCCTCGAGATAGGTGCGAACCGCTCTGCCCTGTGACCGGCCCTCGGCCAAAGCGGCCTTGTGCTCATCGGTCATTGCCCGGGGGCCTCTTTTGGCTGCCATAGAAGTAAATGGAACCGGTTTTGGCCCAAAACTTCAAGTCTTGGCGGGAGGCCTCAACCGGCAGTCATTCCTCCATCGACCACGAACTCGGAGCCCGTGCTGTACGCACTGTCATCGGAGGCGAGATAGAGCGCGAGTTGGGCGACTTCGACCGTCCCCGCTTTTCGACCGACCGGGACCCGCTCCATCACCTGCGGCATGATCCCCCACCGCTCGAACTCCTCGAGCATGGGCGTCTCGATGATCCCTGGGTGGATCGAGTTCACCCGCACCCCGAAGGGCGCGACCTCGAGGGCGACCGACTTCGTCATGCCCCGCACCGCCCACTTGCTGGCGCCGTACGCAATCATCCCTGGGCTGCCCATGAGGCCGGCGACGGACGAGATGTTGATGATCGAGCCCTGCTGACGCTCGACCATGTGCGGCACGACCGCCTTCATCCCGAGAAACGTTCCGACCTGGTTCACGTCGATGATGCGCCGGTAGTCCGCCTCGGTCGTCATCACCAACGGTGCGATGGCCAGGATCCCTGCGTTGTTCACGAGGACGTCGAGCCGGCCGAAGTCGGCGAGCACCGACTCGACGATGCCCGTCCAGTCCGCCTCGCTCGTCACGTCGTGATGATGGAAGGTCGCCGCGGCCCCGATCTCGGAGGCGGTCTGCTTGCCGTCGTCGTCGAGCACGTCGGTGACCACGACCGTGGCGCCTTCGAGGGCGAACAATCGTGCTTCTTCCGCGCCTTGACCGCGTGCGCCGCCGGTGATCAGCGCAACCTTTCCGGCCAGTCTCCCCATCGCATCGAAACTACAGGAAGGCCACCGGGCCAGGTCCGTCGGCGGCCGTCAGGCTCGCCTGTACGGTGGCGTCATGGCCGACGGGGACGTGCACCGCGCCCTGGGCCTGACCGACGACGAGCTCTTGACGATCGAGCGGCTTCTCGGACGCTCGCCGAATCACCTCGAGCTGGCGATGTACGCGGTGATGTGGTCGGAGCACTGCTCCTACAAGTCCTCGCGTCTGCACCTGCGCCGGCTGCCGACCGAGGCGCCGTGGGTGCTCGTCGGTCCCGGCGAGGGCGCCGGCGTGATCGATGTCGGCGATGGCATCGGCGCCGCGATCCGCATCGAGAGCCACAACCACCCGTCGGCGGTCGAGCCGTACCAGGGCGCGGCCACCGGCGTCGGCGGGATCCTGCGCGACATCTTCTCCGTCGGGGCCCGGCCGATCGCCGTCATGGACCCGTTGCGGTTCGGACCGCTCGACGAGGCCCGCAGCCGGTGGATCGCGGAGGGTGTCGTCTCCGGCATCTCGGGCTACGGCAACGCCGTCGGTGTGCCGACCGTCGGCGGTGAGGTGGTGTTCGACGAGACCTACGCCGACAACCCGTTGGTCAACGTGCTGTGCCTCGGGCTTCTGCCGGTCGAGCGCCTCGTGCTCGCGCGCGCCACGGGCCTCGGCAACCTCGCGGTGCTGCTCGGATCGTCGACGGGTCGCGACGGCATCGGTGGCGCGAGTGTGCTCGCCTCCGCCGGGTTCGGTGAGGACGACGACGCGAAGCGTCCGAGTGTGCAAGTGGGCGATCCCTTCGAAGAGAAGCGGTTGATCGAGGCCTGTCTGGCGTTGCTCGACGCCGGGCTCGCGGTCGGCGTGCAGGACCTCGGTGCCGCGGGCATCACCGGGGCCACGAGCGAGACGGCCGCCAAGGGCGGCGCCGGGCTCGACGTGTACCTCTCCGAGGTACCGGTGCGCGAGCCGAACATGGCGCCGTTCGAGATCATGACGAGTGAGTCGCAGGAGCGGATGCTCGCGATCGTCACCCCGCAAAACCTCGACGAGGTCGTTGCGATCTGCGAGCGCTGGGAGGTCACCGCCTCGGTCATCGGAACGGTCACGGGGTCGGGTCGTCTGCGGGTACTCGATCGGCTCGACGGCGAGGTGCTCGCCGATCTGCCGGCGCGTTCGCTCGACGAGGACGCGCCCCGTTACGACCGTCCGCGCGCCGCTCCCGCGGATCTCGCGCAACGGCGGCTCGCGGAGCCGACCGCGGGCGCCGACGACCGCGAACGCGCGGCCGACGATCTGCTGTCGATGCTGGCGGATGCGTCCTGGGTGTGGTCACAGTACGACCACCAGCTGTTCCTCAACACCGTGGCCGGCCCCGGCGGCGACGCGACCGTCTTGCGGCTCAAGCACCCGACCACCGGTGTCGACAGCGGCCGCGGGCTCGCCCTGACGACCGACGGCAACCACCGCTGGTGCGCGGTGGACCCACGCGTCGGCACGGCGATGATCGTGGCGGAAGCCGCCTTGAATCTCGCGTGCGTGGGCGCGCAGCCGCGCGCACTCGTGAACTGCTTGAACTTCGGCAACCCGGAGCATGCGGAAGTCATGTGGCAACTGTCGGAGTCGATCGACGGCATGGCCGATCAGTGCCGCGCGCTCGGCATCCCCGTCGTGGGTGGCAACGTCAGCTTGTACAACGAGTCGCGTGGCCGCGACATCGACCCCACGCCGATCGTCGGGCTACTCGGCAGCATCGACCGGCTGGACCAGCGACCACCGGGGATCACGCTCGTCGATGGCGGCGCGGTGCTCGTCCTCGGTCCGCCGTCGACCTCACTCGCCGGGTCCCGTTGGGCATGGGCGCGCGGTGAACGCGGTGGCACGTTGCCGGATGTCGACGCCGCCGCGCACGCCGCGGTGTGCGATCTGGTTCGAGCGCTGGTGATCGATGACGTCGTGCTCGGCGTGCACGACATCGCCGATGGCGGCCTGGCGGTCACGCTCGCAGAGATGGCCGTTGCCGGCGACGTGGGGTTCGACGTCGATGCAGGCAGCATGGTCGGTCTCTTCGGCGAGACCGCTTCGAGGGTCGTCGTGTGTGTCGCCCCCCGAGCGAGCGGCGGCGATCATCCACCGTGCCGGTGACAGCGGCGTCACCGTGGCGGAGATCGGCCACGCCGGAGGCAACCGCCTCGTCGTGCGCGGCCTCGTCGATCTTGCACTCACGGAGGTGCAGCGCGCTTGGCGCACCATGCTGCCGCTGGCGCTCGGTCAGGGCACCGTGCAGTCCTGAAGCCCTGACCGCTCTTCGACCTACGCGCCCTGCGCCACGCGGCGATCCCACTGCCGCGCGAACCACGGGCGCTCGGTGACGAACCACGCCGCCGGCACGAGCAGCACGACGTCCACCGGCAGCCGGTAGCGGGGCAGGACGACGAGCAGCACGGGCACGAGCGAAGTGATGGCGATGTAGCCCGCGACCAGCTGCCACTCCGGGCCTCGCGGTCGGAGGCGGCGCACACCGATGGACGCGAGCGCCGCGAGCAACGCCCACGAGATCAGGTAGGGGACGTTCAAGCTGCGGCGATCGTCGGGGTCGACGACCACGAACAGGAATGCCTTCTTCGCCAGCCCTGCAGCGGCGTCGACCGGATGATCGCGGATCCACGTCACGGCCTCGTGCCGGAAGACCGCATCCCGCCGCAACTCATACGTCGGGCCGGGCGGGAGCAACTGCACCCGCGAGACGAGCCGACGCTCGCCGGCCTGCGCCTCGGCCCCTGTCGTGAACGTCTTTCCGGAGCCGGTCGCACCCTCGTGGTTGCCGGCCCACAACAGGAATCCCGCCTGCGAGCTGATCGTGAAGGTGGGCTTCCCGAACGTCACGCTGTTGCGCACCAGCCAGGCCCCTGGGAGCAGCGTCGTCGCCGCGAGGAGAACCATGACGGTGCCCACGGCCCGTCGACGCGTCTCGCCGGCGCGCGTGAGCGCGATCAGCATCACGATCGCGACGACGGCGACGAGCGCGAGCCCCTCCGGGCGCAGCAGGCCGACGAGCCCGGCCGTCGCGCCCGTGGCGATCGCGAGGCGCTTGTCCGTAGGGCGGCGAACGAGACGCACGGCGAGCAGCAGCATCGCCACCTGGGCGGGCAGATACAGGTTCGACGCGCTCACCTGGCTCGTCATGTAGACGAGCGACGGGTACGCGGCAACCCCGAGCGCCGCCACGGCACCGACACGCGGACCGAGCAGCGTCGACCCGAGTTGGAACACGACGAGGGCCAGCACGACGAAGAGTGCGAGGTTCAGAACCTGCAGGATCCGTATCTGCGATGACGGGTTCGTTGTCGCGGTGTCAGCGGCGGCGGCGATCGTGGGATACACGGGCGGCATGTAGGCGCCGGGCTGAGGAGTGCCCGCGACCGTCGGTGTCCTCGGGCCGTAGTCTGCCGCCGGCTCGAACCCGTTGCCTCGATCGACGGCCGGCAGCACCCCCAGCCCGGGGAAGGCGGCGAAGTAGGTGAACCCTTTGCCCTCGGCGATGTTGTTCCCGAGGATCCCGAACTCGTAGGTGGGTGAGTGCGACGTGCCGAGCACGACGAGCACGACGATGCGCAGCGCGAGTCCGGCGGCAATGGCAAACAGGAGCAGCGAGCGGACGGCGGTCGACTCGGCGTCCGCCCCGTTGCTCCGACGCATCCGCGGCAACCTAACCGCGCTTCTGGCTCAGCTGGCTCCACCACCGCTCGTGTCGGGCAGCGACCGCATCCGTGCGCAAAGGATCGAGGCCGTGCACCGCGTTGGCCGCGCGGGCGGCCGCCGCCGTCGGATCCGCGAGCACGGCGAGGATCGCGTCGGCGACCTCGGTCGCCGACGTACCCGTCCAGGCATGCTGCACGGCCGCGGGTGGCAAACCTTCCAACGCCGACGGTGTGGCCACGACCGGGGCGCCGCAGGCCATGGCGTGGATCACCTTGTTCCTCAGGCCCGAGCCGTGCCGAAGCGGAGACACGACCACCGCGGCCTCCCAGTAGTACGGCCTGATGTCGGGCACGTCGGCTTCGAGCCGGCCACCGACGCGTTCCACCAGCGCTCGTAGCTCGGGCACGGTCGGGTCGTTGTCGGCTCGTCCGACCACCATCAATCGAGCGTCGGGTCGCTGCGCGACGACGCGGGGCCAGATCTCGCGGACCAGCCACCGGATCGCGTCCCCGTTCGGCTGATGAGCCAGCGCACCGACGAAGCTGACGATGCTCGTCGATCGCGGCCGGTCCGGGGCTTCGAAGAAGGTGTCCGCAACGGGGTTCTCGAGCACGTCCACCGGTCGACCGACCAGCGCCTCGAGCGCGGCCGCGTCGACGGACGAAACGCTCGCGACCGCGTCTGCCTTGGCGTAGTTCCTGCGCTCGAAGCGTTTCGTACGCGCGAGCTCGAGCGTGAGCTGGACCCGGCGTCGAAGCAACGGCTCGACCCGGCGACGCGTCTCGAGCGTGCGTGTCAGTGCGTCGAAGAGGAGCAGCCCCGTCGGGTGGTCGACGTGGTCGAGCAGAGCGGCCAACTCGCCGTGCGTGATCTGGATGAGATCAGGACGACCCTGCTCCGCTGCTGTGGTGACGGCCTCGGCGAGGCGGGGAATGCGATCGCGTCCGAGCCAGATGGTCAACGTCGGGTCGGCCCGAACGAGACCGCGGGCAACGCCGAGCTTGCTCGTCGGGTACGGCCGGACCTTCCAGGGAACCTGCGTGAATCGGGCGCCGGCCTCGATGACGGCGTTGCCGCCGAGTGGGTCGTGAACGTCGCACGTGATGACGTGGATCTCGTGGCGCTCGGCCAACGCCCGGATGAGCTCGAACTCGTGGGCGCGGCCCCCACTGCCAGCGGGGTGCGGAACCGACGTCGTGACCCAGGTGACCTTCACAACAACGCGGGCTCGCCCGCAACGAGCTCGTCGACGACTGCGGCGGTCGACGACGCGACGCGGGAGATCGAGAATTGACGAACCGCAGCGCGTCCCGCCTCGGCGATCGCCTTTGCGAAGGGCGGATCGTCGAGAAGTCGGATGATCGCGTCCGCCAGCGCGTGCACGTCGCCGTTCGGAACGATGAGCGCCGACCGTTCGTTCTCGAGGAAGCCGGAGAGACCCGTGTCCGCGGTCATCACCGCGGGGATTCCGCACGCCATCGCTTCGATGATCGCAATGCCCATTCCTTCGCGACGCGAGCTGCACACGTACACCGCCGCCTCCAGCATCAGCGCTTCGGGGTCGTCGCTCCAGCCGGTGAGCTCGACCGAGTCCCCGAGCTCGAGGGCCATCTCTCGCACCCGCGCGGCGTAGGCGGCGTGACCCTCCTGGTCGCCGCCGACGATCCGCAACCGAGCGCCGGGCACGCGATTGCGGACGATCGTGAACGCGTCGATCAGCAAGGGGTGATCCTTGATCGGCTCCAGGCGGCCGACGGTCACCACGATCGGCGGTTGCTGCGGACGGTTCGCCGGCGGGTCGTCGAAGCGCGGATCGAGGGGAAACGGTACGACCGTGTGCCGCACGCGGCCCCGGCCGAACGGCAGGGCCGCGCTTGCCGCCGGTGAGCAGGCGATCGTCCGCGTCGCCAGCAGGTTCGCGACCACGCTGACCGCTCGGTCGTCCTCGATGCCGGAGATCAGCCACAGCACGGGGACGCCGGCGAGCCGGGCCGCGGGAGCCGCGAGCAGCACGCTGCGGTGGGAGGTGACGTACACGACACCCCGGTGGGCCCGCAGATGGCGGCGGAGGCGCCACCAGTAGCCGGGGAGGGAGAGCAGGCCGCGCAGCAACACCAAGCCCCGCGTGCTTCGGCCATAGTGGCCGAGCGCGGTAGGCACGGCGACGACCTGCACGTTCACGCCGGTGGCGCGCAGGTGATCCGCGACGGTGCCCTCTTGGGGGAGGACGACCTGCGTGCGGTAGCCGAGTTCGGGGAGGCGATCGGCGAGCAGATGGATGCTGCGAGCGGTGCCGGCGTACATGTGCGGGTACGCATCGAAGAAGATCACGTGCCCCTTCGATGCGCCCACCGCGGCGACTGTAAACCGCTGCGCCGTACCATCGATCCCAGTGGCAACCGTTGCGATCGTGCACGACTACGTCGTCGAGCGCGGCGGAAGCGAACGAGTTCTCCTGTCGATGCATCGGGCGTTCCCGGCAGCACCGATCCACACCGCCTTCTTCCGACCCCAATCGACGTTCCCAGAATTCGGCTCGCTCCCGGTGCGGCCGTTCGCGATCAACCGGATCAAGCTCCTCAGGGACAACCACCGCGCCGCATTGCCGCTGCTGCCAGCGGTCTTCCATCGAACGAGGATCGACGCCGACGTGGTGGTGTGCGGTACGAGCGGTTGGTCGGCCGGCATCGAGACCGCGGGGTACAAGGTGCTCTACATGCATGCGCCGACGCGATGGCTGCACGACCAGGAGGCGTTCCTGATGGGGCGCTCGCGCTTCGAGCGCGCTGGTCTGAAAGTTCTCGAACGTCGACTGCGTCGCTGGGATCAGCGAGCCGTCCAGAGCGGCGACTGCCACGTTGTCGGCAGCACCGTGATGGCCCAGACGATCAACGCGTTGTACGGCGTGGACCCCGTCGTGCTTGCTCCGCCGGTGACGATCGATCCGCTCGGCGCGGCGCGCGCGCCCGGCGATGGGCTCGGTACCGACTTCGTGCTCTGCGCGACTCGACTGGTCGCGAGCAAGCACGTCGGCAGCGTGATCGACGCCTTCCGCGAGCGACGCGATGATCGGCTCGTCGTCGCCGGCGGTGGCCCGGAGCTGGCTCGGCTGAAGGCGACCGCCCCTCCGAACGTCAGGGTGATCGGTCCGGCGAACGACGCCGAGATGCGGTGGTTGTTCCGCAACTGCCGGGCGGTCGTCGCCGCGTCGCACGAGTCGTTCGGCCTCATCACGGTGGAGGCGGCCGCCTTCGGAAAGCCGGCGGTCGTCCTGCGCCACGGAGGGTTCCTCGACACGGTGGTCGACGGCGTGACCGGTGTGTTCTTCGACCGCGCCGACCCACGCGAGATCGGCGACGCCATCGACCGTGTCGACGCGGCGACGATCGACGGGGAACGACTCCGGGTGCACGCGCTCCGATGGGCGGAGCCGACGTTCGTGGACGGGCTGCGGCGGCTCGCGACGCGCGACCTCACCGACTGACGCTCAACCTCGGGATCGGAGCCGGTCCGCGATGTGGACCCTGAAGGACTCGCGAGCGGCCTTCGGGAAGGCTTTGAGCAGCTGGCGCGCGGTCGGCGGTCGCGCCATCGACTCGGCAAAGAGCCGCGGGTGGACGATGTCCATCGGGAGCGGCTGCTCGATCGACCGCAACCGGGCGGCGGCGGGATGGTCAGGTCGCGCGTACACGACGAGGTTCTGTGCATACCACCACTGCACCGTTGGTTCGTCCCACAACCGGCGACGAAACACATCGAAGCGCTCGAGCCCGCGCGCCGCAAAGCGCTCCTGCCACCACGAGCCCCATCGCTCGTTGATGTGTCCGTCGCCGCCCTGGCCCGGGATGCCCGCGGAGAACACGATCGCCGGCGCGAGCGCCACCAGCTGCTCGACGAGTCGCTCGCTCGACGCCGCGGGCAGGTGCTCGGCCACCTCGAGGCACAACGCGAGGTCGAATGTTCGACCCACCTGGAGCGGCTGACCGAGATCGAACGCGGTGAAACGATCGGCGGGGATCCGCAGGAGAGAGGCGTCGATGCCGGGCACGTCGAAGCCGAGGACGTCGTCGATGCCGACCTCCATGAAGGCACGCAACCAGACGCCGACGTTGCAACCGAGGTCGACGACCGAAGTCGGTGCGAACCAGTCGACGAGCGACGGCACGACCAGCGCGGCGGCGAGGCCCGAGGTCGCCACGAGCCTGGCGTGAAGATCTCGGTCGGTGACCAAGGGCCGCGAGCGTAGTCAGGGCCGCTCGAGCGCAGCCCGATAGATGTCCAGGATCCGCCCGGCGATGGCGTCCCAGTCGTAGCGCTCGACGTGGTGCGCCCCCCGGTGTCCGAGGTCGTCGACGACCTCGGGATCGTCGAGCGCGTCGATCGCTGCGGCCCAGGCGTCGGGGTCGCCAGCGCGGCAGCGCA
>JBEEFX010000361.1:0-3675 GCA_041166365.1 Acidimicrobiaceae bacterium
TAGATCGCCTGGTTCGGGTCCCCGACGATGCACAGGTCGAGCCGGCCGCCACGCCACGCCTCGAGCAGCCGGAACTGCAGCGGGTTCACGTCTTGGAATTCATCGACGAACAGATGGCGGAACTGCCATCGCTGGGTGCTCGCGAACTCGGTGTCGGTCTCGATGCCGTGAGCGCAGAGGCGCAGGAGGTCGTCGAAGTCGACGAGGCGCCGGTTGCGCTTCTCCTGCTCGTAGCGGTCGTAGAGCTCCGCCAACGCCTCCGGTGCCATGGGCGGGCGGCGGCGGGCGGCCGCGGCCTCACGGGCGTAGTCGGCGGGCGACACCATGCGCGCTTTGGCCCATTCGATCTCGCCGGCGACGTCGACGGCCTTGACGCCCGATCCTCGCCCGAGCAGCCGTGCGAGGAGCTGGCCTTTGCGCTCCAGTAGCTCGGGAGCCTGCACCCGGCGATCGGACCAGGAGCGCCGAAGCTGGGCGTAGGCCACGGCGTGGAAGGTGCCGGCCACGATGCGATCGCGCAGTCCGAGCGACCGCAGCCGATGACCGAGCTCGCCGGCCGCTTTGCGGGTGAACGTGAGGGCAACGACATGGCGAGGGTCGGCGTCTTCGGTGACGCACCGGTAGGCGATACGCCGGGTCAGCACCCGGGTCTTGCCCGAGCCCGCACCCGCGAGGATCACCAGTGGAGCCGCGCTCGAGGTCACCGCTTGGCGCTGCGACTCGTTGAGACCCTCGAGTAGTGCCGCCGCGTCCATGACGTCCCGAATGTAATGAACACGTGTGACAGTGGGGGCCTGATGGACATGGCGATGGAGAAGTTCGAAGGGTTGGTGGGGGCGGCCCTCGACGGCATCCCGGCGGCCGTCGGGCGCCTCATCGACAACGTGGCCGTGTTCGTCGAGGACGGGCGGGCCGATGGCAACCTGCTCGGCCTCTACCAGGGAATTCCACTCACGCGACGGGAGAATTACGGCCTCGGTGGGGGCATGCCGGATCGCATCACGATCTACCGGCTGCCGATCCTGGCGCGCTGCAACACGGACGCCGAGGTGATCGATGCCGTGCGGATCACGGTCGTGCACGAGGTCGGCCACCACTTCGGCCTCACGGATGCCCGCCTCCGCGAACTCGGCTACGGGTAGCTTCTCTGGCCGTGGCCTTCCCGCAGAAGCTGTTGAACGAAGGCGAAGAGGTTGCCCTCGACCTCCGCCCCCACTGGTGGTACATGGCCGAACCGACCGCAGCGCTCCTGGGTGCGGTCCTCCTCGGTGTGCTCGCGCTCCGAACCGACATCGACGCCCTCAAGATCATCTGTGCGCTGCTGCTGCTGTTCTGTCTCGCTTGGTTCGGCATCCGCTACGCCAAGTGGTCGACGACGAACTTCGTCGTCACCAGCGATCGTGTGATCCACCGGTACGGCGTCGTCGCGAAGCACGGGATCGAGATCCCCCTGGAGCGGATCAACACGGTCTTCTTCAACCAGTCCATCTTCGAGCGCCTCCTCGGTGCGGGTGATCTGGGCATCGAGTCGGCGGGGGAGCGCGGCGCCGAGACGTTCGAAGACGTGCGCAAGCCGGCCATCGTCCAGAACGAGATCTATCGCCAGATGGAAGCCAACTCGGGCCGCATGCACGGCGGGCATCACCAGGCGGCGACGCAGCAGACCGGCCCGTCGATTCCCGAGCAGATCGAACAGCTCGACGACCTGCGCAAGCGCGGGGTGATCTCCGAGCAGGAGTTCGCCTCGAAGAAGGCCGACCTGCTCAACCGGATGTAGTCAGGCCACGGCGCGCGCGGTGGCATAGCCGAGCGCGGCCGCGAGAACGCCGCCGGCCAAGGATGCCGCGACGTAGAGCAGCGCCACACCGGCGCGGTCCGTGCGCAGCAATGTGTACGTCTCGAACGAGAACGTCGAGAACGTCGTGTACGCGCCGAGAAACCCGGCCGCGATGGGAACGGTCGTCGTTTCCGGCCACCCCCGCTCCGTGCCGGCCGTGAGGATGAGGCCGAGCAGGAACGAACCGGTGAGGTTGATGCCCAAGGTGGCCCATGGAAACGATCGAATGCCGACGGCGACACCGAGGCCATAGCGGGTCAATGCGCCTGCGGCGCCGGCGAGTGCGACCAAAGCGACCTTCATGGTCGGGTAGTTCACTACGTTCGGGGTCGTGGCCCGCGAACCCCGTGCGATCCGCTCGGAGATCGAGATCGACGCGCCGATCGAGCGTGTGTGGTCGATCCTGCGGGACTTCGACTCGTACCCGGAGTGGAACCCGTTCACGGTGTCGGTTCTGACGACGCTCGAGCTCGGATCGGCGGTCGACATGCAGGTGCGGCTGCGGCCTCCGAAGACCATGCATCAGATCGAGTACGTATCCGCGGTCGTGGAGGGCGAGCGGCTCTGTTGGGGTGGACACGTCGGGCCGCGCTGGTTCATCGACGCCGACCGTTGCCAGGTCCTGACAGACCTCGGTGATGGACGCACGCGCTACGTCACCACCGACGTCTTCCGTGGTGTCGGCGTCGGGCTCATGTTCGTGGTCGTCGGGCGCTACGTGCAGCGCGGCTTCGACGATGTGGCACGCGCGCTCAAGGCGAGGGCCGAAGCGGGCTGATCGCGGCGATCTGCTTTCGATTCGGGTGACGGCGTAAGGTGCGCGTCCGAAAAGGGGGAAGCGCGTGGAATCATTCGAAGGCCGTTTGGCAGTGGTGACCGGTGGTGGCACCGGCATGGGCCGTGAGCTCGTGATCCAGTTGGCGGCCGACGGCTGCTCGGTGGCGACGTGCGATCTCACGCTCGACAACGTGACGGACACGGCGTTGCGGGCCGAGAAAGAGGCGCCGGCCGGCACGCGGATCACCACACATCTCTGCGACGTCACCGATGAGGCTCAGGTGAACCGGTTCCGCGACGAGGTGCTCGCGCAACACGAGACCGACCACGTGAACCTCGTTTTCAACAACGCCGGTATCGGCGGGGGCGGAAGCTTCGTTGCCGGCAAGCGTGACGAGTGGGACCGCACGTTCGCCGTGTGCTGGGGCGGCGTCTACAACTGCAGCCGGGCCTTCGTGCCGCTGCTCGTCGCGAGCGACGACGGCTACCTCGTCAACACCAGCAGCGTGAACGGCTTCTGGGCGTCCCTCGGCCCGGGCATGCCCCACACCGCCTACAGCTCAGCGAAGTTCGCGGTGAAGGGCCTCTCCGAGGCACTGCTCGAGGACTTCCGGATCAACGCTCCGCACGTGAAGGTCGCGGTCGTCATGCCCGGGCACATCGGCACGGAGATCGTCAACAACAGCCGCCGCATTCTCGGAGCACCCGCTGCTGAGGACATGCCGCAGGAAGAGGTCGACGAGTTCCGTGCCGCCTTCGCTCGTCGCGGGATGCCGGCCGACGGCCTGTCCGACGACGAGCTCCGCACGCTCATCGGCGCGTTCGGCGACATGTTCCGCGACGGTGCACCGGTGTCCGCTGCTCAGGCCGCGACGATCATCCTCGACGGCGTGCGCGCCGGGAAGTGGCGGATCCTGGTCGGCGACGACGCACACCTGCTCGACGAGAAGGTGCGCGCTGACCCCGAGGCGGCCTACGGTCCCGAGGGTCTCGCCCTCGGCACCATGTTCAAGAACTGACCTCCGACGTGAACTACAGCGGTTCGACGTAGGCCCCGCCGG
>JBEEFX010000362.1:0-10850 GCA_041166365.1 Acidimicrobiaceae bacterium
GCCGCCGCGTGCCATCCGGCCGATCTCGCCGGGCTGCACCGGCTTGTTGTCCTCGTCGATCACGATCGTGTCCGGCCCGCGGTTGACGTTCACCAGCCCGGTCTCGTTCGCCGTGGCACCCTTCTCGAGGAGGCGCAGGCCGTTGAACCCGGTCTCGGACGAGCCGACGGCCTCGCTGATGAACAGGTTGGGCAGCAGCTCGAACAGCTGGTCCTTCACGACGGGCGAGAACACCGCGGCCGTCGAGCTGACGGCGACGAGGCTGCTGGTGTCGTACGAACGCTCCTGCAGGGCATCGATCAACGGGCGCGCCATCGCATCGCCGGTGATGGCCAGCGTGGCGATGCCGTACTGCTCGACCGCGGCCCAGACGTCGTGCGCGTCGAACTTCGGGAGCAGCACGACCGACGTTCCGCGGAACAGACCCCCCAGCGTCGTCCACTGCGCGGCACCGTGCATGAGCGGCGCCAGCACGAGTCCGTGGCTCGGCCCGGCCGCCGCGCCGTCCCGTGCGAGCTTCTGCTCGTCGTCGACGCGCTCGCCGGTCACGAAGTCGATGCCGCCGCCCAGCGTGCGGAACACGTCTTCGTGGCGCCACATCACGCCCTTCGGGAAGCCGGTGGTCCCACCGGTGTACAGGACGTACAGATCGCCGTCGTCGCGAGCCGCGAAGTCGCGATCAGGTGATCCCGACGCGAGCGCGTGGTCGTAGTGCACGATCCCGTCGACATCGCACGGCGTGCCGGTGCTGTCGTCCACGACGACGAGGTGCTGAAGCAGCGGCAACTTGTCGCGCACGGCCGACATGCGCGGGCAGAACTCCGCCTGGAACACGCAGGCGACGACATCGGCATTCTCGAAGAGGTAGATCAGCTCCTCCTCGACGTACCGGTAGTTGACGTTGATCGGAACCGCGCGCAGCTTGTAACAGGCGAGCATCGTCTCGACGAACTCGATCGAGTTGTACGAGTAGATGGCGACGTGTTGGCGCTCGCCGACGCCGTTGGCCGCGAGGTGGTGGGCCAACCGGTTCGAACGCTCCTCGAGGTCGGCATAGGTGATCGACCGTTCGCCACAGATGAGTGCGATCCGCTCCGGCACCAGATCGACGGCGTGCTCGACCAGGTCGGCGAGGTTGAAGGCCATGCTCGGAGTAGAACACGTTCTGCGTAGGTGCGGCAATCAGCTGCTTGGCCTGGTCGGTGGCGGCAGAAACGAGAATGTGTTCTACTGCGCCCGTGAGCTCGGACGAGTCGGTTTTCACGATGGAGCTCCCGTATCGCCGGAGCGTCGGGCCGGTGGTCGGAGCGTTCTTGACCGGGCTGCGCGACCAGAAGATCGTGGCCAGCCGCACCGCCGCCGGACGGGTCATCTGCCCGCCGCTCGAGTACGACCCGGACACGGGTGATGCCGTCGACGACCTCGTCGAGCTCGGGCAGGCCGGCACCGTGCGGAGCTGGGCATGGGTGAGCGAGCCGCTGCGGAAGCACCCGCTCGACCGGCCGTTCGCCTGGGCGCTCGTGCAGTTCGACGGCGCCGACACGGCGCTGCTGCACGCGCTCGACGCGCCGAGCGCCGACGCGGTGTCGACCGGCATGCGGGTCAAGGTCCGCTGGAAAGACGAACGCGTCGGCCACATCTCCGACATCGAGTGCTTCGAGGCCGAGTGATGAGCGAGCAGGGGGACGTCATCAAGTTCATGCCACAGGTGATCTCGCTCGACTACATCGTCCGCACCGCCCCGGTGAACGCGGAGTTCGGCCGCAACATGCAGGCGGGACGCGTCACCGGTCACAAGTGCCCGCAGTGCGCCCGGGTGTACGTGCCGCCGAAGGGGTTCTGCCCGATCTGCGTGGTCGAGACGAGCAAGGCCGACGAGGTGCCGGTCACCGACCGCGGCGTGGTCACGTCATGGACGGTGCTCACCCCGATCCAGTACCACGGTCAGAACGAACGGGAGGACTACGCCCTCGCCAGCATCCTGCTCGACGGCGCCAGCGGCACGATCGGTCAACAACGGCTGCTCGACGTCCCGCTCCCGGAGATTCGCATGGGAATGCGCGTCGAGGCGGTGTGGGCCCCGGAGGACAAGCGCAACGAGGACGACGGTCGGGGCTGGGGCTTCGGCAGCGCCATCACCGGGTTCAAGCCGACAGGCGAGCCCGACGCCGGCCCGGAGATCTACGAGGAGCACCAACTCTGATGCGTGATGTTGCGATCGTGTCCTTCGCACAGGCGCCCTCGTTGGCCGCCGTCGACAAGACCGAGACGCAGATGCTGTATCCGGTCATCACGAGCGCGATCGAGCGGTCCGGCCTCGGCCGCAAGGACATCGGCTTCACCTGTTCGGGGAGCGCCGACTATCTCGCGGGTGCTCCGTTCGCGTTCGTGAGCAACCTCGAGGCCACCGGTGCGTGGCCGCCCATCAGCGAGTCCCACGTGGAGATGGACGGAGCGTTCGCACTTTATGAAGCATGGGTGCGCCTGCAGCACGGCGACGTCGATGTCGCGTTGGTGTTCTCGTCGGGCGTGTCGTCGCGCGGCAACCTGCGCGAGATCCTGTGCCTCCAGAACGACCCGTACTACCTGATGCCGTTGTGGGCCGATCATGTGTCGCTGGCCGCGCTCCAGGCCCGTGCACTGCTCGACGCCGGTCTGGCGAAGGAGAGCGATCTCTCCGAAGTCGCGGCCCGAGCGCGCCGCAACGGGCAAGCGAACCCGAACGCGCAGGTGAGCGGCGACGTGACCGCCGACGAGTTGCTCAGCGAGCCCTATCTGGTCGCCCCGCTCCGGCCGAGCGACTGCCCGCCGGTTTCCGATGGTGCGGCCGCGGTCATCCTCGTGGCCGGCGAGCGCGCCCGCGACGTGTGCGAGCGCCCGGCGTGGATCCGCGGCATCGACCACCGTGTCGATCCTCACTATCCAGGGGTGCGCGACCTCAGCACCTCCGCATCGGCCGCGCTGGCTGCCGCCAACGCCGGCGTCGCAGACGCGCCCATCGAGGTGGCGGAGCTTGCCGCCGCGTTCAGTCACGAGGAGCTGATCCTGCGCGACGCGCTCGGGCTGGGCGACGACGTCGACGTGAACCCTTCGGGCGGGGCGCTCGTGGCCAACCCGATGATGGTGAGTGGCCTGATCCGCATCGGTGAGGCGTTCCGTCAGATCAACGAGAAGGGCAAGCAGCGCACGCTGGGCCACGCCACGTCCGGCCCGTGCCTGCAACAGAACCTCGTGTGCGTCCTGGAGGCGGATTCATGAGCGAGCGTTGCGCAGTCGTCGGCGTCGGCCAGACGCACCACGTGAAGGTGCGCGACGACGTGTCGCTGGCGGGGTTGCTGCGCGAGGCCAGCATCCGCGCGCTCGAGGATGCGGAACTCGACTGGAAGGACATCGACTCCGTCGTCATCGGCACGGCGCCCGACTCGTTCGAGGGCGTGATGATGCCGGAGCTCTACCTGGCCGATGCGCTCGGTGCGAGCGGCAAGCCGATCATGCGGGTCCACACTGCCGGGAGCGTCGGCGGATCGACCGCGATCGTCGCCTCGCACCTCATCCAGTCGGGCGTTCGCGAGCGTGTGCTCACCGTGGCGTTCGAGAAGCAGTCGGAAGGCGACACCACGTGGGGTCTGTCGGGCGGGCGCAGCGGCGGCGTGGGGGCCGGCGGCTACTTCGCGCCGCACATCCGGGCGTACATCGCCCGCTCGAAGGCGCCCGAATACGTCGGATGGATGGTCGCCGTGAAAGACCGCCTGAACGCGCTGAAGAATCCGTACGCGCATCTGCGGGTCGAAGACATCTCGCTCGAGATGGTGCGCGACTCGCCGATGGTGTGGGAGCCGGTGCGGCGCCTCGAATCGTGCCCGGCGTCCGACGGGGCCTGCGCGATGGTGCTCACGAACGAGAAGGGCGGCGACGCGGCGAGCAAGCCGCCGGCGTGGGTGCACGGCACGGCCATGCGCAGTGAGCTCGGCCAGTTCCCCGGCCGCGATCCCGTGAACCCGAAGGGTGGGCAGGACTGCGCGGCCGACGTCTACGCGCAGGCGGGCATCACGAACCCGCGCGAGGAGATCGACGCGGTCGAGTGCTACGTGCCGTTCAGTTGGTACGAGCCCATGTGGATGGAGAACCTCGGGTTCGCCGACCTCGGCAAGGGCTGGACGCTCACCGAGGACGGGGTCACCGCGCTCGACGGCGACCTGCCGGTCAACGCGTCGGGCGGCGTGTTGTCGTCGAATCCGATCGGCGCGTCCGGCATGCTGCGGTTCGCGGAAGCGGCCTTGCAGGTTCGCGGGCTCGCCGGCGAGCACCAGGTCGAGGATGTCCGCACCGCACTCGGTCACGCGTACGGCGGAGCGTCGCAGTTCTTCGCGATGTGGATCCTCAGGGCCGCGAAGCCGTGAGCGGCGCGACGACGCCCGAAGACCAACACCTCCTTGTCGAGCGCGATGGGCCCGTGCTCATCCTCACGATGAACCGACCGGAGCGCCGCAACGCGCTCTCTCCGTCGATGATGACGAAGATGTCGGAGTGTTGGGACGAGGTCAACGCCAATCCCGACATCCGCGTGGTGATCCTCACCGGCGCCGGTGGTTCCTTCTGCGCCGGCGCCGATCTCCAGGCGATGACGCAGTCGCACCCCGGCGACGCGTTCGCGCAAGGTGACGGTCCCGCGGCCGAGATCGCCGGTGGCGTCATCAAGCCACTGCTCAAGGGCTTCCTGCTCGACAAGCCGCTGATCGCCGCCGTCGAGGGTCCTGCGGTCGCCGGAGGCACGGAGATCCTGCAAGCGACCGACATCCGCATCGCCGGTGAGAGCGCCAGGTTCGGTGTCTCGGAGGTGCGGTGGAGCCTGTACCCGCTGGGTGGGTCCGTCGTGCGCCTCCGTCGCCAGATCCCCTACGCGGTGGCGGCCGACATCCTGCTGACCGGCCGGCACCTGCTCGCTCCGGAGGCCAAGGCGATCGGATTGATCAGCGAGGTGGTGCCCGACGGTCAGGCGCTCGAACGGGCCCGGGAGGTCGCGGCGAAGGTTGCCAGCAACGGCCCGGTGGCGGTGCAAGCCGTGCTCCGCGCGTTGCGAGCGACGGAGTGCTTGCCCGAGTCCGAGGCGATGAAGATCGACTCCGAGATCGGCATGCCGGTCTTCATGAGCGATGATGCCAAGGAAGGGCCACTCGCCTTCATGGAGAAGCGCGAACCACAATTCAAGGGACACTGAGGGGATCGAGTTGGAAGCGAACGACATCGACCTGCTCGACCGGGATCGCTTCACGCAAGACATCCCGCACGACTGGTTCACCTGGCTGCGCAACAACGCGCCCGTTTTCCACCACGATGAGCCGGACGGCCCCGGCTTCTGGGTGATCTCCAAGCATGCCGACGTGATCACGTGCAACCGCGATGCCGGAACGTTCTCCTCGTCCGCGGCGACCGGCGGCGTTGTCGGTCTCGAGCGACGGGAGATCAGCGAGATGGAGGCGGCGCAGGCCGAGGGCAACCTCATGCTCTTCATGGACCCGCCCGACCACACCCGCTACCGCAAGCTCGTGAATCGCGGTTTCACCCCGCGCATGATCGGCGAGCTCGAGCCGCGCATCCGCCAACTGACCAACGACATCCTCGACGGGGCGTTGCCCAAGGATCCGTGCGACTTCGTCGTCGAGATCGCCGCAGAGCTGCCGCTCGAGGTGATCGCCGAGCTGATCGGCGTGCCTCGCGAGGAACGGCACAAGATCTTCGAGTGGTCGAACCGCATGATCGGTTCCGAGGATCCGGAGTACATCGTCAGCGCCGAAGAGGTTGCCAACGCGCAGATCGAGATGTTCATGTACGCGCAGCAGCTGGCGGAGAAGCACCGCAACAGCCCGCAGGACGACATCATCAGCGCGTTGCTGTCCAGCGAGGTCGACGGCGAATCACTGTCCGACATGGACTTCAACCTGTTCTTCCTCCTGCTCTCGGTGGCGGGAAACGAGACCACGCGCAACGCCATCGCGCACGGCATGAACGCGTTCCTCGAGAATCCCGAGCAGTACGACCTGCTGGCCAGTGATCCGGAGAAGCACATCGCCGGTGCCACTGAGGAGATCCTGCGGTGGGCCTCGCCGGTCATGTACTTCCGGCGGAACGCCACGAGGGACTTCCAGCTCCGCGATCAGACCATCAAGGCCGGCGACAAGATCAGCCTCTGGTACATCTCGGCCAACCGCGACGAGGACGTGTTCGAGGATCCGTTCCGCTTCGACATCGAACGCGACCCGAACCACCACGTCGCGTTCGGCGGTGGCGGACCGCACTTCTGCTTGGGCGCGCAGCTCGCCCGCATGGAGATCCACGTGCTCTTCGAGGAGCTCGTGCGCCGGGTGCCGAAGGTCGAGCAGCTCGGCCCACCGGACCGGCTGCGCTCCAACTTCATCGGCGGCATCAAGCATCTGCCGGTGCGCTTCACGACCTCGGCGTGAGCCGCCAACCGCAGACGCTCGAACAACATGACCGGCGTCGGCGCGTGATCGACGCCGCCTTCGAGCTGGGCGCCGAGCGCGGCTACGACGCGGTGCAGATGCGCGACGTCGCGGCCACCGCGAACGTCGCGCTGGCCACCATCTATCGCTACTTCTCGTCGAAGGACCACCTGCTGGCCGCAGCCATGACGGAGTGGACGGCGCGCTTGCAGAACCGTGTCGCCCAGTCCCCGCCGCGGGGTACGACACCGGCGGACCAACTCGTCGACGTGCTGCATCGCGGCTGTCACGCGCTCGAACGCCAGCCCAAGCTCGGGATGGCACTGGTGCGGGCGCTGTCGTCACCGGATGTGGGCGTGCGAGAGAGCTCGCTCGAGGTGCAACGCCAGATCGGTTCGATGGGCGACGAGATCCTCTGCGAGCTCGACGCTCGGACGCGGGCCGACATCCTGGCGGTCCTCGGTCATGTCTGGTATTCCGCGTTGGTGTCGTGGGCCAACGGCCGCAACGACTTCGACTTCGTCACCAATGAGCTCGAGCGTGCGGTGCGGACGCTCGTCGAGCCGCACTACCGCTAGTGGCGGCTGCCTGGAGTGGTGATGCCGCGAGGCCGCCGCTCTCAGGCCGGCGGTGTCGATTCGTCTGACGTCCGGTGCTCGACCCGGCTGCTCGGAGCACTTTCTCGGCTGGCCGTTCGCTGCTCCGACTCGTCGAGGATCGCCTCGGCCTGGGCCTCGGGGTCCTCGCTGCCGGCGGCCTTTTCCTCGGGAGGAGGCTCGCGCATCAGACGCGCTGCAGGATCGTGCCGGTGCCGAGGCCACCGCCGCAGCACATGGTGACCAGCGCGTTGGTGCCGTCGGTGCGCTCGAGCTCGTGCAACGCCTTGGTCACGAGCACCGCACCCGTCGAGCCGAGCGCGTGTCCGAGTGCGATGGCGCCGCCGTTCGGGTTGACCTTCTCGTGATCCGGGCTCAGCTCCCGTTCCCACGCCAGCACCACGGACGCGAACGCCTCGTTGATCTCCGTGACATCGATGTCGGCCATCGTCATGCCCGTGCGCTCGAGCAGGCGGTGCGTTGCATCGATCGGACCGGTGAGCATCAGGACAGGGTCGCTGCCGACGAGGCACGTGTCCACGACGCGAGCACGCGGGCGCAGGCCGAGGGTGTCCGCCTTTGCGCGGGTCATGATCAACACGGCCGCCGCCGCGTCGGAGATCTGTGACGACGAACCGGCGGTGTGCACGCCATCGGGGCGAGCGACGGGCTTGAGGCCGGCCAGTCCCTCGCGCGTGGTCTCGCGCAATCCCTCGTCGCGCTCGACGCGATGCGTCGTGCCCGTCGGCTTGCCGTCGTCGCCGAGATCCGGCGCGTCGACGCCGACGATCTGCGTGTCGAACCGCCCTTCGGCCCACGCGCGTGCTGCCCGCGCTTGGGATTCGACGCCGAGCTGATCGGTCTCGTCCCGCGTGATTCCCCACTTCTCGGCGATGCGCTCCGCACCCTCGAACTGCGTGGTCCACTCGTAGCGGGAGAAGTACGACTTCGGCACCGCTTTGCCGACCCCTTCGCCGAGGCTCGATCCCATCGGCACACGGCTCATCAACTCGATGCCGCAGGCGACGGCGACGTCGACGACGCCCGCCGCGACGAGGCTCGTGGCCATGTTGGTGGCCTGCTGCGACGAGCCGCACTGGCTGTCGACCGTGGTCGCCGCCGCGGAGATCGGCAGACCGGCAGCCAGCCACGCGGTGCGGGTGATGTTGAACGCCTGCATGCCGACCTGACTCACGCAGCCGCCGATGACCTGCTCGATCTCGGCGGGATCGATCCCCGAGCGGTCGATCAACTCCTTCTGCACGGTCGACAGGAGATCGGCGGAATGGAACGTCGACAGGCCCCCGCCGCGCCGTCCGATCGGGGAGCGGACGGCTTCGACGATCACGACTTCGTTGGCATCAGGCATGCCCGAAGCCTAGGAGGCGGCACCAACGCTCGCCCAAGTCGGAGAAGCCCGAGCGCCGCGATTCAGTGTCGCCGGCGCCGGGAGTTGACGCCGAGCGCTTGCAAGATGAAGAGCAGGGCACAGGCGCCGACGAACGCCACGAAGATCGATCCGATGCCCCCGTCGCCGATGCCGTTGCCGCCCGCCGCGTTGAACAGCGCACCGCCGATGATCCCCCCGAGCACACCGATCACCATGGTGCCCAGGCAGCCTCGCTTCTCGGAGCCGGTGGCCATGCGAGCGAGCCCGCCGGCGAGCAGGCCGACGATGATCCAGCCGAGGATTCCCATCGGCGCGAGACGCTACGGGACTAAGCCGCGTCGTGCCTGCGGTCAGGCGTCACGCGGGCCTGGCGCCGGGCTTGTTGGAGGGCGGCGCGAGCGGCCGCGACGCCGCGCTTGCCGACTTCCTTGGTGGTGTCATCGAGCTGCCACTCGGGTTCGAGGGCCTCTCTGGTTTCGAGCAGCTTGAGCTGTCGTTCCATGCCACCAGTGTCCCCAGGGGGTGTGACAGTGAGCCGTGGTCCACCACCCGGCCCGGGCAGTGCAGCACGCAGCGTGTGCCGGGCAACTCCGACGCGGGGGTCAGCGAGGCGAATTCGGTGCCACGAGGGGCCAGGGGCGTTCTTGCTCGACGATGCGGGCGAGGTCGAGCAGGAGGGCATCTTCGTGGTGGCGGCCGATCACCTGGAGGCCGACGGGCAGTCCGTCGACGGTCCCCGCCGGGATCGAGCACGCGGGGTTGCCGCAGATGTTCGCCGGGATCGTGAGCGCCCCGTTGTTCTCCGGACCGACGCTGACGTCGCCGACGAGCGTGTTCAACGTGACCTCTGCGGGATAGGCAACGTCGGGGTTCGTGGCGCAGATCACGAAGTCGACCTGGTCGAAGACGTCGGCCATCGTCTCGTTGGCGGCGCGGCGGTTGCGCTCGCCCGTCGCCGCCATCTCGAGATTCATCATCCCCATCGCCATCTCGAGCCCGAACGCGATCTCGATGGACAGGTCGTCTTTGCACGCAGGCCACTTGTCCCCGATGTCGACGAGCAAGGTCGCGAGGTTGGCGATGGCCCACTCGAGCCCGAGGCCGGGCATGGTCACCGGGATGTCGACCAGTTGAAGGCCGGCATCCTTCGCGAGCGCCTCGCCGGCCTCGCGCACGTTCTCCTCGACCGCCGGGCTCAAGATCGCAGAGCCGAGCGACGGGGCGATCACTGCCCGCTTGCCCTTGAGGTCATGCGACCCGAGACCGCGCTCCCATCCGTCGACGCGGGGCAGCGAGTACGGGTCGCGCGCGTCGAAGCCGTTGCACACGTCGTACCAGCGCGCCGCGTCGCGAACGGACCTGGCAAGGCAACCGACCACCACGGTCAGCGGCCCGATCAGCACCTCGGGACCGCGCGGGATCCGGCCCGCGGTGCCCTTCATGCCGAACAACCCGTTGAACCCCGCGGGGATGCGGATCGAGCCGCCGCCGTCGCCCCCACTCGCGATCGGGGCCAGGCCGCCGGCGACCGCGGCCGCGGAACCGGCCGACGAACCTCCCGTCGTGCGGGTCCTGTCCCAAGGGTTGCGGGTGACGCCGTGCAACTTCGTCACGCTCACGTTGAGCCCACCGAACTCTGAAGCGGTCGTCTGCCCGAAGAGGTTGGCGCCCCCGGCTCGCAGGCGTTCGATCTGCGTCGAGTCGTGATCGGCGACGCGGTCTGCGAACACGAGGGATGCCTCGGTGTACGGCCAGCCGTTGACCGGCTCGAGCTCCTTCACGGCTACGGGCACACCACCGAACGGCAGTTGCACGTCTGCGTCCGCCGCCCGCGCTCGCGCCACGTCGATGTCGAGATGGCAGAAGGCGTTGAGGTCACTGGCTTCGATCGCGCTCAGGCAGGCGTCCAGCTCGTCGACGGGGTTGTGCTCACCAGAGCGGAAGGCGTCGACGAGCGAGCAGGCGTCACCAAGCCACGGTGTGGTTCCCATACCTACACGTTCTAGGGCCACGCGGGGCTTCCCTCCCAGTCCCGTATGGTTCTCCGCCGAATGGACGCCAAGGAGTTCCTCGGCCTCGAGGCCACACACAACCCGCACCGATGGGTGCTCCCGATCGAGCCGCGCGTGTGCACCGGGGGCAACTTCCTGTTCGGCGGCTGTGGCCTGGGCGCGGCCATCGCCGCGTTGGAGGGCACGACGGAGCGACCGGTCGTCTGGGCTGCGGCGCAGTACCTCTCGTACGCCCGACCGCCCGAGGTGATGGACATCGACGTCACGATTGCGGTGGGCGGCAACAACACCACCCAGGCGCGCGCCACCGCTCACGTGGTCGACCGCGAGATCCTCACGGTGAACGCCGCGCTCGGTCGTCGTGAGTTGGACCGCGAGGGCCAGTGGGAGC
>JBEEFX010000363.1:0-4001 GCA_041166365.1 Acidimicrobiaceae bacterium
CGCGTCCATTAAATCGTCGGGGCCGATGGTCGCGTTGCCACCGTGCGCTCGGTCGAACCGGCCCTTGCTCGCGATCACTACTCGTTCCGTGAGGTCGCGCAGCGTCGGATTGGTCGGGCTGCGGAACGAGCCCCACGCGCAGCTGCCGCTCGCGCCGACCGCCTTGCGCCAGACGATCTCGCCCCGCAACAGCAGTCGCAGCCGGTCCTGCAAAAGCGTGGTGACGTCCGCCGCGAGCGACCGGAACGGACGGCGGCCGAGATTGGCGACGTTGACCGCGATGCGCCCGCCCGGCTCCAGCACGCGCACGCACTCGGCGAAGACATCCTCGAGCATCTGCAGGTACTCGATGTACGAGCCGGGGATGTGGCCCTCGCCGAGCGCCGCCTCGTACTCCTTGCCGGCGAAGTACGGCGGTGACGTGACCACGAGCGCAACCGAGGCGTCGGCCACGTCCGTCATGTCGCGGCTGTCGCCGACGATGATCTCGTCGATCAGCTTCGGCTCGTTGACCGTCGCGTCCTCGGAGATCTCGGGCGGGATGAACCGCGCGTAGAACGCCGACGAATCGTGGCCCTCTCGCTTCGACACACCGAACGCCGAGGTCGCAGTGGGTCGACGTCGACGCTCTGCCACCCGCGAAGCGTACTAAGGGACGGTCAGGATCTCCGGGCCGTCGTCGGTGATGGCGATCGTGTGCTCGAAGTGGGCGGACAACGCCCCGTCGGCTGTCATCACGCTCCAGCCGTCATCGAGCACCTTCGTCTTGTGGGTGCCCGCGTTCACCATGGGCTCGATGGCGAACACCATGCCCGGCTTGAGCTTCGGGCCCTTGCCGGGATCGCCGTAGTTCGGCACACCTGGCTTCTCGTGCATGGCCCTGCCGATGGCGTGGCCTTCGTATCCGCGGACGACCGAGAACCCTGCGTCTTCGGCAACCACCTGCACCGCATGCCCGATGTCAGAGAGCCGGTTGCCCTCGACCATCTGCTCGATCGCCGCGTGGAGCGAGGCCTCGGTGACGTCCATCAACCGCTGCGCCTCGGGATCGACGCGCCCCACACCTGCCGTGAACGCGGCGTCGCCGTGCCAGCCCTCGACGATCGCTCCGCAGTCGATGCCCACGATGTCGCCTTCCTTCAGGCGATAGAAGCCGGGGATGCCGTGCACGATCATGTCGTTCGGCGACGTGCAGATCACCGCCGGGAACCCGTGGTAATTTAGGAAGTTCGACTGCGCGCCCCGGCGATCGAGGACGTCGCGCGCCACGCGGTCGAGCTCGAGCGTCGTGACACCGGGGCGGATGGCTTCGCGCACCTTCTCGTGCATCTCGGCCACGACCTGTCCGGCGGCGCGCATCTTCTTCAGCTGGTCACTCGTCTTGCGCACCGTTGTGGTGGTCATCCCGACGGTGCTCACCCGACGACACCGCCGCGACTGCGGGTCTCGATTGCGTGCACGATCCGCTGCGTCACGTCGTCGGCCGACCCGATGCCGTCAACTGCCATGAGCATGTTCAGCCCCTCGAAGTACGCGATCAACGGCTCGGTCTCCTTGCTGTAGAGGTCGAGCCGCTTGCGCACCGCGTCGGGCGTGTCGTCCTCGCGGTGCACGACGTCGCCGCCACACACGTCGCAGATCCAATCGTAACGGGGGGGCGCCTGCACCGAGTAGTTCGTGCCACAGTCGACGCAGACCCGCCGGTTCGAGATGCGCAGCAGGACGATGTCCTCGGGCACCTCGAGGTCGATCGCGAGGTCGATGGGCGCTTCCACGGTCAAGGCGGCCAGGGCTTCGGCCTGGCCCACCGTTCGCGGGAAGCCATCGAGGATGTAGCCGCGGGTCCGGGTGTCGTCCTTCATCAGCCGCTCGCCGACGACCCCGATGATGATGTCGTCGGGCAACAGATCGCCGCGGGACATGTACTCCTGCGCCTTGCGACCGAAGTCGGTGCCTTCCTTGAAGGCGGCGCGCAGGATGTCGCCGGTCGAGATGTGCGGGACGATGTAGTGGCGCGCCAGACGGGTGCACTGCGTGCCCTTGCCGGCCCCCTGCCTTCCCAGGATCACGAGACGGACCCCGGGTATCACGCCGTGTCCCCCATAACAGCTACCCCACTACCGCCCCGCCACCCACCCTTCAAGGTGCCGGCGCCTGCGCCGCCGGCCCGCATCACTTCAAAAATCCCTCGTAGTTGCGCATCATGAGCTGGCTGTCGATCTGCTTCATCGTTTCGAGCGCGACACCGACCGCGATGAGGACGGTGGTGCCCGCGAACGGGAAGTTCTGGATGTTGGCGACAGCCAGCATGACCGCCGGCAGCAACGCGATCGCGGTGATGAACAGCGCGCCCGGCAACGTGATGCGCGAGACGATCTTGCCGAGGTAGCGCTCGGTCTGCGGTCCGGGCCGGATGCCGGGGATGAAGCCACCCTGCTTGCGGATCGTGTCGGCCTGTTGATGCGGGTCGAACGTGATCAGTGTGTAGAAGTACGTGAAGCCGATGATCAGGAGCCCGTACAGCACGATGTGGCCGATGTCGTCCTGTTTGATCACGTGATCGTTGATGAACCGCTGCACGTTGGCGCCCCAGCCGTCGGCCGGAAGGATGTTGCCGGCGATGACGGGCAGATAGAGCACCGAGCTGGCGAAGATGATCGGGATGACACCCGCCTGGTTGACCTTCAGCGGGATGTAGGTCGACTGGCCGCCGTACATGCGCCGGCCGACGACCCGTTTCGCGAACTGCACCGGTATTCGTCGTTGGCCCTGTTCGACGAACACGATCCCTATGAGGATCACGATGCCGACACCGATGAGGATGAGGAGCCAGGCCAGGCCCTTCTCCGCCTTGATCTGTCCCCCGCTCGCCGGCATCGTCGAGACGACGGAAGCGAAGATCAGCAGCGACATGCCGTTGCCGATGCCGCGTTGCGTGATGAGCTCACCCATCCACATGAGCAGCGCGGTGCCGGCGACGAGCGTGAGCACCACCAGGCTGATGCGGGGCAGGTTGAAGTTCTGATCGCCGCCGAACAGGTCGATGCCGGTGGTGTTACGGACGCGGCCAAAACCGCCGCCGCCGTTGTGGAACAGGTACGACAGACCGAACGACTGCACGAGGGCGATGGCGATCGTGAGGTAACGGGTCCACTGCGTGATCTTGCGCTGGCCGACGGCGCCCTGCTGCTGCCACTGCTCGAGCTTCGGGATCACGACTGTGAGGATCTGCATGATGATCGAGCTCGTGATGTACGGCATGATCCCGAGCGCGAACACGGCGAATTGCGTGAGCGCGCCGCCGGAGAACAGCTGGAGGAAGCTGAGCACGCCACCGTTCTTCGCTTCGTCCTGCAATGCCTTGACCGCGGACAGATCGATTCCGGGCACCGGGACGTGTGACCCCAGCCGGTAGATGGCCAGCATCAGCAACGTGAACAGGATCTTGTTCCGCAGGTCCGGAACTCGGAACATGTTCTTGAGGCTCGAGAGCAACGGTACGACTCCGTTCGGGCCGCTGGAGAGCGGGGTTACCGGTTGGTGTGGGCGTTGCCTTTTGCCGGCGGACGGCCATTGCCGAACGGCGGCGGAAGGACCGTCACGCTACCCCCGGCTGCGGTGATGGCGCTTTCGGCCGACTTGGAGAATCCATGAGCGCTGACGTTGAGCTTGCGCTTCAACTCGCCCCGACCGAGCACCTTCACGAGCGCACCCTTGTGGGCGAGGCCCTTGCCGTGCAGCGCCTCGGGCGTGATGGTGTCGAGGCCGGACGCCTCGAGGATGTCGAGGTTGATCGCTTGATACTCGACCCGGAAGGGGTTCTTGAACCCTTTCAACTTCGGCACGCGCATGTGCAGCGGCATCTGGCCGCCTTCGAAGTTCATCTTGATCGTGTCGCGAGCACCCTGACCCTTGGTGCCGCGGCCCGCGGTCTTGCCGCGACGGCCAGCCGTGCCCCGGCCGACCCGGATGCCGCGAGTGTTCGACCCGGCGGCGGGCTT
>JBEEFX010000364.1:0-10777 GCA_041166365.1 Acidimicrobiaceae bacterium
CTGCCGGTCGACGACAAGGAGCTCATCGAGTGTCTCGACCGCGCCGTCGAGCTCGCGCAAACCTCCGTGAGCGTCGCCGCTGACGGGCCCGCTCCGGCGGCGGCCCCCGCGATCGTCACGCCCGGCGCACGACCGCCCGGTCGTGTCTTCACCATCTCGTCGGCCACCGGTGGCTGCGGCAAGACGTTCTTCGCCACCAACATCGGCTACTTCCTCACGCGCTACACCGGCAAGCGATGCTGCATCGTCGACCTCGACCTGCAGTTCGGCGAGGTCGTCACCGCGATGCGGCTCCGCCCGAAGTACACGATCTTCGACGCGCTGCAACGCGAGGACACGGACGAGGACGACCTCCGCGCGCACATCGAGGAGTACACCGTTGCGCACGAGACGGGCGTGCACGTGCTCGCGGCGCCGCGTGAGCCGTCGGAAGCCGATCGCATCTCACCGCCCGACGTGACACGCATCATCGAAGCCGTGCGCAAGCAGTTCGACTACGTCGTGGTCGACACCCCTCCGCAGCTCAACGAGAGCGTGCTTGCCGCGTTCGATCTGTCCGACATGTTGTACGTGATGGCCACGCTCGACCTGCCGAGCGTCCGCAACATGAGCGTGTTCCTGAGCACGCTCGAACGGCTCAAGATCTCGACGGACAACGTCAAGCTGATCCTGAACAAGGCGGAGTCCGATGTCGGCATCGACATCGAGCAGGTCACCAAGCTCTTTCCGCAGGGCTTCCAGGCGGTGCTGCCGTACGCGAAAGAGGTCAGCCGCTCGATCAACCTCGGGATGCCCGTGATGGCGGCGTCGCCCCAGTCGGAGATCAGCCGGCTGATGACGTCGGGCCTGAAGCCGCTGCTGCCAGCCGAGGCGCAGGCCAAGGTGGAGGACGTCGCCCCGCCGAAGAAACGTGGCCGGTTCGGCCGCAAGCGCACGTAGCAGCAGGAGGCACACCATGAAGCTGTCGGAGAAGTTGGCCGCGCTCGAGGAAGAGGAGAAGGTCGCCGCAGAGGCGACCAGCACCCTCGCTCCCGGCGCCGCCAAGCGCAAGACCACCACGAGCGCGGCCCGAGCTCGTGGCGGTGACGCGTGGGACGAGACGAAACGCAAGGTGCGCGAGCTCGTCCTCGACGAAGTCGCCCCCAAGATGAAGGGCCTCTCGGGCGCAGCGCTCAACGACGAGGTGAAGAGCGCTCTCGACCGCATCCTGCAACGCGAGGACGTGAGCGTCTCGCCGCTCGAGCGCCGCAAGTTCGTGCAGGAGATGATCGCCGACACCCTCGGCTACGGACCGCTCGACTCGCTGCTGCAAGACGCCACGATCACCGAGATCATGTGCAACAACTACGACGACATCTGGATCGAGCGTGCCGGGCTCATCGAGCGCACCGACATGTCGTTCACGGACGACGTGCAGTACCGCCAGGTGATCGACAAGATCGTGTCGGCCGTCGGACGCCGCGTCGACGAATCCTCGCCGATGGTCGATGCTCGCCTGCCCGACGGATCGCGCGTCAACGCCATCATCCCGCCGCTCGCGATCCACGGCTCGGTGCTCACGATTCGGAAGTTCTCGGCCGACCCCTACACGGCCAAGGACCTCATCAACTTCGGCACCTACACGCTCGACCTCGTCACCGTGATGGAGGCCTGCGTGCGCGCTCGCCTGAACATCCTCGTGTCGGGAGGTACCGGCACCGGGAAGACGACCAACCTCAACGTGCTGTCGTCGTTCATCCCGGACGGCGAGCGGGTCATCACGATCGAGGACTCGGCCGAGCTCCAGCTGCAGCAGCCGCACGTCATCAACCTCGAGGCGCGTCCCGCAAACGCCGAGGGGCAGGGCGAGGTCAAGATCCGCGATCTCGTCAAGAACGCGCTGCGCATGCGGCCGGACCGCATCATCGTCGGCGAGTGCCGTTCGGGTGAGGCCCTCGACATGCTCCAAGCGATGAACACGGGCCACGAGGGCTCGATGACGACGGTGCACTCGAACAGCCCGCGTGACGGGTTGAGCCGGCTCGAGACCATGGTGCTCATGGCCGGGTTCGATCTCCCGGTGAAGGCCATCCGCGAGCAGATCGCCTCGGCCATCGACATCATCATCCACGTCGATCGCCTGCCCGACGGCCGCCGCGTCGTCACGGCCGTGTCGGAGGTCCAAGGCCTCGAGGGCGAGACGATCCTGTTGCAGGAGATCTTCAAGTTCCGCTTCCTGCCGGGCACCGAGCGGGGCAAGCCGTCCGGTGAGCTCGTGGCCACCGGGCTTCGCCCGAAGTTCATGGACAAGCTCACCGAGCGCGAGATCGAGATCCCGGCGTCGGCGTTCCGGTCCCCCACGCCCCTCCGGCCGGCGGCCAACGCCTCGGTCGTGCGCCGCAAGGTGCGCGTCCCCGACGCGGGCGAGATCGCCCAGCGGGAACGGCTGCGGTGACGCGGTGACGCGGTGACGACTGTCCTGGCGGCCGTGCTGGTCGGCGGCGGCCTCGCGCTGCTCGCGGTCGGGTTCCTGTCGCGGGTCTACGCCCGTGAGGAGCGACTCGCCGACATCCTCGATCTCCCGTACGGCGAGGGCGATGTCCCCCTCGACGAGGTGATCCAGCAGCACTCGACGATCGTCGACAACCTCAGCCAGATGGCCGGCCGATTCGTCGAGCAGCTCGACGAGAAGGGCTCCCTCGCCACGAAGCTCGAGAAGTCACGGCTGCCGTTGCGGCCGGGCGAGTTCGTCGTGATCGTGCTCGCGGGAGCCCTGGTGCTCGGCGCGTTCGGATGGGCGATCACGTCGCAATGGTTCTGCGGCCTGATCGGTGCGGTCCTGGCGGTGGTGCTCGGCAACCTCTACCTCGGGCAGCGCATCACCAAGCGGCGCAAGAAGTTCGAAGCGCAGTTCCCCGACGCGCTGTCGCTCATCGCGTCGTCCTTGTCCGCCGGGCACACGTTCCTCCGGGCCATCCAGCTCATGTGTGAGGAATCGGAGCCGCCGCTGGCGGAGGAGTTCGCCCGGGTCGTCAACGAGACGCAACTCGGCGATCCGGTCGTCGATGCGCTCGACCGCATGGCCAAGCGGATCGACGTACGTGACGTCGAGTGGGTGGTGCAGGCCATCCGCATCCAGCAGACGGTCGGAGGCCGGCTGGCGGACCTGCTGCACACGCTCGCCGACTTCATCCGCGCTCGTGAGGAGATCCGCCGTGAGGTCGACGTGCTCACGGCCGAGGGTCGCATCTCGGCGTGGGTGCTCGGGGCGCTGCCCGTGTTCCTGCTCGTGGCCATCTCCGTGATGAACCCCGGCTACATGAACTCGATGTTCGAGGGCTGGGGCTACGTGTGGCTGGCGGGTTCCGCCGCGTCGGTCATGTTCGGCGTGATGTTCATCAACCGGATGGTCAAGGTGGACGTCTGATGGTTGCCGCGCTGCTGTTCTTCGCCGCCGGTGCCGCCGTACTCGTCTACGCCGGGCTGACGAATCGAACGACCGTTGCCGTCGACGACCCCGAGGCCTACCTGCGCAGCCTCGACTACGACGTCGACGACGCCGACGACTTCCAGCAGCTGCTGGCCGAGCCCTTCCTGAGCCGCGTGTTGCGCCCGCTCGGCAGCCGAGCGCTCGGATCGATCGCCACGCTGCTGCCGACCAACTACCGCGACAGCATCCGCCAGAAGCTCGTCTACGCCGGGCTCGCCGGCCGCTACCGCCCCGAGGAGATCATCACGGCGCAGGTGCTGCTCGGCATCGCCGGCTTCGCGATCGCGCTCGCCTACAGCGTGCTCGCCCATCCCTCGACCGGCTTCGCGCTGATCTTCCTCGTCGGCCTGCCCTCTGTGGGCGCGACGTACCCGAACGCCCGGCTCTCGTCGGCCATGAAGTCCCGGCAGGAGCAGCTCCTGCGGGACCTCCCCGACACGCTCGATCTGCTGGCGATCTCCGTCGAAGCGGGCGTCGGCTTCGAAGGGGCGCTCGGGATCGTGTGCGAACACTTTGATTCCCCGCTCGCGGAGGAGTTCTCCCGTACGCTGAAGGAGATGGAGTTGGGCCTGCCCCGGCGGGACGCTCTCCAGAACCTGAAAAAGCGCACCGAGGTGCCGGAGCTATCGAACTTCGTACTGGCCCTGACACAAGCGGACGTCCTGGGGATGCCGATCGGGCGCGTCCTCAAGACCCAAGCGACCGAGATGCGGTCGAAGCGCCGCCAGTGGGCGCGCGAGAAGGCGGCCAAGCTGCCGGTCAAGATCCTGTTCCCGCTCATCCTCTTCATCTTCCCGCCCGTCTTCGTCATCGTGCTCGGGCCGGCCGCCGCGCAGATCGGCAGGTCGTTCCACTAGTCGCGCTCGAGGAAGAGGGCGACCGGCTCGCTCCGTTCCGCCCCGCGATCATCGGGGTCCGTTGGGGAACCGTCGGCGTCGGGCTCGTGCTCGCCGCCGCTGACGTCCACGACAACAACACCACGACGGGCATCTGGTGCCTCGTGGTGATCGCCTACGCCGGCCTGCGCACCATTCGTCCCCTGCGGGTCCACGACGACGTCCGCAGCGTCGTGGCCGTGGTCGTGGAGGTCGCCCTCCACGTCGTCATCGTCGTGTCGACGGGCTACTGGAACTCCCCCTTCGTCTTCTCCCTCATCACCGCGATCATCGTTGCCGGCTTCTCACGAGGGTTCGCGTTCTCCCTGCTCGTCGCCACGGTGTCCGTGCTGTCGGTCACCGTGCCCGACTATCTCGGCCACGACCACTACGAGCTGCGAGTCGCCGCGCAGTGGACGTCGGAGATGGTGCTCATCGCGCTGGTGGCCGGGTTCGCGCGGCGCATCTCCGGCGAGGCCGACCGAGCGCAGACGCTCGCGCTCGATCGCCTCGGCCGGCTCGCCGACGCGAATGCCCTGCTGTTCTCGTTGCACCGGGTCGCGCAGTCGCTCCCGGCGTCCCTCGACCTCGACGAGGCCCTCGACTCGACAATGGGCCGCCTGCGGGAGCTCTTCGAGTTCACCGCGGCCGCCGTGCTGTTGCTCGACGACGCTGACCGCGGCTGGGTCGTGGCCCGGCGCGAGGGCACCCGCCTCCCGCCGCGGCTCGCCGTCGACGACCTCCCTCCCGCGCTCGCCACCGCGGTGGAGGTGCGCGGTGCCGTGTCCGAGCCGAACCTGTTGGTCAACGGCGGCCCCGGGCTGGCCCCTCGGATGTACTCCGGTATCTACACGGTCCTCCTGGCCCGGGGCTCCGTGATCGGCCTCGTCTCGCTGGAGCACCCGGAGGCCAACCACTTCACCGAGCGCGACGTCGAGCTGCTCACCGGTTTCGCCGAACCGGCGGCACTGGCGCTGGACAACGCCCGGTGGTTCGGGCGGCTCCGCACGGTCGGCGCGGAGGAGGAACGCACGCGCATCGCCCGCGACCTCCACGATCGCATCGGGCAGTCACTCGCCTACCTGGCCTTCGAGCTCGATCGCATCGTGAAGAGCGACGGCCGGGGCGACGAAGTGGGCCCGTCACTCGAGCAGCTTCGCTCCGACATACGCGACGTCATCCGCGAGGTGCGCGACACCCTCTACGACCTCCGCACGGACGTCTCGGAGGAGCACGGCATGCTCTCCGTGCTCAACCTCTACCTCCAACGAGTCCGCGATCGATCGAGCCTCGACATCGTGATGCGCAGCGAGGAGACCGGGCGCCTCCCACTGGCCCAGGAGCGCGAGATGTTCCGCATCGCCCAGGAAGCCCTCGCCAACATCGAGAAGCACGCCGAAGCCACCCAGGTGACGATCAACTGGCAGTGCGCCGGCCACGCCGCCGTCCTCGACATCTCGGACAACGGCAAGGGCTTCCCGATCGGCCAGGCCGGCCGGCTCGACTCCTACGGCATCATCGGCATGCGGGAGCGAGCGGCCAGCATCGGCGCCACGCTCCACGTCGACAGCGATCCGGGCGCGGGCACCCGGGTCCGTTGCCTGCTCGGGGTGCAGCCCGCCCCCAGGTCGAGCCTCCTCGGTCTGCGGCGCTCCGCGGTCTAGGTTCGGGGCATGGCGGCGATCCGGTTGCTCCTGGCGGACGATCACCGCATGCTGCGCGAGGGCTTGCGCCGGTCGATGACCGAGGAGGGCTTCGACGTCGTCGGCGAGGCCTCCGACGGGCTCGAGGCGGTGAAGCTCTCCGAGGAGCTCTCGCCCGACGTCATCCTCATGGACGTGACGATGCCGGAGATGGACGGGGTCGAGGCCGCCCGGCGCGTGCACCTCGCCCAACCAGACGTTCGGGTCGTGATGCTGACGATGCACGCCGACGCCGACGTGGTGGCGTCCGCCATCCGGGCCGGCGCCTCCGGCTATCTGGTGAAGGACTGCTCGACCGAGGAGATCGCCGGGGCGGTGCGGATGGCGGCGAGCGGCGACACGGCGCTGTCCCCGCAGCTGGCGTCGAGCATGCTCAACGAGCTCCGCAAGCTGGAGCGCCCGAGCGACGACGAGAACGACCGCGTGATCACCCACCGGGAGGAGGAGGTCCTCCAGCACATCGCCGACGGCTGCTCGACGCCCGAGGTGGCCGCCAAGCTCTACATCAGCCAGAAGACGGTGAAGAACCACCTGGCCTCGATCTACCAGAAGCTCGACGCTCGGGACCGGACCCAGGCCGTGCTCCAGGCCGTCCGGATGGGCATCATCCAGCTCCACTGAACGGGGCCATCCACCACACCTGACCTGCGGATTCCTACGGTTAGCGCCGTCAGCGATGCCTGCGGCTACGCAACGTGAGCGGACCAGTACGAAAATGGGTCAAGCGGCCTATGGAGAGGCCCCATGGGCCCGTCGATAGTTCTCTTGACAGGAAGCCAGCTCCCCGGAACCGGGGGCGGTCGTCACCAAACCACCAAACTAGGGAGCACCACTGAAATGATCACCTCGTACGAGTTCCTCGCCACCTGGCTTCGGGCCCGCTTCGACGAAGAGCGCGGCGCCTCGCTGGTCGAGTACGCCCTGCTTGTGGCGCTGATTGCAGTCGTCTGCATCGCCGCCATCACGTTGCTCGGAAACAACGCGTCCTCGAAGTTCAGCACGGTCGCGGGCTCCATCAGCAACTGATCCGAAACAAGGATCCACATAACGATGCGTGAAGGGCGGGCCGAGTGCCCGCCCTTCACCATTTCACGGTTCGACCAACAGCCGGCCACGAATCCAGCAACAAGAGAAGGCAGCCAGAGATGAAGCACCACGAGCTCACAGCCCCCACCCGGGGCCAGCGAGGACGCAAGGATCGCGGGGCCGGCCTCGTCGAGTACGCCCTGCTCCTCGCCCTGATCGTGGTGGTGTGCATCGGCGCCGTGACCCTCTTCGGCACCTCGACGAACACGAGTGTCAGCCGATCGGGCAACTCGATCGTCAGCGCCAACTGATCGCCTCGGGCCGCGACAGCTCGAAGCCGTTCGGCACCGTCGCCCGCTCGATCAGCCAGTGACCGGCCCGCCGGCACTAGTCCGGCGCAGGCACTTCGAATGACGCATCTGAGCCATGGTGCGGCATTCGGATGCCCGTCATGCTTTGGCATACAACGCGCTCCGTGAGTAGAGAGCCACTGACAGTAGGGACCTTTCGCATGACTTCGTACCAGTACCTCGTGACCTGGATCCGGGCGCACACGGACGACGAACGAGGCGCGTCGCTCGTCGAGTACGCCCTGCTCGTCGCGCTGATCGCCATCGTGTGCATCGCCGCCATCACCTTGCTGGGCAACAACTCCTCGAAAGCGTTCGACGGCACCGCCCAGTCCCTCGGGTAGGGCCGTTCGCGGGCCCACACCGCGTCGGAGCAGTCGTTCTGGGGAATCCGAACGACGAAATCACGGGCCGCGTTGCCCCAGAGCAAGCGACGCCGCGCTCTGGGGAACCTGGGCGACGAAAACGGTCGGTCAGACTCCCATGTGGGCCTAGCGGGGTTGGGCCTAGCGGGGCGTCGCGATCAGGAACTCCTGGTCGGTGTAGACGACCCGCCAGCGGGGCGAGTCGGCCAGGAGCTGCGCAAGTGCCTCGTTCGTCGGCCAGATCACCGCTGACGTCTGGTACGAATCGAGCACGTCGTTCCAACCGGTGCGCCCGTTGTTGAGCAGCGTGAAGTCCTCGACCACCGATGCGGGAAACAGGTCGTAACGATCGTCGAGGAACACCTTCACGCTCGTGCCGTATCGGGCTTCGAGGTAGTTGCCGACGTAGTCGCGGGACACGACGTGCGCGCCGGTGTCGAGGAGGTGGTTGCGCTCCGCCCAGGTGACCGCGGCCACCGGGTAGCCGTCGAGGCGGTAGACGGAGCCCTGCGCCGCCACGACCCCGGACAGCAGTCCGAGAACGGCGAGCGTGGCCAGCACCGGCCGGAAGATCGGCTTGCGCTCCTCCCCCGTCAGGTCACTGAGCCCCGCGAGGCCGGCCGCGAGGCCGGCCGCGAGGCCGGGAATGATCACCGTTGCGGCGATGACGACGTTGCGGACCCCGAGCAGCGCGGCCGCGGTGAACACGGCCAACGGCAGCACCGTGCGCCACGCCGGCCGGCGCGCCACCAGGATGATCGCCAGCACCACCTCGGCGAGGAAGGCTCGCTGCCCGATGTGGATGAACTTGGGTGACTGCCACTCGAGCACGTTCGACAGCACGTCCTGCCGGCGCAGGAGCTCGAGGGGGAAGACGAGCAGGCGCGGGCCGAGCGGGTTGATCGCGGCCGCCAGGGTGCCGATCCCCGCCCACTTGAGCGCCGCCAGTTCCGTCGCCGGGGACTGCCCGTCCATGTGGCGCCCCAGCGCCAGGAGCGCGACCGCGATGAGCCCCAGCGGGAACGATCCGTGGCAGTTGACCCAGAACCACATGACCGGCACGAGCCACCGGGGATCGAGTCGACCCTCCGCCGCCAGCAGCAGCAGCCCCAGGGCGAGCAGACCGAACAACAACGGCCGCTCCACCCATCCGGCGTCGATCCCGATGATCAGGATCGGCACCATCACCAGGAGGCGGCCGAGCAGCGACTGCGCGGGCTGCGTGAGCTTCCAGACGAGCACGCCGACGATGGCGGTCGTGACCCCGACGAGCACCACGAGCCCACCAGGGCCCCACCAGCGGTCAGCAGCGCCGTACAGGAACGACGCGAGCCAGCTCTGCACGACCCAGTCCCGGCCGGCGGCGGTGAACGTGTACGGGTCGGAGTGCGGGATGTGGTGCGTGGCCCACATGAGCCGCCCGGTGGCGAGGTGCGTGAGGAAGCTGTTGTCGTTGAGCGGACCGAGCCCGATCAACAACGAGACGAAGGCGACGACCCCACCCACCACCGCCGCCAACGAAGGCGGCTGCCGGAGACGCGAGAGCTTCAGAACGTCTTGTAGATGTTGATGAGTGCGGGGCCGAGCACGATGATGAACAGCGCCGGGAAGATGCAGAACACCATCGGGATGAGCATCTTCACGGGCGCCTTCTGGGCCCGCTCCTGCGCCATCTGACGCCGCTTCACTCGCATCTCGTCGGCCTGGGCGCGCAGCACGCGACCGATCGACACACCGAACGTGTCCGCCTGGAGGATCGCGAGGACGAACGATCGCACCTCGGGCACGTGACAGCGCACCTCGAGGGCGCGCATCGCGTCGGCCCGACTGGAACCGGCCCGGACCTCGCCCAGCATCCGAGCGAACTCCTCGGACAGCGGGCCCGGAACGGCGGCCACCGTACGGTCGAGCGCCTGCTCGAAGCCGAGGCCGGCCTCGACGCTGATCGTGAGCAGGTCGAGGATGTCGGGCAGCTTGATGCGAAGTTGGTGCTGACGGTCCGCGACCTTGCGGTTCAGCGTGGCCGACGGGCCGAGGATGCCGAGCAGCAGGAAGAGCAGGACCACCGACACGCGGAACATGCCGGTGAGCTTCACGATGGCGAAGATCGACACCACGACCGCAATCGCCAGGCCGAGCACCTGCGTCGCGAGGTAACGGTCGACCGCGTCAGCATTCGGCTCGCCGGCGTAGACGAACTTCATGCGCACCTTGTCGACGTAGCCGACCGGCGTGAACCGGCGACCGAGATCCGTCAGGCTCTGCAGCGCCGGAACGAGCGCTCGATCCTTGAGCGGGTTCAGGAGCTCCTGGTCGCGAACGTTCTCGACCTCGTAGCCGTCCAGCTGACGCAGCGAGCTGCGCACGACCGACCGCTCCTCGGCTTGCGTACCGACCGCGAAGATGATGAGGCCGATGGCCGCGCCGATGCCGACCACCGCGAGCAACCCAGAACCGGAGACCTCTGCGAGCATCACGCCTCCCTCACACGTCGATCTTCACGATGGCCTGCATCCACATGAATCCGGCGACCATCATCACGACGCCGATGCCGAGCGCGATCTTGCCGACCGTCTCCTCGAAGAGCGCAGACATGTAGTCGGGGTTGAGCCCGTACATCGCGAACCCGAGCAGGACCGGCAATGCGGCCAGCACGTAGGCGCTGATGCGCCCTTCAGCAGTGAGCGACTTCACGTCGCGCTTCAGACGCTCTCGCTGCGTCATCGTGTCGGCCACGGTCATCAGCAACTCGGACAAGTTGCCGCCGACCTCACGCTGGATGCGGATGGCCATGACGGCCCAACCGAAGTCGGGGCTGTCCATGCGCTCGGCCACGGCGTCGAGTGACTCCTCGAGCGGACGACCGAGGCGGGCCTCGGTGACGACACGCCGGAGCTCACGACCCATCGGCTCGGACACTTCCTGCGACACGGCCTCGACACCCTGCATCATCGAATAACCGGCGCGCAGCGTGCCGGACAGCAACTGG
>JBEEFX010000365.1:0-17624 GCA_041166365.1 Acidimicrobiaceae bacterium
CGGGCGTGTCGGTGGGCACGAGGAACATCGACGCGCCCTGGTACACCGACACGTCGGGATCGGTGACCACCATGGCAATGGCGACTGACGCGTACCGGAAGTTCGACGAGAACCACTTCTCGCCAGTGATGACCCAGTCGTCGCCGTCTTTCACGGCCCGACACTGGAACTCCTTCGGGTCGGCGCCCGCCTGCGGCTCGGTCATCGAGAACGACGACGCGATCTGCCCGTCGAGCAGCGGCTGCAGATAGCGCTCCTTCTGCTCGGGCGTGCCGTAGTGGGCGAGGATCTCCGCGTTGCCGGAGTCGGGCGCCTGGCACCCGAAGATGCTCGGCGCCCAGCTCGAGCGGCCCAGGATCTCGTTCATGAGCCCGAGCTTGAGCTGCCCGTACCCCTTGCCTCCGAGCTCGGGCCCCAGGTGGCAGGCCCAGAGGTCCTGGGCCTTCACCTGCTCCTGCAGCGGCCGCACGACCTCGGCGTGCACCGGGTGCTTCTTGTCGTAGACGAGATGCGCGTCGAAGGCGAGGTCGAGCGGCTCGACCTCCGCCTTCACGAAGGCGGCGATCCAGTCGAGCTTCTCCTGGAATTCCGGTTCGGTCGAGAAGTCCCACGGCATGACGGGGACCCTAGTTAGCCGACCTTGGCTGCGTCGTCGTGGGCGAGCTCGCGCAGCTCGGCCTCGAGCTCCTCTTCGGACTCGCCCTCCAGGTGGAACTCCGGCAGCAGGCGGTCGAGCCACTTGGGCAGCCACCAGTTGGCGTCGCCGAGCAGCTCCATCGTCGCGGGCACGAGCACCATGCGCACGATCGTGGCGTCGACGAAGATCGCGACCGCCAATCCGAATCCGAACTCTTTCAGCACGCGGTCGTCGCCGAACATGAACGATCCGAACACGAATACCATGATCAGAGCGGCAGCCGTGATCACTCGCGCGGTCGCGTTCACGCCATCGGCCACCGCCTGAGCGTTGTCGCCCGTGCGGTCGTACTCCTCCTTCACCCGCGACAGGAGGAACACCTCGTAGTCCATCGACAATCCGAAGAGGATGGCGAAGAGCATCATCGGCAGGAAGCTCTCGATCGGCCCCTGCTTCACGTCGATGATCGACGCGCCGATGCCCTTCTGGAACACGCCGACGAGAGCGCCATAGGCCGCGCCGATCGACAGCAGGTTCATGATCACGGCCTTCAGCGGCACGAGCAGCGACCGGAACACGACGAGCAACAGCAGGAACGACAACAGCAGCACGACCCCGATGAACAACGGAAGCCGCTCCTCCACGTACGTGCTCACGTCGTCGAACGCGGCGGTGATGCCGCCGACGTGCGCGTCGATGCCGGTCTCGCCGACCGCGTGGGGCAGTACGTCGGTGCGCAGGTGATGAATCATCGACACCGACTTCGGATCCTGCGGCGATGTGGTGAGGAACACCGGCATCACCGCGGTGTCGTGTGCCGGGTTGAACGTGGCCGGCAACGCGAACTGCACGCCCGGCGTGGCCGCCACCTCGGTCTGTACCCGGGCCAGTGCGTCGTCGCCCACACCGGCGGGCACATCGAACGCCAGCAACAGGGGCCCGTTGAATCCCGGCCCGAAGCCCTCGGCCAGCAGGTCGTACGCCCGACGAGTCGTGTCGGACGTGGGCCGGTTGCCGTCGTCGGACGAGCCGAGCTGGATCGTCGACACCGGCGATGCCAACACGAGCAACACCACCAGCGCGACGACGGCGAACGGCACGGGCCGCTTCTGGATCAAGCGGCTCCACCGGTACCAGAAGCCGTCGCGCTCGTGCTCGCCGCGGCTCACGCCGGGAACGTGCAGCTTGTCGATGTTCTTGCCGACGAAGCCGAGGATCGCGGGCAGCAACGTGAGCGACGTGGCGATGGTGAGCGCGACCGCGATGATCGCCGCAGTCGCGAGCCCGCTCACGAAGTCGATGCCGATGACGTACATGCCGGCGAGCGAGATGATCACCGTGCAGCCGGCGAAGAACACCGCCTTGCCCGACGTACTCACCGCCTTCACCACCGCGACTTCTGGATCCAAACCGTGGTGAATGCCGTGCCGGAAGCGCGTGATGATGAAGAGCGCGTAGTCGATGCCGACGCCGAGCCCGATCATGATCGCCAGCTGCGGCGCGAACTCCGGCATCGACACCACGTGCGTCGCGATAGTGATCCCCGCGAGGCCGACGCCGAGCCCGAAGATGGCGTTGAGCAGCGGTAGGCCCATCGCCAGCACCGACCCGAAGGTGATCAGCAGGATCACAATCGCCGCGCCCACGCCCACGAGCTCGCTCAGCCCGAACGACGGCGGCTCGCCGAACATGCCGGAGAGCTCGATCTGCAATCCCGACTGATCCTGCGCGGCGATGGCCTTGACGGCCTCGATGGTGGCATCGGAGAGCCGGGCGCGCTTCCCGCCTGACGACTGGAACTGCATCTCGGCGAACGCGATCTGCGGAGACTGAGGCGACACGATGAGGTCGCGCACCTCGATGATCTCGGGCACGGCTCGCAACAGGCCCAGCTTGCTGTCGATTGCGGCCCGCTGCGCCTCGATCGTCGGCGTGGCCTTGAACACGATGAATGCGGTCTGACCGGCGCGCTCGGGAAAGCGCTTGTCCAGCAGGTCGAACGCCTTCTGCGAGTCGGTGGCCGGCAAGTTGAAGCTCTCGCCGAAGTCGGCGCCCAAGGCGCCGCCGAAGGCATTGACGCCGACCAGCACCACGATCCAGGCAATGAGGACCCGCCAACGACGGCGATAACAGACGTCAGCGATCCGCTTCAGCACGGATCAATGGTGGAGCATGGCCTCCGAGCCTGTCGAAACGAGGAAGTCGGCGAGCAGCGACGCGACGAGCTCTGGTTGCTCGATCGGGAGGAAGTGGCCGGCGCGTTCGACGATCTCGAGGCGGGAACCCGGCATGAGCTCGTGGGCCGCATACGCGTGGCTGACCGGGATGACACCGTCGCGATCGCCCCAGATGATCATGGTCGGGACGGCCTCAGCGAGGTACAGCCGATCGCGGGCGCTCACGCGTTGGCCGGCGACGTCGATGACCGCCCGGATGGTGTGCACGAAGGCCCGCTGCGTCCGCGCGTCCGTGAGGCGGGTGTACGAGTCCCAGACCTCGCCGAGGAACGGATCGCCCCGGAACCCGAACTTTCCGAGGAAGCGGCCGACGGACCCGGCCACGCCGTGGATGCGCGGCGTGAGCACCACCGGCAGGAGGTACTCCGAGCCGGGCGCGCTGATGAGCCGCAGGAGCGGATTGACCTCTTTGCCGAGGCCCCCGCTGCACGTGAGGACGAGGCGTTCACACCGTTCCGGGAACTGGTACGCCAGCTGCATGGCGATGCCGCCGCCGAGGCTGTGGCCGATGAACGTGGCTCGTTCGTGGCCGAGCACCACCATGAGATCGCGGATGCCCGAGGCATAGGCGCCGAGGCTGTAGTCGCCTCGGGGCTTGGCCGACTCGCCGTGACCCAACAAATCGGGCGCGACCATCGTGTAGCGATCGCCGTCGAGTCGCTCCATGACCTTGGCCCACGTGGCCGAGCTGCCGGCGATGCCGTGCACGAAGACGAGCACCTCGGGACCGTGGCCGGCCGTGCGGTACGCGACATCGTGGCCGTGGATCTTGACGAACTGAATCTCCATCGAGATCGAATCTACGCTGCCGTCCGTGGGGGCCCTGGCGCGTCATCGGTGGAACACGTCATTCGAGTGGGAAGGCCGGGAAGGACCGTTCCGCCGTGTGACCGATGACCAGGCGGCGCAGTTCGATCGCGACGGCTACGTGGTGATCGAGGACCTGCTCGACGAGCAGACCGTCAAGGACGTCACCAACGAGATCGACGGCCTCGAAGCCGAGGTCGAGGCATTCCTCGAGACGCAGCCCGACGGTCGAGTGACGATCGCCGAGTCGGGCGCGCTCACGTTCACCGTGCACATCGCGGCGCGATCGAAGCTGCTGCGCGACCTCGTCACGTCGGCGGCTCTGGTCGATCTCTGCGCCGACCTCATCGGCCCCGACGTCAACCTGTACTGGGACCAAGCCGTGTACAAGAAGCCCGACAAGCCTCGCCGGTTCCCGTGGCATCAAGACAACGGGTACACCTTCATCGAGCCGCAGCAGTACCTCACGATCTGGCTGGCGCTCACCGATGCCACGCTGGACAACGGCTGTCCGCACGTCGCGCCCGGCCTGCACAAGCACGGCACGCTCGAGCACCACTACGTCGATCCCCTCGGCTTCGAGTGCTTCACCGATCCTCCGCGCGAGTTGGCTGCGCCGGTGAAGGCCGGTGGCGCCGTGGTGTTCTCGAGCCTCATGCCCCACCTCACCGGTCCGAACCTCACGGGCGAGGTGCGCAAGGCGTACATCGTGCAGTACGCGCCCGCCGGCGCGTACACGCGCACGTCCGAAGGCAACGTGCCGTGCGACGATCCCGACCGTCAGTTCCCCGTATTGCGCGACGGGAGGCCCGTGTGAACCCGTTCGATCCGCTCACGCCCGAGGAGATCACCAAGGCGGTCGGCATCTTCGATCACGAAGGATTGATCGCCCGCGTCGTGCTCGACGAGCCCACGAAGGCCGAGCTGGCCAGCAGCAACGGCCACCCGCCCGAGCGGCGCGCCGCCATCACGCTGGTGCCCGGCCCCGGCAGCGGTTTGCTCGAGGCCGTCGTCTCGCTCACCGACGAGCACGTCGCCTCCGTCGAGCACGTGCCGGATGCGCGTCCCGCGCTGCTCTTCGAGGACAGCATCAACGCGATCGTCGCGGTGATGGAGAACGCGGAGTTCCAGGCGGCGATGAAGCGGCGCGGCATCGACGACATGGCGAAGGTGCAACTCGACCCGTGGCCCGCGGGCACATTCGGCATCGCGCACGAGGAAGGACGACGGATCACGCGCGTCATCGCGTTCCTGCGCGACGAGCCCACCGACAACGGCTACGGCCGACCGATCGAGGGTGTCGTGGCCATCGTCGACATGGGCCGCGGCGAAGTGCTCGAGGTGCAGGACCACGGCATCACGCCCATCCCCGCCGACAAGGGGTCGTATCTCGCGGCCGACCATTCGCCGCGCACCGATCTGAAGCCGCTGGAGATCACGCAACCGGAAGGGCCGAGCTTCACCATCGACGGCCATCAGGTCGACTGGCAGCGCTGGTCGGTGCACGTGTCGATGGATCCGTACGAAGGACTCGTCCTCCACACGATCAGCTTCGACGACCGACCGATCGTGCATCGCGCCGCGATCAGCGAGATGGTCGTGCCCTACGGCGATCCCGGCCCGCTGCACGGCTGGAAGAACGCGTTCGACGCTGGCGAGTGGGGCCTCGGCCGCATGGTCAACTCGCTCGAGCTGGGTTGCGACTGTCTCGGCGAGATCCGCTACCTCGACGCCGTGTTCGCCGACGAGCACGGCAATCCGCAAGTGCACGCGAACGCCGTCTGCATCCACGAGGAGGACTACGGAATCCTCTGGAAGCACTGGGACATGCAAGGCGGCACCACCGAGGTGCGCCGTTCACGCCGGCTCGTCGTCAGCTCGATCTCGACGGTCGGCAACTATGAATACGGCTTCTACTGGTACTTCTACCTCGACGGCACGATCCAACTCGAGGTGAAGCTCACGGGGATCATGTCCACGATGGCCGCCGTCGACCAGCCGTCGCACGCGTCGATGGTCGCGCCAGGGCTCGCCGCGCCGTATCACCAGCACTTGTTCTGCGCCCGCTTGGACCTCGACGTCGACGGCGGTCACAACGAGGTGTACGAGGTCGACGTGCTGCCCGACCCGTCCGCGTCGGATCACTCGTTCAAGCCTCACGCGACGCGGTTGGAGAGCGAGCTCCAGGCGCAGCGCGTCGTCAATCCGGCGAAGAGTCGCACGTGGAAGATCGTCAACCCCGAGGTGCGCAACGCGCTGGGCGAGCCGGTCGCGTACAAGCTCGTCCCTGGCGCGACGCCGACGTTGCTGGCGGATCCTTCGTCGTCGGTCGGCCGGCGCGCCGCGTTCGCGACGCGCAATCTGTGGGTCACGCCGTACGAGCCGGGCGAGATCCGCGCCGCCGGCGGCTACCCGAACCAGTCGGCCGGCGGCGATGGACTGCCGCAGTGGACGGCGGCCGACCGCTCCCTCGTCGACACCGACATCGTGCTGTGGCACACCTTCGGCGTCACCCACATCCCTCGCCCGGAGGACTGGCCGGTGATGCCCGTCGAGTACGCCGGCTTCTCCCTCGTCCCGTTCGGCTTCTTCGACCGCAACCCCACCCTCGACGTCCCGCCCCCCGCCTGCCACCCCACCTAGCCCCAAATCCCACTCAGGCGTCTACAAATCTGTAGACGCCTGAGTGGGATTTCGAACGAAGTAGAGGAGCGCTGACGTGAATGTTTTGGTGACTGGAGCGTCGTCGGGGATCGGTGCCGGGCTCGCGCGCGGCTTCGCGGCGGACGGGCACACCGTCGGCATCTGCGCGCGGCGCAAGGACCGGCTCGAAGCAGTGCTCGCCGACTGCCGGAAGACCGCGCCCGACTCGCGCCTGTGGGTGATGGACCTGTCCGATCTCGACGCGGTCACCGCGTTCGCCGAGCAGGCCGACGAGGAGCTCGGCGGCATCGACCTGTTGGTGAACAACGCCGGCATCCCGAAGCGACGGCACGCGCTGCAACTCACGCCGGAGGTCGTCGACGAGGTGATGGCGGTGAACTACGCGTCGCCGATCCGGCTCACGCTGGCGTTGTTGCCACGCATGATCAAGCGTGGCAGTGGGCGCATCCTCACGATCTCGTCGGTGGCGGCGCGGTTCGGTCCGCCGCGCGAAGCGGCCTACAGCGCATCGAAGGCCGCATTGAGCGCGTTCATGGAATCGTTGGCCGTGGACCTCGACGGCACGGACATCAAGATCCACCTCGTCAACCCCGGCATCATCGACACGGAGCTGTTCCACCTGCCGGACAACGAGACGTCGCTCGCCGATCTCGAGGCGCTCCCGGTGGAGGCGCTCGTCGACGCGGTGAAGAAGCAGATCGCCGAGGACACGTTCGAGATCTACGTGCCGGACTGGTTCTCCGACATCGTCGCCAACCGCTACGCCAACCTCGGACCGTTTATCGAAGGCAGCAAGGAATACACCAGAGAACGCGTGAAGCAGATGGAGGCTGACGCATGACCGATCTTCCCGACGTTCACCGCAGAGCGCTCGCCGCTACGGGTCTGATCGTGGCGGGCATCAAACCCGATCAACTCGACGCGCCGACGCCGTGTGAGGACTACGACGTCGGCGGGCTGCTGAACCATCTGATCAGCGGCAACTTCTGGGTCGCGCCGCTCGTCGAAGGCAAGACGATCGCGGAGGTCGGCGACACGCTCGACCGCGACTTCTCGATCGAGGAGTACGACAGGTCGGCCGAGGAGGCGAACGCCGCGTTCTCGGGCCCCGGCGCGATGCAGAAGCCGGTCGCCGTGTCCTATGGACCGGTGCCCGCCGAGGTGTACGCCGGCCACCGGTTCATCGACGTCCTCATCCACGGCTGGGACCTCGCGAAGGCCACCGGGCAGGACACGACCCTCGATCCCGAGCTCGTCGTCGCGTGCCGCGAGGTCGTCGCCCCGCAGGCCGACCTGCTCGAGGGCAGCGGCATGTTCGGGACCGAGGTCGAGGTCCCGCCCGACGCCGACCCCCAAACCAAGCTCCTCGCCACCCTCGGCCGCCGGGCGTGACCCCAACAACCCGTTTCCCCATCAGGCGTCTACAAATTTGTAGACGCCTGAGTGGGAAAAAGTCCGTCGTTCGTCAGTCGCTCCACCAGACCAGCGAGTCGCCCGAGCGTTCGAGGGAGAGCCACAACGTCGGCACCCTCGTGGACAGGACGGCCACGACCACTCGGCCGTGCACCTCGATCGACGACACGCCGACGAGGTCGGACCACGGCCGCCGCGCCGCATCGCTCGACCCCGTCTCCACCACCGACCGCAGCCGTGCGGCGTTCTCCCTGGCCGCCGCGGCGGACGGCAGCGCCATCCCGATCACCAGGAACGCAGGCGTCGCGCCGGTCGCCAGCGCTGAGTACCGCAACAGCTGACCGCCGTCGTGCGCGAACCGGAAAACGTCCGTGGTGAACGCGGCCGACTGCACGGACAGCGCGTCGAATGCATCCGCCAGCAGGCCCAGGTCGTCGACCGCGGCCAGCGACCCGGCCTCGTCCGGCGGCCCGGCCTCGTCCTGGGGCCGCTGGGGCAGTTGACGATCACCGATCCGCAGGCCCACCTCGACGATCGTCTCCACCCGCGCCTCGGCCGAAGCCGGCACCAACGTCAGCAGCGACGCCAGCCGCCCCCGCCCCGCCAGAGAGTCGCCGCGATCGGCTGGTACGACCGCCAGCAGCAGCAGCCCGAGCACTGCGGCGGACAGACGTACCTGACTCAGGCAACAAGAATGCAGCAGTGACCGACGTGAGGCTCGTGTTTGGCGCGCAGGCGGCGCGTGCCTATGCCTACGGCCTCGGCGCCGTGCTCCTCGGATCGACGCTCGACCGTCACGGCTTCAGCAGCACCGAGGTCGGGGTCGTGCTCGCCGCGGTCCTCACCGGCACGGTCATCGCTTCCGTCGTACTGGCGAGATACGGCGAGCGGATCGGACGCCGTCGCGCCTACATCATCCTCTACGCCGCGCTCGCTCTCACCGGCGTCGTCTTCGCGTTCTCGAACTCACTGCTCGGGCTCGTTGCCGTCGCCCTCACCGGCGCGCTCTCCACCGAGGTCGTCGAGTCCGGACCGTTCACCAGCCTCGAGCAGGCGATGATCGCCGGTGAGCTCGAGCATCGCCGCCTCGCCCGCGGGTTCGGTGTCTACAACGCGGTGGCCACCGGCGCCGGCAGCCTCGGTGCGCTCAGCGCGGCGGTCATTGGCGACGCCGACCCCCAGCGCTGGTTCCTGATCTTGGTGCCGGCCGCGCTGCTCGGCATCGCGTTCGCGTCGCGCCTGAGTCCGTCGGTCGAGGCGAGAGAGCATGTGGACGTCCCCGGCGTCGTGGTCGAAGAGCCGCGCACCGGTCTCATCTGGAAGCTGTCCGGTCTCTTCGCCATCGACTCCTTCGCTGGCGGGTTCACCGTGCAGTCGTTCATCGCGTACTACCTCACGACGCGCTTCGGTGCGAGCCTCAGCACCGTCGGCGTCGTCTTCTTCGTCGTCGGCATCCTCCAGACGGCGAGCTTCCTCGCCGCAGGTCGGCTCGGTGATCGCTTCGGACTGCTGAACACGATGTTCTTCAGCCACCTGCCGTCGAACCTGTTCCTCATCGCCATCGCGTTCGCGCCGAACCTGAACGCGGCCATCGTGCTGTACCTCCTCCGCACGGTGCTCAGCCAGATGGACGTCCCCACGCGTCAGGCCTACGTGATGGCGATGGTGCCGGCCCGACAGCGCGTGACCGCGGCCGCCACGACCAACACCGCCCGCTACCTCGTGCGCCCCGTCGGCCCGTTGCTCGCCGGCGCCAGCCAGAACGTCGCCCTCGGGCTGCCCTTCTTCATCGCCGGATCGCTCAAGGTCGTGTACGACCTCATGATCTACGGCTGGTTCCGGAAGGTCCCGCTCGCCGCCAGCGAATCGCGCGACACCGCGCTCTCGTCAGCGGAGTTCGAAGCCGACGCCGCCGAATCGGCGTCCGGCGTCTCCGTAAAGGACTCCCACAGGTCGGAGTAGCGCCCGCCCAACGCGAGGAGTGCGTCATGCGTGCCGACCTCGACGATGCGCCCGCCGTCGACGACCATGATGCGGTCGGCGGTACGGGCCGTCGGCAACCGGTGGGCGACGAGGATCGTCGTTCGGCCCGCGGCGACGATGCCCATCGCCCGCTGCACGCGCGCTTCGGTGCCGAGGTCGAGGTTCGACGTGGCCTCGTCGAGCAGCAGCACCGCTGGGTCGACCAGCCGCGCGCGCGCCAGCGCGATGAGCTGCCGTTGTCCCGCGGAGAGCGAACGCCCCCGTTCCGACACCGCGGCGAGGTACCCGCCGGGCAACGCCGCGATGAAGTCGTGCGCGCCGACCGCCCGCGCCGCCGCTTCGACTTCGGCGTCCGACGCGAGCGGACGGCCGTACGCGATGTTGTCGCGGATCGTGCCTGTGAACAGGAAGGCTTCCTGCGGCACGACACCGAGCTGGCGCCGGAAGGCGCCGAGATCGAGCGACCGAACGTCGACGCCGTCGATCAGCACCCGGCCGGACGTGACGTCGTAGAACCGCGCGACGAGCTTCACGATCGTCGACTTACCCGCCCCTGTCTCACCGACCAGTGCGACCGTCTCACCGGGGACGATGGAGAACGACACGCCCGCGAGCGCTTCGGCGGACGCGGCCCCGCCCGGATAGGCGAAGTGCACGTCCTCGAACTCCAGACGACCTTCCAACCGGCCCGGCACCACCGGCGCCGCCGCCGCCGGCGTGCCCGACGGCGTGGCCATCAACCCGTTGATCATGTGCATCGACGCTCCGGCCTGCTGCCATGTGTCGAACACCTGCGACAACTGCTGGATCGGCGAGAAGAACTGATCCAGGTACAGCACGAACGCGATCACCACGCCGGCCGTCACGGTCCCGGACGACACCATCGCCGAACCGGCGCCCAACACGACGGCGGCCGCGATGTCGGCCAGCAACAACACAAAGGGGAAGTACACGGCGATCAGTCGCTGCGCTTCGAGCCGGGCGGACAGGTACTCGCTGTTCACGTCGCGGAAGCCGCTGATGTTGCGGTCCTCGCGTACATAGGCCTGCGCCACGCGCACGCCCGACAGGCTTTCCTGCAGGTTGGCGTTCACCGTTGCGATCGACTCACGAGCCCGGGCGTACGCGCGCGCCGACCGCCGCTTGTACCAGAGCGTCGCCAACAGCAGCGGAGGCAGCACCGATGCCGACACGAGCGCCAGGGGTGGTGACAGCAGCACGAGGAAGACGCACACGCCCACACACGTGAACAACGACACGACCGCGCTGATGAGCCCCGTCTGCAAGAGCTGCGACAGCGACTCGACGTCGGTGGTCATGCGCGTCATGATCCGGCCGCCGAGCTCCCGGTCGTAGAAGTCCAGCGACAGCCGTTGCAGGTGAGCGAAGATGCGAATGCGCAGCGCGTAGAGCAGTCGCTCGGCGGTTCGCCCGGTGACGAGCGTGTAGGTCCATGTCACCAGCCAGTCCGACAGCGCGACGACGAGGAAGAAGGCGGCCGCGATCCACAACGCGCGCTCGTTGCCGTGGGCGACGCCGTGGTCGATCCCACGGCGCACGAGGAATGGTCCCGTCAGCGTCAGCAGCGTGTCGACGACGACCAGGCCGAGTCCGACGGCGAGCACGGCGCGATACGGGCGGATGAACCGCCGCAGCGAGAACTGGCCGGCGTCGGCCGACGATTCGAAGGCCACGTCGACCGACGGGACGGCGTCGGCCGGCGGCAACTTGTCGAGCGCCGCGAGCAGCTCCGGCGTCGGTGCGAAGTTCCAGTTCCCGCCGCCCGCGCCTCCGCCGCCCGGGCCGAAGCGCGCCGGCGCGGCGACGGTTGCCTTCGCCACCGGCACATCGTCCACGACCGCGGTCCACGCGGCGACGGTGATCTCCGGCGAGCTCGGGGTCGTCACGCCGGCCCCGGCATCGGTACTGACGCCGGGCTCGGGAAGGGCGTCGACGCCCTCGGCATCATCGCCCGGCCCTGCCAGCAGCGTCCGGTACAACGCCGATCGCGCCAGCAGCTCGTCATGCGTCCCCGAGTCGGCGACGCGACCGTGATCCACGACCACGATGCGATCCGCCAGTCGCAGCGTCGAGCGACGATGGGCGACGAGCAACGTCGTGCGCCCGGCCATCAGCGAACGCAGCGTCGCGTGGATCTCCTCCTCGGTCTGCGAGTCGATCGACGACGTTGCGTCGTCGAGGATCAGGACGCGCGGATCGGTGATGATCGCCCGGGCCAGCGCCACTCGTTGCCGCTGCCCTCCGGACAACGTCAGCCCTCGCTCGCCCACCACGGTGTCGTAGCCCTCAGGCAGCTCCATGATGAACTCGTGCGCCTCGGCCGCACGCGCCGCGGCGATCACCTCCGCGTCGGACACGTCAGGGCGGCCGTAGGCGATGTTCGAGCGAACGGTGTCGGAGAACAAGAAGCTCTCCTCGAACACCACACCCACCTGCCGTCGCAACGACTCGAACGTCACGTCGCGGACGTCGATCCCGTCGATCGTCACCGCGCCGGACGCGACGTCGTAGAACCGCGGCAGCAGCAGCGACACCGTGGACTTGCCGGAGCCGCTGGCGCCCACCAGCGCGACGGTCGAACCGGCTGGCACCATCAACGAGAACCCGTCGAGCACCGGTTCGCTCTTCGTGTAGCCGAAGCGCACGTCATCGAAGCGCACCTCGCCGACGACGGCCGGCATGGCGATGGCGTCGTCGCGCTCGACGATGCGCGGGTTGGCGTCGAGCAGGTCGAGGATGCGCTCTGCGCCGGCGCGCGCCTGCTGCCCGACGGCGACGAGCACCGCGAACATGCGCACCGGCGCCACCATCTGCACCATGTAGGACGAGAACGCGAGGAACGTGCCGAGCGTGACGCTGCCGTTGATGGCCAACCAGCCACCGAATGCGAGCACCCCGACCTGCCCGAGGACCGGGATGACTTGCAGCATCGGTGTGTAGCGCGCTTGGAGCTTGACGAGCCGCATCCGCGACGAGAACAGGTCGCCGCCCACCGCGGCGAGGTGCTCGAGCTCGCGGTCCTCTTGCCCGAAGCCCTTCACCACCCGCACCCCGGTGACGGCTTCGTCGACCACCCCCGCGACTTCTCCCGCGCGCTGCTGCGCGTCCCAACTCGCCGGGAAGATCGTCGTCCGTAGCCGCATCGTCACCAGGAGCAGCGCCGGCAGCATCAGCAATGCGACGAGCGTGAGCGGAGGCGACAGGATCACCATCACCACCATGGCGATCACCAACAGGATGAGGTTGCCGAGCATGATCGGCAGGAACATCAGGAGCCCTTGCAGCAGCCCGACGTCGCTGTTGGCGCGCGACACGAGTTGACCGGTCTGCATCTGGTCGTGCGACGCGAAGTCCAGCCGTTGCAGTCGCTCGTACACCGCGTTGCGCAGGTCGTATTGGACATCGAGGCTCACGCGGCCGCCGACGTAGCGACGCACGAACGCGGCGACGAACCCGAACACGCCCGCGGCGATCAGCAGCGCGAGCCATGGCGCCAGCGGCCGGCGGTGGTTGACGATGACGTCGTCGACGATGATCTTCTCCGCCACCGGCGTGAGCGCGGCCACCGCCTGCCCGAGGATCGACACGCCGAACGCGATGAACACGTTGCGCTTGTGCGCCATGAGGAACGGAAACAGTCGCCGCAGCCATCCGCCTGCTTCCGGCGGCGCCGGCTCGGGCGTCGGTCGATCAACGGCCCGCGGTCGCGCGTCAGCTCCGAGCAAGATGATGCTCTTCTCTTGCGCGATCCGGCGCGCCGGGGTCGTCGATCACCACCCGCTGCACCGTACCGAACGATCTGCGTGACGAGGCTCGCCATCCGCCCGATGTGTTCGCTGGTGTCACCTGATGTGCCTGGCATCGAGAGGTACGGTCAGCACGCGATGGCGACCGATGTTCCGCTCCGAGTGGTGTGTGTCGAGGACGACCCCGACATCGTCGAGCTCCTGCGCATCTCCGTCGAGGGCGAACCGGACTTCGAGCTCGTGGCCAGCACCGGTGAAGCGTCCGCGGTGTTGGAGCTGCTGCGGCGACTCCATCCCGATGTCGTGATCATGGACCACCGGCTCGCGGGCGTCCCGCCCCCGGTCACGACGGGCGCGGTGCCTCGCCGCTCGACCGTCCCGACGGGGCTCGAGCTCGTCGAAGGGGCGCGCGTGGCTCTGCCCGACGCCACGATCGTGATCTTCACGGGGCAGTCGGGGCTGCAACGCGCGGCCCGCAACGTCGGCGCCGACGCCTGCATCGAGAAACCGGCCTTGGCCGACGTGTGGCCGACGATCCGTGAGGTCCGCGAGGACCGCGACCACCGCGAGGTCACGGCCTGACCAGCCGACACCCGAATGGGCGGCTTGTGCCAAAAGCGCAACGTGTCGTTACGAGAAGTGTCAGCTCTCTGACGTGAGCTGCTCAGGCTCGGGCAAGCCCAACGCCAAATGGCGCAGCTGCTCCGCTAGGTAATCGAGTCGACGACAGGCCATCATGAGGAGGCTGTCGCGACTCGTGCCTTCGAGCTCGTGGGCCATGACGGTGTCGATGGCGCCTTTCACCGCCGCCACGCTCCCGAGCAGGGAGTGGGCGAGCACGGGGTCGAGGTGCTGTTGAAGTTGTTCCGCCATGTTGCTCTCTCAATTCGGTGAGCACACCGTACCGACGACGTAGTCGTCGTACCTGACATGGATCGAGGCACCGTTCTTCGCGGCCCTGTCGGCGGGCGTGCTCGCCGCCCTGGACTCCCACGCCGAAACCCGGCGATTGGCGGACGAGCTGCCGCCCGACGTGGCAGGACTTCCTAGGTTCGTAGTGGAAGTAGGATGAAGCAGTAACTAGCGGTCGCTGCGCGGCGGAGCGGCCAAGGGGGGTCCTTGTGAAGACGCGTTCCGTTTGGGCGCTCGCGGTCGTGGTGTTGGCGACCCTGCTCGTGGGTGTCGTGGGTGTCCAGCCCGCCTCGGCGGCTCCGGCCGTCAGCAGCATCTCGCCCACCAGCCTCGGCCAGGGCGCGGCCAACGTCGACCTCGTCGTCAACGGCTCCGGGTTCGACCCCACGCTGGGCGCGCCGTACGTCACCGTGTCCGGCACCGGCGTCACCGTGAACTCCACCGTGATGAACAGCGCCTCGAAGCTCACGGCCAACGTCTCCGTCGCGTCGGGCGCGGCCACCGGGCAGCGGACGGTCACCGTCCACCAAGGTGCCGGCGGCCTGACAACGGCCAACTGCACGAACTGCCTCACGATCACGGCGGGCCCGACGATCAGCGGCGCACCCTCCCCGAGCTCCGCCGTGAACACCGGTGGACCGCCCACGCTCGTCACTGTCTCGGGCACCAACTTCGTCTCCGGCGCTGAGTTGCGCCTCCAGCGCCCGGAGTTCGCCGACATCGTCGCGACCGGTGTGATCGTCAACGGCGCCGGCACCTCCATCAGCGGCACCTTCAACGTCACCGGTCAGGCGGCGGCGTACTGGAAGGTCGTCGTCATCAATCCCGACAAGGGACGCGCCGAGTTCGGCAACCTCACCAACAGCGGCTTCCTCATCTCCGGCAGCGCGCCGACGCTGACCGACGTCGCGCCCGCGGAGCGCTCCGCCGGCACGACCGGCACGGTGCTGACCCTCACGGGGACGAACTTCGCCCGCGGCGCCACCGTGACGTTCTCGCCGAACGTCGGCGGCACGGAGATCACCACGAGCAACCCGACATGGGTCAGCCTGACCAGCTTCCAGGTCACCGTGAACATCTCCGGCAGCGCCCTGCCAGGTGCCCGCGACGTGACCTTCACCAACTTCGACACGCAACCGGACACGTGCAGCGGGTGTTTCACCGTCACCGGCCCGCCGTCCGTCACCGATGTCACCCCCGACTCGCGAGGCCAGGGTGCGCAGAATCAGCTCCTCGCCGTCACGGGTACGAATTTTGTCGACACGCCGACGGTCACGTTCTCCGGCTCCGGCGTGACCGTGGACAACGTGCAGTACGACGACGCCGAACACTTGCAGGTCCAGATCGACGTCGCATCCGGTGCCGCTGCGGGGTCCCGCACGATGACGGTCACCAACCCTGACGGTGGTAGCGACACGATCACCTTCAGCGTCAACCTCGCACCGGTGGTCAGCAGCGCGACGCCCGCTTCACGCGGCCAGAACGCGCAGACGCAGGACATCGTCATCACGGGCGCCAACTTCGTGAACGGCGCCGGCCTGTCGGTCGTCTTCTCCGGTACGGGCGTCACGGAGGCGAGCCCCCCGACGTGGACCGACGCGCAGCACATCACGGCGCACGTCAACGTCTCGTCCACCGCGGCCACGACGGCGCGCGACGTGACCGTGACCAACCCCGACAAGGGTGTCGGCACCGGCACCGGCAAGTTCACGGTGACCGCCGGCCCGACCATCTCGAGCCTGGCGCCCAACGCGCTCGCCCGCGGCGTGAGCCATCACACCGTCGTCGTCAACGGTGCGAACTTCCAGACCACGCCCACCATCAAGTTCTTCAACGGTGCCACCGAGGACACCAACATCACCGTGCACAGCGTCACTCGTGACAGCTCCGTGCACCTCACGCTCGACGTCTCGGTCCTCAATGCCGACACCGCGGGCAGCCGCGACGTGCTCGTCACCAATCCGGATGCCGGGAACTCGCTCGCCGAGGACGCGTTCACCGTCACCACCCCGCCGACGATCGACTCCATCACGCCCAACAGCGCGGGCCAGGGCTCCACGACCACCGGCGTGCTCATCGAGGGCTCCGGCTTCGTCGCCACCCCCACGGTCACGTTCTCCGGCTCGGGGGTCACTGCTTCCAACGTGCAGGTCAACAGCCCGACGGAGCTGTCGCTCACGGTGACCATCACCGAGTTCGCCGCCGGCAACTCGCGCGACGTCACCGTCACCAACCCCGATTCCGGCTCGGCGACCAAGCCGACCGCGTTCACCGTGATCCCCGGCCCGCACATCACGTCGATCACGCCGCCTTCCGGCGCGAACAGCGGCAGCGTCAGCATCACCAACCTCGCCGGCAGCGGCTTCGCCGCCAACGCACAGGTGACCCTCGAGCGCAACGGCTTCACGCCGGTGGAGATGCAGGGTGAGACTGTGAACGGCGGCGGCACCCAGATCTCGGGCACGTTCCCGCTGTCCAACGCTGGGGCGGGCGGCACGCGCACGGCGCCCGGCGCGTGGTCGGTCAAGGTCGTGAACCCGAGCGACGCGGGCACCGACACGTTGGACAACGGCTTCACGGTCACGTCGAGCGCGCCGACGGTCACGGGCACCTACGTCCAGCAGCAGGGCACCTCGTTCCCACGAGAGATCACCGGCTCGAACTTCGCCGACGGCGCGGCCGTCACCGTGTCCGGCTCGGGCGTCACCGCCGGGACGGCCACCGTCACGGACGCCACGCACCTCACCGTGACGCTCACGGTCACCGGGAGCGCCGCGCTCGGGACGCGCAACATCACGGTGACGAACGCCGACACTCAGGCGGGCACGTGCACAGGCTGCCTAACGATCCGCACGAACCCGACCATCACCAGCGTGGACCCGACCGCACGCGGCCAGGGCACGACGCACAAGAGCCTCGCCGTCAACGGCTCCGGCTTCGACGCCTCGCCGACGATCACCTTCTCCGGCACGGGCATCACCGTGCACTCGCTCATCCGCAATTCCGCCAGCCTGCTGACGCTCGACATCTCCATCGACTCGAACGCGGCATTGGGCGACCGCGACGTGACCGTCACGAACTCCGACCAGGGCAGCAACACGCTCCAGGAGGGTTTCGCGGTCACGGCCAAGCCTGGGATCACCGACCTGAGCCCGAATGCCCGAGGACAGGGCGCGGCCCATCAGAGCATCGCGGTCAACGGAT
>JBEEFX010000366.1:0-2628 GCA_041166365.1 Acidimicrobiaceae bacterium
TCTCCGCCCCCCACCCGGTCGAAGGTCGGGAAGACATCGACTTCGAGGTCGAGATCAAGGGCGTCAAGGAACGGGTGCTCCCCGAGGTCACCGACGAATGGGCGAACGACGTCTCGGAGTTCGAGACGGTCGACGAGCTGCGCACCGACATCTCGGACCGCATCACCAAGGTGCGCAAGATCCAGGCGCAGATGGCCGTGCGCGAGAAGGCGGCCACCGTGTTGGTGGAACTCGTCGACGCGGAGGTCCCCGATGCGCTCGTCGGCGCAGAGCTCCAACAGCGGTTGCAGGACTTCGCACTCCGGCTCAACGCGCAGGGCGTTTCGCCCGAGCAGTACTTCGAGGCCACCGGTCAATCCCAGGCGGCGCTCGTCGAGGAGCTCCGTGAGCTGGCCGTGCAGGGCGTGAAGGCCGATCTTGCGCTGCGTGCCGTCGCGGACGCCGAGAGCATCGAGGCCACCGACGAGGACGTCGACGAGGAGATCGAGCGCTTGGCGCAGCGGCTCGACCAAAAGGCCACGAAGCTGCGGCAGGACTTGGAGCGCGCCGATCAGATCCCGGCGGTACGCTCGGACATCAGAAAGCGCAAGGCGCTTGATTGGCTCGTCGAACACGTCGAGCTGGTCGACGAGCAGGGTGAGCCCATAGAGCGAGCAGCCCTCGAGCTACCCGCCGACGACAACGACGAACAGGAAGACGAGTAATGGAGCCCGCGTTCAACTACCTGGTGCCGACCGTCGTCGAGCAGACCAATCGTGGTGAGCGGGCGTACGACCTGTACTCGCGCCTGCTCAAGGAACACATCATCTTCCTGGGCACGCCGATCGACGACACGATCGCCAACCTCGTGTGCGCGCAGTTGTTGCATCTCGAGTCGGAGAACCCCGACAAGGACATCAACATCTACAACAACTCGCCAGGCGGGGACATCACCGGTCTGTTCGCGATCTACGACACGATGCAGTACATCAAGCCCGACATCGCCACGATCTGCTTCGGTCAGGCGGCATCCGCCGCGGCGGTGCTGCTCGCGGCCGGAACCCCCGGCAAGCGGCTCGCGCTCCCGCACGCGCGGATCCTGTTGCATCAGCCATGGGGGAGCGGTGCCGGCCAAGCGGCCGACATCGAGATCCAGGCCAAGGAGATCTTGCGCATGCGCGATCTCCTCAACCAGATCCTGGCGGATCACACGGGCCAGCCCGTGGAGAAGATCCACAAGGACACGGACCGCGATTTCGTAATGGAAGCGTCCGAGGCAAAGACATACGGCATCATCGATGAGGTCATCTCGACCCGCGAGTTGGCCGACAAGACCGGCGCCATCAGGGCGAGCTGAGCAGACGAGCGAAGGGGGGCGTATCGGTGGCCAAGTTCGGTGACGGGGGCGAGCTGCTCAAGTGCTCGTTCTGCGGAAAGTCGCAGAAGCAGGTCAAGAAGCTCATCGCCGGCCCCGGCGTCTACATCTGTGACGAGTGCATCGATCTCTGCAACGAGATCATCGAAGAGGAGCTGTCGGAGACCTCCGAGCTGCACTTCGACGAGTTGCCCAAGCCGCGTGAGATCTACGAGTTCCTCAACGACTACATCATCGGCCAAGACCACGCGAAGAAGATCCTCTCGGTCGCGGTGTACAACCACTACAAGCGCATCCAGTTCGGGGCGGGCCCCGAAGCGGATGTCGAGTTGGCCAAGTCCAACATCCTGCTGATCGGTCCCACGGGCTGCGGCAAGACGCTGCTCGCACAAACACTGGCGCGCATGCTCAACGTGCCGTTTGCGATTGCCGACGCGACAGCGCTCACCGAGGCCGGGTACGTCGGTGAAGACGTCGAGAACATCCTGCTGAAGCTGATCCAAGCCGCCGACTACGACGTCAAGAAGGCCGAGACCGGCATCATCTACATCGACGAGATCGACAAGATCGCCCGCAAGAGTGAGAACCCCTCGATCACGCGTGACGTGTCGGGTGAAGGCGTCCAGCAGGCGCTGCTCAAGATCCTCGAAGGAACGACGGCATCGGTTCCGCCGCAGGGTGGACGCAAGCACCCGCAGCAAGAGTTCATTCAGATCGACACCACCAACATCCTCTTCATCTGCGGTGGCGCGTTCGCCGGCATCGAGAAGATCATCGAGAGCCGCGCCGGCGCCAAGGGCGTCGGCTTCGGCGCCGACATCCGGCGCGCGGACGAGAAAGACATCGGCGCCATCCTCGAGCACGTGCTCCCCGAGGACCTGCTGAAGTTCGGTCTCATCCCCGAGTTCATCGGCCGCCTGCCCGTCATCGGAGCGGTGTCGAACCTCGACCGCGATGCTCTCATCCGGATCCTCATGGAGCCGAAGAACGCGCTCATCAAGCAGTACCGCAAGTTCTTCGAGTTCGAAGACGTGGACCTCGAGTTCACCGACGACGCGCTCGACGCGGTGGCCGATCAGGCGCTGCTGCGGGGCACGGGCGCCCGTGGGCTCCGGGCGATCCTCGAAGAGGTGCTGCTCAACATCATGTACGACCTCCCGAGCCGCACCGATGTCGGCAAGTGCGTGATCGACGCCACCGTCGTGCTCGAGAAGGTGCTGCCCACGCTGGTGCCCCGCAGCGAGGCCCCACGGGCTTCGCGCCCCCGCCGCGCC
>JBEEFX010000367.1:0-9953 GCA_041166365.1 Acidimicrobiaceae bacterium
GATCTCACGATGCATGCGGGCGTCGGATCGATCAGCGGGAAGGTGTCGTCGGTCGACGGCGGCGTGGGCGGTGTGCAGGTGACCGTCAGCGACGGTCAGAACGAGCACTCCGCGACCACGCTCACGGCGGAACCGAAGGGGACGTACACGATCCCGCAGCTTCCGATCCCGGGCAGCTACACGCTCACGGTGTCCGGAGCGGGATGGATCACGCAGACGCAATCGGTGGAGCTCGTCGACACCGCGACGATCGACGTGCCGGTGGTCGCATCTGGCGGGACGATCACCGGCACCGTCACTGATGAGACTTCTCCTGTGCCCGTCGAGCTCGACGCCGTCGGCATCACTATCAGCAACGAGACCCTGACCCTCAAGACCACCAGCGCGACCGGCAGCGACGCCGACCACCAAGGGCTCTACATCCAGCAGGCCGTGCCGCCGGGGACGTACAAGGTCACGTTCGAGAAGTTCAAGTACACCACCCAGTCGACGGTGGTCGACATCGCCGCAGGCGGGCTCGAACACGTCGACATGTCGATGCCATTGGCGCCTGCGATAACGCTCGACCTCACCAGCAAGGTGTCCATCTCGGTCCAGGACCAGGCGGACAACACCGCCCTCACGCCATCAGTTGGACCCCCGGCATTCGACGTGAACGTCAGCTACACCGACGAGTTGACCGGTCCCCACAACCTGCCGACTGTCGCTGGCGTCGCGCAGTTCGATCAGGTCACGCCGGGGCTCCAGACCTTCCACGTGACCGCCACGCTCTACAAGCCGAGGGACATCACGGTGCTGGTGCCGCCGGGCCTCAACGAGATCCCCGTGAGTGCGACTGCGCTCTTGCAGAAGAATCCCACGGTCACCGGCATCCTGACGGACGCTCACAACAATCCGATCACGGCGATTGGAATGAGAGTGACCGCGACGTCGGTCAGAAATCCGACGGTCACGGTGCTTGCTGGCTCGATTGATGGCAACGGTCGCTACTCGTTCACCGGCACTCTCGACGAGGGCCCGTGGAACCTGGTCGCGGACGGAGCCGACTACATCCCGAACGATCCGGTGCTGGTCAACGTCGGCACGACACAGACGATCGAGCAGCCGATCCCGCTGCATCAGCTCGGCAAGATCTCCGTCGCCGCGCAGCAGCGCAATCAGAACGGAGATCTCGAGGGTGCGAGCGGCGTCGTGGTGAAGGTCTCGCTGGGCGGGACCGAGGTCGGGACGCAGACCACGACGGCCAACGGGATCGTGACCTTCAGCGCTCTCCGGGCGGAGACCTACACGGTTGACTTCCCCGATTTTCCGAGTCAAGCAGCCATCGCGGTCGTCTCGAACGACGCGACGACGCCCGTCACTCTCTTGCTGCGGCGACTCGAGGTGAGTGTGCTGACCCGGACTGGGTCCGGAGGGACGGTCGGTCTCAACGGCAAGAACGTGACCATCTCGAAGGCCTCGGCACCGTCGGTGTTCCAGACGGCAACAACGGGCACCGACGGAATCGCCCTCTTCAACGGACTCGAGCCGGGCGACTACGACGTCAGATTCCCCGGAGCGTCTCAGCAGGAGCTCCTCGGGGTCCCCGTGAGCGACACCAACACGGTCAAGGTCGGCCTCATCCTCGCCCGGCTCGAGGTCAGTGCCCAACGACGCGACACGTCCGGGTTGGCCGTCGACATCGGCAACGTGAGCGTCACGATCACGTCGACCACGTTGCCTCTCGTGGTCACCAAGACACTGACGACCCCGCCGAACGGACCCGCAATATTCGACGGGCTCGACCCCGGCACCTACACCGTCACATTCCCCGGCACATCGATCAAGTCGGTGACTGCCTCCGTGGACGCCAACGTCGTCCCGGCCGGCATCATCCTCGGCAGGCTCGAAGTCAGCGCCCAACAGCGCGACGCCGCCGGCCTGCCGGCCGACATCGGCAACGTGAACGTCACGATCACCTCGACGTCTTTGAACCCCGCCTTCACCAGGACGCTGACGACGCCGGCCAACGGACCCGCGGTCTTCGACGGGCTCGACAAGGACACATACACGATCACGTTCCCGGGTACCTCGGCGGAGTCCCTGACTGCTGTCATCAACGCGAACACCATCAAGTCCGCGCTGATCCTCGGGCGGCTCGAGGTCAGCATGCAGACGCTCAACGCGAACGGTGCCGCGATCGACATCGGCGATCGAGACGTCACTGCGAGCCTCAATGGTTCGAATCCGCCCTTCGCAACGACAAGTTCCTCGCCATCGCTTGCGAACGGCGGCGGTCCCGCAGTCTTCGCTCACCTCGATCCCGGCACGTACACGATCACCTTCGAGGGCTCCTCCCAGACACTGACCGCGGTCGTGGAGAACAACACGACAAAACGAACGTCGCTCATCCTGGGCCGCCTCGAAGTGACGGTCCAGACGCGCGACAGCAACGGCAACCTGGTCGACATCGGCAACGTGCACGTGTCGCTCACGCGCTCGGGCCAGCCGACGGTTATCGCTGATACGCCCGAACTGGCCGGTCCGGCCGTGTTCACCGGAGTCGATGCAGCGGATTACACGGTGACGTTCGCGAACAGCACGCAGACGCTCCCTGCAACCGTGGCCAACAACGAGATCCGCAAGGTGAGCCTCACGCTTGGACGCCTCGAGGTCAGCGTGCAGACCCGCGACGCCGGCGGCTCATTGGTCGACGTCGGCAACGTGCCGGTGTCGATCACACTGGCGAGCTCCACCATCGGCCCGCAGAACACCCCCCAGACCGGGCCCGCCATCTTCAGCGGGCTCGACACAGGCGATTGGGTCGTCTCCCTTCCCGGCACCTCGACGCCGACCGCGACCGTGACCGTGTCGAACGACCTCAGGCGGATCACGATGATCCTCGGGCGGCTCGAAGTGAGCGTGCAAGGACCAAACGCGAGCGGGACCGCGGTGGACATCGGAGCGGTGGGAGTCACGGTCAGCCAACGCAACGTCGTCGTGCGCAGGGGCACGACGCCGACCCTGCTCTCGGGCGGCGGGCCGGCCGCCTTCACCGGGTTGGATCCTGGCGACTACGAGGTCAATGTCACTGGAACGACCCAAACGATCACGGCGACCGTGGCCGCCGAAAGCGCTACCAGGGTGGCATTCCTCCTGCCCCAGGGTCCGACGTCCCCGTTGCAGGGCACGGTCGTGTACACCCGAAACGGCGTGCGGACATTGGTGCCAAGTCCGACCATCACGGTCACTGGCATCACCGCGTACAGGTTCCGGCTGACCCTGACGGCGCCATTCTTCGCGTTCGACATCGACAGGGCCACGGCGCCCGCGGCCACGTTCGACGGAACCGGCAAGTTCACGGTCGTGACCTCTGGCTTCAAGTTCTCGCGAGGTGACATCGCGATCCATGCGACGGGTTTCATCGATCGTCCGATCGCTGGCGGCATCGATCCGCAGTTGACGAACCAGCTGCTGAATGTCGACAAGGGCGACATCACGTTGCAGCCGATGCCCAGCACCCTCAGTGGGGCGGTCTTCCTACACGGTCGCGCGGGCGGTAGTGAGCAAGCCAGCCAAGTGCTGGCGACGGTCACGTCGCCGTTGGGTTCGGGTGTCACGCTCAACGTCACCAACAACGTCGATCACCCGAATCCGAGCCCGCAGTTCACCGACGGCGTCACTTCGAGCGACACCTCACTCGTGTCCGCCAGCGCGGTCTTCACCACCGCGGATGTGGGCAAGGTCGTGTCGGGCGCCGGCATCGCGGAGAACACGACGATCGCGTCACGCACAAGCGATACCACCGTGGTGCTGTCGGCCGCGACCACCGCCACGGCCACCGGGGTGACGTTCACACTCGAGAACCGCTTCCCCGATGGTTTCGTGCACGTCAACGATCCGCGGACGAGCGGGACCGACGCCATCCTGCCCGGCACCTACCAGTTCGCCTTCACGCTCTCCAGCTACGGCACGGTGCCGAGCGACGTCCTGAACTTCAACCCGGGCGAGCCGCTCCACTTCGACGTCGACATGGTGAAGCGCGGCCGCCTCCCGGTCCTCGTCCAGTGCGCGGCGGGCGGCGGCACACCGGTGACGCCGGCCTCGGCGCGCGTGACCCTCACCAACACGGCGACTGGCTTCAACCAGACACTGTTCGGAACGCAATCGGCCAACAACGCGTTGGCGTTCGACGGCCTGCCGCCCACCGACCCCAACGTCGCCACCGACAAGTACAAGGTCACGGCCTACGCCCCCGGGTGCCAGACGAGCGCGGTTGGCGGCACCGGTCGTGAGTTCACGATGGTGACCGGTCAAACGGCGACGCAGACAGTCACGTTGGTCAAGCTCGGATCGGTATCCGGGCGAGTGAAGAGCAAGATCGTCGACACTGCCGGAGCGGCCACCGCCAACATCCCAGGCCTCGCCGTGACGATCACGGGGCACGCCAGGGGCAACACGACTCCAATCGTGTTGACGACCCTCGCCGACGGCACGTTCAGCTTTGCCGGAACGATGGCGAACAGCGCCAATCCGTCGGGGGACGTTGCCGGTCTGACAGACGACCAGTACACGCCGACCGTCGACCTGAGCGACTACTCGTTGCCGACGGGCGTCACGGCGATTCCTGACTTCACGGTCACCAACGGGAGCGCGAACGCACTCGCCGACATCATCCTCATCGCCAAGAAGGCGACCGTTGGCGGCATCATCTACGACGGCAGCGCGCCAAACCTCAACGGCAGCTTCCCGCCGATCGGCGGAGTGAGTGTGACCGCCACGAGCCCTTCGTTGAACCAGGTCCGCACGATGACCTCAGACGCGACCACCGGTGCATGGGGCTTCACCAACCTCGAGCCGGTCGGGTGGAGCTTCAACTTCAACAAAGCGAACTACGGCCAACTCGGCTTCACGATCACGTTCACCGCGGGCGCGGACCTCACTCAGGACGTGACCCTGTTGCAGCAGCGCAACACCATCAAGGGCACGACCAAGACCAGGTGGGGAAGCGCGACGGCCGCCGCGGAGAATGGCGTGGTCGTGACGGTCACCGACGTGAACAACGCCAGCGCGACGTTCACCGCGACGTCGGCAACCGCCTCGTCGGTCGTCGGTCAGTACAGCATCTCCAACCTTCCGAACGGCAGCTACTTCGTTCGGTTCAACAAGTCCGGATTCACGGAGTTCGAGACACAGGCGACCGTGCAGAGCGGCCAGGTGTTGGTGCAGGACGGCACGATCGCCGTCAACACGGTGGCGACCACCGTCACGGTTCGTTCCGCGGTGACGAACGCCTCCAATGCCGCCATTCCCATCGTCGGCACGACGGTGACGCTGACACCGAAGGTGAGCCCGGCGCAGCGAGCTCCGGATCCGTACACCGCAACGACCAACTCCTCGGGCGTGGCCACGTTCAATCAGGTCTTGCCGAGCACGTACACGATCGCCATCACCGCGGTGACCCCCCACCTCACTGCGCTCGACGTGACCGAGAAGACGATCAACGTCGGCGACGCGTCGGCGAGCCAAACCGTCCTGGTGCAAGAGGCGAGGATCTACGGACGGGTGCTCGTGCAAGACGGAGGCACCGCGCCGACAGCAGGCACGGCCGGGCTCACCGTCAACCTCTACACCGGGGCCACCGCCACCGGCACTCCCGTGGTGCTGACGACGACGACCGACACGACCGAGAACGGCGTGACGATCAACTACCTGCGGTACGTCGCCGCGAGTGCGTCGGGCTACACGCTGACGTTCCCCGGCGGGAACGGGCGCAACACGGTGACCGCGCACACGTCGGGAACGTCAACGAGTGTGGGCGACACGAAGAACATCGGCGACACGAAGGTCAAGGGCCTGACGACGCTGACGATCACCGTGCACGATGCGAGCGGCGCGACGATCACGGACGCCACGGTCGAGGTCACGGACGAAACGACCAACGTGAAGTTGACGCTGTCGGCCAGTCCGTACGTGTACAACAACCTCGACCCCGACCACCTGTACACGATCCACGCGTTCAGGGTCCACCCTTCGACGACGTCACCGCCGCCACCGCCGACGATCACGATCCCCGGCTTCACCGAGGGGAAGACGGACAGCCACGTCGCCGTTGACCCAGGTCCGGACACGTACACCATCACGATGATCAACCCCGAACCCTGAACACCCCCACGCTTTTCCTCCTCTAAGGAGGAAACGTGGCGTCATACGCCACGTTCGCTCCGGAAAGCCGCGGTCGCATGCCACGCGGACTCCTTAGAGGAGCAAACGTGGTGACGGCGTGACGGGTCGCGGGCGACGCGTGACGGCCGGCTACTACCGGCCTGCGGAGCTCGAGTGTCACAGGCCGTCGGTACGGTGAACGTCGTTCTTCCCCTCCGGTTCACTCATGGGGAGGAAGTCAATGACCATCGACTGGCAGGAACTCGACCGAAAGGGCCGGGTGCGCCTCGGTCTCGTCCGTAGGCAGGATGTTGGGCTCACGCCCGATCAGGTTCGCCGGGCCCGTGAGCGAGGACAGATCTCGGTCCCGCATTCCGGGGTACTTCGAATGGCCGGATCGCCGGCGACAAGGGAGCAACGACTGCTCGCCGCCGTGTGGGCTGCGGGGGGAATCGTTGCTGCATCGCACCGGTCGGCCGCCGCGCTCTGGAAGCTCGGAGTCGATTGGCCCGAGTGTCCGGAGATCTGCGTGCAACCGAATCGTCGACTCACGCTCCGCGGCGTCATCGTGCACCGCTCCGATGCGCTCGTCCCCGATCTCATCTCGTCCGTCCACAACATCCCGGTGACGACCCCATTGCTGACACTCCTCCACCTCGGCCAAGTCGCCGGGCCAATTGTGGTGGCTCGGGGGGTCGAGCGAGGTCTCATCCAGCGCCTCTTCACGATCGACGGCCTCCACACCACGGTCGACAACCTCGCCCGGCCCGGAAGAGACGGATCGGGAGTGCTTCGTCACGTGCTGGCCGAACGGGCGTTGGGGGACGACCGGCCGGACGGAGATCTCGAACCCCTGATGGCGAAGGTCTTCGATCGCTACGGACTCCCCCGGGCCACGTTCCAGTTCAACATCTACGCCGACAGGCGCTTCGTGGCGCGGCCCGACTTCGCGTACCCAGAGCTCCTCATCGCGATCGAGGTCGACGGGTGGTCGGTCCACGGCACGCCCGAGGCCACCAGGCTCGACTTCGAACGACAGAACGCGATCGAGCAACTCGGCTGGATGGTCCTGCGCTTCACTTGGTACGACGTCACTCGCCGGCCGCGATACGTCGCCGACCACATCGCGAACGCTTTGCGGAGCAGAAGTGGCGTATGACGCCGCATCCGCTCCTTAGAGGGGTAAACGTGGCAGCGGGTCAGCGGGTCAGCGGGTGAGCAGGATCAGCAGGAGCACCGCAACGAGGGCGGCGACCCCGATGATCACCGGCCACCAGTTGCGGGCCGGCTCCGGTTCGGGCTCGGGTTCCGGAGGCGGGGGCAGCACCACGACCTCTGGCTCCGGCGGCGCGGGACGCAACTCGCTGCCACAGCGGATGCAGATGGTGTTCGTGAAGGGATTCGGTTCGGTGCACGTCGGGCAGTCGATCGACGCCCCGACCGCGCGGCCCGCAGTACCCGGCAGACGGCGCAGGGTCTCGCCGCCGCTGTCCGCCGCCACGCCGTTCCCGAATTCCGTCGACCGTGCCCAGAACAACGGGTAGTCACAGATCCGGCAGAACTCCTCGGCGTCGCGCCGGAGTTGCTCGAAGTGGCTGACCGTGCCACAGCTGGGGCAGGCGATCTCCGGCATCAGTCGGCCGCCGCGACAGCAGGCACAGCCGGCCACAACTGACGGTCGCCGACGTACAAGTCGAACCGCACGTTGGCCGGAAGCTCGTCGCGCACCCACTCGACGAAGTCTCTCTCCGGTACCCAGCCGGTCGACTCCACACGGATGACCACGGTCGGGGACCCGTGCGGAGCTTCTCCTTCGGCAAACACGCCGCCAGTCTCCTCGATTTCCACGGGTCCTCCGCTCACCAGCTCGAGGAACCCTGTGAGGCCTCGACGGGTGCCGCGCCATGCGAGGATCCGGCCCGACTCTCGCACGATGCGGCGTTGCAGCTCGTGCGGCAGTGACGAATCGATCGAGTCCACGCCCAGCCACGCACCCAGCCACCGCACGACCGGTTCGGGCGCGACGGTCACGTCGACGATGCTGTCGAGGTTGTCGACCCCGTCGAGATACGTGGTGGCCACTTCTTGGAAGATGCCGACGAAACGCGCGAAGAAATCGTCCTCCAGCATCCCCATCGGCAGCTGCCCGAGCAGCCAGTCGTCGCGTCGCGGCATCTGCTCTCCCTACCGAACGACGATCTGGTGGCGAGCCGACAAGAACAGCGAATGCGCGTCGAGCCGGATCAGTTCCTTGCCGGTGCCATAGCGACGTCCGGTGCGCAGGTCCTGCTCGAACAAGAGGACCTCCTCGACGCGGTCGACGCCTTCGATGCCCTCGAGCATCTGGGCGATCGGTGCCGCGTTGAGGTCGGTGTCGAACGGCCAGCCTGTCCCTTCGGTGCCACCGACGAGCGGGTTGATGTACCGATACAGGAGATCGATCGCGCGCTGGCGCACCAATGTCACCGGTCGGCCGGGTTGCGCGCGGACCAGCGCGGCAACCGTCACGCCTTGGTAGTACGGCACACCGACTTCGACGGTGGTCCCGAGCACTCTTCGGTCGTCGATGTGTTCGGCGATGCGCGCCACGAGTTGTTCCGACAGCGCAAAGTCGTCGAGCTCTTGCAACTCTGGATCGCGCCGAACGTGAGGAACGATGAGCAGGCGCACCGGTCCACTCGGCTCCGCGGGCGGCAAGCACCGCGCCCGCGCGACCTCGACCGACGAGGCCAGCGTGAGCCGCTCGTAGTCCCGCGCGGTGACGGCCCGCGAGCCGGTGCGCAGCGTCATCGGTCCGCGCAGCTTGGCGTTCTCGACGGACTCCGCGTCCACACCGCCGGTGGCCGGCCCGAGATTGCTGACCCGGTCGACGTACGGGATCGTGGTCCGCAGGACGGTCAACGTTCCGGCTCCGACGTTGCCGGACGTTCCACCGCCGTGGCGATATCCGGTGACGACGATCTCACCGCCGTCATGAGGGATCGCGCCGTGCTGGCGCACCGTGCCGTCCGCGTAGCGCACCCGCGGCCCGAACCTGATCGTGCCGGCGCCGCCGTCCCAGGTGAAGTGCTGGTCGTCCGCGGTCGACGCCGTGAAGTCCTCCACTTCGGTCCATTCCTCGACGCCGTCGTTCGTGATGACCCGCACGGTCTCGCCTTCGCGGCGCGGCAGCACCGGCGGCTGGTTCACGGCGAACGACTGGTTGGGCTGCCCATCGCTTCGTCCGAGCGTTTCGGTACCGATGCCGATCGCGTGCTCGGCCGGCGCCGTACCGCCGAGGCTGTCGACGGTCACGGAACGGATCTGGGGTGATGCCTGATACGCCGGTTGCCCGGCCGTCGCCGACGTGAGTCGCGCGCGGATCCAGTACGCCCGCGTGCCACCCAATGTCAGGGGCTCATGAGCACTCGGTACGACGATCGAGACGGAACCGTCGCGGTTCAACCCGCCCGTGGTGTCGCTGTGCACGTGGAGCGGCAACCAGGCCTCGCCCGACCACAATTCCCACGCCAGCGGCGGACGCTCCGGATCGACGCCGATCCCCTCGATCGACGCCTCGAAACGCAGTCGGATCATGTTGCCGCCAAGGGACTGCTCGAAGCCCAAGTAGAACGCGTCCCCAGGCGTCAACGGATTCGAGGTGAAGCAGACGACGACACCACTCGAGTAGCGCAGGTCATCCCACACGTCGGTGATTGCCTCGTCGTTGCCGGCTTGCGCGGTGCGGGCAGCGATGAGCTCCGGCGGCGAGATGACGAGTTCGCTCACCGTCGTGAAGACGATGTCGTCCCCGGTGCCGCCGCCCGCGG
>JBEEFX010000368.1:0-2539 GCA_041166365.1 Acidimicrobiaceae bacterium
TGTTGTCGATGAAGAGCAGCACGTCCTGGTTCTCGACGTCGCGGAAGTACTCGGCGACGGTGAGACCGGTCAGCCCGACGCGCAGACGCGCACCCGGCGGCTCGGTCATCTGGCCGTAGATCAGCGCTGCTTTCGACTTCGACGGATCGCCGGGCGTGATGACGCCGGTCTCCTCGAATTCGAGGTAAAGGTCATTGCCTTCGCGCGTGCGCTCGCCGACGCCAGCGAACACGGAGAAGCCGCCGTGCTGCTTCGCGACGTTCGTGATGAGCTCTAGGATGAGAACCGTCTTGCCGACGCCGGCGCCGCCGAACAGACCGGTCTTCCCGCCCTTGGTGTACGGCTCGAGCAGGTCGATGACCTTGATGCCGGTCTCGAACATCTCGATGGAAGTCGACTGCTCGTCGAATGGCGGAGCTTCACGATGGATCGACCAGCGGTGCTCGGAGTTCACCGGACCACGCTCGTCGACCGGCTCGCCGAGGACGTTGAGAATGCGTCCGAGCGTCTCGCGGCCGACCGGAACCGAGATCGGCGCGCCGGTGTCGATCGCCTTCATGCCGCGGACCATGCCGTCGGTCGGCTTCATGGCGATGCAGCGCACCTGGTTCTCGCCGATGTGGTTCGCGACTTCGACGACGACGTCGATGGGAACCTTTCCGAGCTCGCCGTTGTCGATGATGCGGACGGCGTTGTAGATCGCCGGCAGATGCCCTTCGTCGAACTCGACGTCGACGGCGGGGCCGATGATCTGGATGACTTTTCCGGTCTTGTGGTCGTCTGCCATTTGTTCTCCGTTCGGAATTGCTATTTCGCCGCGGCCGCGCCCGACACGATCTCGATGATCTCTTTCGTGATCGACGCCTGACGGATGCGGTTGTAGGTGAGCGTCAGGTGATCGATCATCTCCGACGCGTTCTTCGTCGCCGCCTCCATCGCGGTCATGCGCGCTCCCTGTTCGGCAGCGGCGGACTCGAGGAGGATGCGGTACAGCTGAAATTCGATGTGCTTCGGCAGGAGCTCGGCGAGGATCGCTTCCGGGCCGGGCTCGTAAAGGTAATCGATGGTGCTCTGCGTCTCATCCCACGCGCGCTCGATCGGCAGCAAACGTTCGGTGCGCACGACCTGTGAGATGACGGAGCGGAACTCGTTGTAGACGACGTAGACCGCGTCGACTTTCCCTTCGACGAAATCGGTGGAGATCGCTTCCGCGATCTCGCGCGCCGTCTCCATCGACAGCGCCTGAATCGTGTGCGCCTGTTTGCGCAGCGGGATGGTGCGGCGGCGGAAGAAGTCGTTCGCTTTGCGTCCGATCGGAATCAGCTGCACCGATTCGAAGGCGTGATCGCGAATGAAGTTCTGCGCCGCTTTGATGGCGTTCGTGTTGAACGCGCCGCAGAGACCTTTGTCGGCGGTGACGACGAGCAGCAGAACGTTCTTCTCTTCGCGCTCGGCGAGGAGCGGATGCGTTGCGTTCTCGACGCGCGCCGCGACGGACGAGAGCACCTGGCGCAGACCGGCCGCGTACGGACGGGCCGCGAAGATGCGGTCCTGCGCGCGGCGCAGTTTCGCCGCGGCGACCATCTTCATGGCCTTGGTGATCTGCTGCGTGTTCTTGACGCTGCGTATGCGGCGCCGGATGTCGATCGTGCTTGGCATCGGTCGTTACGCTGCGAGCACGCCCGCGTTGTCTTTCACGTAGAGATTCTTGAACTCGGTGATGGCATCGTTCAACTCGCCGGAGAGCGCGTCATCGAACTTCGACGCTTTCTCGACGCGGTCGACGAGATCGGCCTTGTCGTCGATCAGCCACTGATGCAGCGCCGCTTCGAACGGACGAACCGCTTCGACGGCGAGGTTGTCGAGGAAGCCTTTCGTACCGGCGAAGATCGACGCCGTCTGCAGACCGATGCGCATCGGCGAGTACTGTCCTTGCTTGAGGATCTCGACGAGACGACGGCCGCGGTTGAGCTGCGCCTGCGTGACTTTGTCGAGGTCGGAGCCGAACTGCGCGAACGCGGCGAGCTCGCGATACTGCGCGAGGTCGAGGCGCAGCGTGCCGGCGACCTGGCGCATCGCCTTGATCTGCGCCGATCCGCCGACGCGCGACACCGAGTTGCCGACGTTGATGGCCGGACGGACGCCCTGGTGAAAGAGGTCCGACTCCAGGAAGATCTGGCCGTCGGTGATCGAGATCACGTTGGTCGGGATGTAGGCCGAGAGATCGCCGGCCTGCGTTTCGATGATCGGCAGCGCCGTCAACGATCCGCCGCCGAGCTCGGCGTTCAGCTTGGCCGCGCGCTCGAGGAGGCGCGAGTGCAGATAGAAGACGTCGCCCGGGTAGGCCTCGCGGCCGGGCGGACGGCGCAGCAGCAGCGAGATTTCGCGATAGGCCTGGGCGTGCTTGGACAGATCGTCGTAGATGACCAGCGCGTGCCGGCCGGAGTCGCGGAAATACTCGCCCATCGCGCAGGCGGAATACGGGCTGATGTAGAGCAGCGGCGCCGGGTCCGACGCGCCGGCGGCGACGACGATGGTG
>JBEEFX010000369.1:0-8217 GCA_041166365.1 Acidimicrobiaceae bacterium
TCGTGATCGCGGCCGATCCGATCATGGGCTACATGCACCGCGGCTACGAGAAGCTCGTCGAGGTCCGCACGTACCCGCAGATCACCACGCTCGTCAACCGCATCGACTGGCTGTCGAGCTTCTGCAACGAGGTGCCGTTCATCCTCGCAGCCGAGAAGCTCATGGAGATCGAGGCCCCGCCGCGTGCGCAGTGGATCCGCACGGTCCTGTTCGAGCTGGGCCGTGTCTCGAACATCGGCTTGTTCCTCGGTGAGATGGGATTGCAGCTCGGCGCGATGACCGCGGCCTTCTACGCGTTCCGCGACCGCGAGTTCGTGCTCAACCAGATCGAAGCGGTCACGGGCGGACGCTTCCACCCGAACTTCGACCGTATCGGCGGACTGAAGGACGACCTTCCGAAGGGCTGGATCGACGAGACCAAGCGCGTCATGCAACGCATGCGCGACTTTTGCGACGAGATGGAAGAGCTGCTCGTCGGCAACGAGATCTTCCAGACGCGCATGCGCGGCATCGGCGTCATCCCGGCCGAGGTCGGGCTGTCCTACGGGCTCTCCGGCGCGAACATCCGCGCGAGTGGTGTCGACTGGGACATCCGTCGCGACAGCAAGCTCTCACCGTTGCCGTACGACCAGCTCGACTGGAAGGTGTGGACGCACCCTGACGGCGACTCGTTCGCCCGCTACTGGGTCCGGATGCAAGAGACTCGTGAAGCCACCAGGCTCGTCGACCAGCTGCTCGACGGTCTCCCGAGCGGGTCGATCATGGCGAAGGTCCCGCGCATCATCAAGGTGCCCGAGGGCGAGGCGTATGTCGAGACCGAGAACCCGCTCGGCGCGATGGGGTACTACATCGTCAGCAAGGGCGACCTCGGGCCGTTCCGCGTGAAGATCCGCAGCGCCAGCTTCAACAACGTCTCCATCGCGCCGTGGGTGCTGCGCGGGGTCTACGTGCCCGACGTCATCACGATCCTCGGCAGCCTCTACTTCATCCTGGGTGACATCGACCGGTGACGCTCGCAATCCATCTCGCCTACTGGCAGCAGACGATCATCAAGAGCATCGGCGTGCTGTTGTGCGTGCTCCTGCCGGCCGGCGCGTTCGTCAACCTCTTCTTGTTCAAGATGTCGAGCTTCATGCAGAGCCGGCTCGGTCCGATGGAAGCCGGCCCGCACGGCCAGCTCCAGCTCGTGGCCGAGGTCGGCAAGTTCTTGCAGAAGGAAGACCTCGTCCCGGCCAAGGCGGACGAGAAGCTGTTCAAGCTCGCGCCGTATCTCATCTTCGCGTCGGTGCTCCTCGTGTACGTCGTGGTCCCCTTCGGGCCCGACGCGTACTTCACGAACCTCGATGTCGGCATCTTCTACGCGCTCGCGGTCTCGTCGATCTCGGTCATCGGCATCCTCATCGCCGGCTGGGCATCGGCGAACAAGTACTCACTGCTCGGCGGCCTGCGCGCCGCCGGCCAGCTCATCGCCTATGAGCTGCCGATGGTGCTCGCCGTCGTCGGCGTCGTGATCCAGGCCGGCACCATGAACCTGCAGGGCATCGTCGTGGCCCAGGCCAACGGCGAGATCTTCGGATTCGGTGGCCTCGGCAACCCGTACATCTTCACGCAGTTCCTCGGTTTCATGATCTTCCTCATCGCGGCGCAGGCCGAGCTCACGCAGACGCCGTTCGACATGCCCGTCGCGGAATCCGAGATCGTCGCCGGGTACATGACGGAGTACTCCGGGTTGCGATTCCTGCTGTTCTTCATCGCCGAGTTCGCCTCGGTCGGCGCGTTCGGCGCGCTGGCGGCCACGCTGTTCCTGGGCGGGTGGTACCTACCGATCCCTGGCCTGGACATCGACGCCAACTACATGAACGTGGTCGGCCCGCTCATCCTCTTCACCAAGATCCTCGTGATCGCCGGGATCATCTTCTTCGTGCGTTTCACGTATCCGCGCTTCCGGGAGGACCAGCTGCAGAAGGTCGCGTGGACGGTCCTCATCCCGCTGTCCCTCCTCAACATCTTCGCCACCGCCATCCTGAAGGTCGTGTTCTGAGCTGATGCTCTCGCTACGGACTTTGTCCTCCGCTCGACGTGCGGCGCCGCGGGCGCTTGCCCGGCGCCGCCTGGCTGGAAGGGAGCTACACGCCCATGCCTAGCAAGCCCAAGGTTCCCGGCCTGATCAAGGGTCTGGGTGTCACGTTCAAAGAGATGACGAAGACGATGTTCCCGAACGAGGGAGCGAAGAAGCTCATCCCGAGCCCGAGCAAGGGCGCGCACACCGTCCAATATCCGCACGTGAAGGAAGCGCCGCCGACGCGCGCTCGCGGTGTGATCGCGCTGCTCGAGGAGAACTGCACGGTCTGCATGCTGTGCGCCCGAAGCTGCCCGGACTGGTGCATCTACATCGAGGGTCACAAGCACAAGGCCCCACCCCGCCGGGAGGGTGGCAAGGAACGCACGGTCAGCGCGCTGGACCGCTTCGACATCGACTACGCGCTGTGCATGTACTGCGGGATCTGCGTGGAGGTGTGCCCGTTCGACGCCCTGTTCTGGACGCCCGAGTACGAGTACTCCGAACCCCGCATCGCCGATCTGCTGCACGACAAAGAGCGCCTCGGCGAGTGGATGGACACGGTTCCGGAGTACGAGCCCTACGAGGCGGGTTCGGAGGCCAAGGTCAAGAAGCTCCCGAAGAAGGGCGCGAAGTAAAGATGGTCGTGGCGGAGACGATGGTGGCGCAACACATCGCGTTCGGTGTGATTGCCGCGATCGTGATCGGTGGCGCGCTCCTGGTCGTCACGACGAACAACGTCGTGCGCGCTGCGCTGTATCTCGTGGCCGTGCTCGCCGGAGTCGGTGCCAGCTTCCTGCTGCTCGGTGCCGAGTTCGTCGGCATCACCCAGATCCTCGTCTACATCGGCGCGATCGTCGTGCTGTTCCTCTTCGGCATCATGCTCACCCGCGCGCCCATCGGCCGCGAGCTGCAACTCACCGGCCGCAACTGGCCCGTCGGGATCGTCGTCGGGCTCGCACTCGCCGGAGTACTCGGCTATTCCCTCATCGACGCCTTCGGCTCAGACAAGCTCCCGGCCGGTTCCCACCAACTCACGGCCGACGTGAGCGACTCCATCTTCTCGACCTACCTCGTGCCGTTCGAAGTCGTGTCCGTGCTGCTCCTCGCCGCGCTGGTCGGCGCCATCGTGCTGGCCAGGAAGGAGTAGGCGCCATGTTGATCAATGAGTTCCTGCTGCTCGGCGCGGCCCTGTTCGCCATCGGCGTGTACGGCGTGCTCGCACGGCGCAACGGCGTGATGGTCCTCATGTCCATCGAGCTCATCCTCAACGCTGTCAACATCAACCTCGTCGCGTTCGGCGCGCTGCACAACAGCGTCGTCGGACAGGTCTTCGCGCTGTTCGTCATCACCGTCGCCGCCGCGGAGGTGGGCGTCGGGCTCGCGATCGTCCTGCTCCTCTACCGCAACCGCTCGTCGATCGACCTCGACGAAGTCGACGCGATGCGAGGGTGATGCGCCGATGATCCTGCACTGGGTGTGGCTGATGCCGGCGATCATGGCGTCGTCGTTCGTCGCGATCCTGGCGTTCGGCAAGCGCCTACCGCGCAAGGGCTCGGAGATCGGCATCTTCGCCGTCGGCCTCTGCTTCGTGATCGCCCTCCTCTCGGCGGGCACCTGGATCGGCCACGTCAACGATGCGGGTCATGGTGCAACGGCGCCCTCCGAGGTGACCCAGGAGGCGGAGAGCGGGCACGGCGATGTCGCGGCCGCGGGCGAAGAGCACCACACGCCGGTCGATCCGGTCACGACCGAGGTCACGTGGTTCGAGATCGGCGGCCAGAAGTTCACGGTCGGCACGCTGGTCGACGGGCTGAGCGTGATGATGTTCCTGGTCGTCTCGATCATCTCGCTGCTCGTGCACATCTACAGCACCGACTACGTCGGAGGCGACCGGCGCTACACGCACTACTTCGCGTTCCTGTCGCTCTTCACGGCATCGATGCTCATGCTGGTGATGAGCCGCAACACCATCCAGTTCATCACCAGTTGGGAGCTCGTCGGCCTGTGCTCCTTCGCGCTCATCGGTCACTGGTGGGAGGAGAAACCGAACTCCGACGCCGCGCTCAAGGCGTTCCTCACCAACCGCGTTGGCGACGTCGGCCTGATGGTCGGGATGATCACCCTCTTCTGGGCGACCGGGAGCTTCGACATCCTGGAGATCAACCAGATGGCGAACGCCGGCGACATCGCCCACCTGCTGTTGCTTGTCGCCGCGTGCTGCCTGACCGCCGCGGTGATGTCCAAGTCGGGCCAGTTCATCCTGCACACCTGGCTGCCCGACGCGATGGCCGGCCCCACGCCCGTGTCCGCGCTCATCCACGCAGCCACCATGGTCGTGGCGGGCATCTTCATGGTGGCCCGCCTCTACTCCGTGTTCTTCCACGGCTTGTCCATCGGTGACGGCAACCTCAACCTCCTGGCCATCATCGGCGGCATCACCGTGCTCGGCGGAGCGGGCTTGGCATTCGTCCAGAGCGACATCAAGAAAGTGCTCGCCTACTCCACCGTGAGCCAGCTCGGCTACATGGTGATGGCACTCGGTGTCGGAGCATGGACCGCGGCGCTGTTCCACCTCTTCACGCACGCCTTCTTCAAGGCCGGACTGTTCCTGGGCTCGGGCTCGGTCGCACACTCCGTGCACAGCTTCGACATGAAGAACGACATGGGCGGCATGAAGCGCTTCATGCCAAGGACCTGGGCCACGTTCATGATCTGCACCGGCGCGCTCATCGGCATCATCCCGCTCGCCGGATTCTGGTCGAAGGACGAGATTCTCACCGGCGCGCACTCGCTCGGCAGCAACGACGCCTACGAGGTCTTCCTCGTGGTCGGCGTCATCGGCGCGTTCATGACCGCGGCGTACATGACGCGCTGTGTGTACCTGACCTTCTACGGCGAACCACGGGGGGCCGCCGCGGATCCGCAGCATCAGCCGCACGAGTCCGGGCCGGTCATCGTGTACCCGCTCTACGTCTGCTCGGTCATGGCGGTCGTCGCCGGTTTCGCCAACTGGCCCTTCGGGCCGGACTCGCTCAAACTGCGGTTCGAGCACTACGTGCAGCCGGTGGGTGACTACTTCCCGGCCGTCGGTGTCCTCGAATTCAACTGGACGATCGCCATCGTCTCGTCGCTCATCGGCCTCACCGGTATCGCAATCGCGTACGCCTACTGGTTCCGCGGCGCGTTCCACGGCGCGACCGAGCGGTTCCGGATCGCACATGCCGGCCACACGCTCCTCGTCAACAAGTACTACTTCGACCACCTCTACACCGGCGTGATCGCTGCCGGCACGTCCGGTCCGATCGCCCGGGCGGCGAACTGGGTCAACCAGAACGTGATCGACGGGGTGGTCAACGGGGCCGGCTTCCTGTCGCAGAAGGTCGCGGGGTTCTTGTACAGGAATGTCGACCAGCAGGTGGTCGACGGCATCGTCAATGGCTCAGGAGCGGGCGCCGAAGGTTCGGGCCAGCTGTTGCGTCGCATGCAATCGGGCAAGGTCCAGCAATACGGCGCGCTGCTGTTCGGCGGCGCCGTGGTCCTCGCCGGCATCTTGGTCTTCACCCTCTGAGGAGCTGACACAGGCATATGGAAGACGTCCTCAAGCATTGGGGCCCGAGCGTGGCGATCTTCGCCCCGCTCGTGGGCGCGGCGCTGATGATGCTGATCCCGAAGGTGGAGGAGGAGCTCCACAAGTGGGTGGCGCTCCTCACGTCGCTGATCGTGTTCGGCGTCACGGTCTGGATCGCGTTCATCTTCGACTACGACCACAGCGGCGATCTGCAGTTCCTCGTCGACCACAAGTGGATCGAGGTCATCAACAGCAAGTACATCGTCGGCCTCGACGGCATCTCACTGCCGCTGTTGCTGCTCACCGTCCTCGTCGTGCCGTCCGTCATCATCTACTCGTGGAACCACTTCCCTGAGCCCCACAACCCGAAGGCGTTCCTGATCCTCACGCTCGTCCTCGAGACGGGCATGGTCGGGACGTTCCTGGCCCAAGACCTGATCCTCTTCTTCGTGTTCTTCGAGATCGTGCTGCTGCCGATGTACTTCATGATCGGTGTGTGGGGCGGAGAGCAGCGGCTGTACGCCGCCATCAAGTTCTTCCTGTTCACGCTGTTCGGCTCCGCGCTCATGATCGTCAGCTTCCTGGCGCTCTACTTCCTGGCGAAGGACGGTGCCGGCAACCCGCTGCACACCTTCTCGATGATCGAGCTGGCGAGGGCGCACGGCGCCGGCATCGCGCACACCACCCAGCTCGTGGTGTTCGGCGGCATGTTCATCGGCTTCGGCATCAAGGTGCCGATGTTCCCGTTCCACACGTGGCTGCCCGACGCTCACACCCAGGCGCCGACGCAGGGCTCGGTCATCCTGGCGGCCGTCCTGCTGAAACTCGGCACGTACGGCTTCGTGCGCGTTGCCATCCCGATCCTGCCCGAAGCGGCGCACAGCTGGGCGCCGTGGATCGCGCTGTTGGCGGTGATCGGCATCATCTACGGCGCACTGTGCTGTCTCGCGCAGACCGACATGAAGCGGCTCATCGCGTTCTCGTCCGTCGCGCACATGGGATTCGTGATGCTCGGCATCTCCACCCTCACCTCGTTCGGCATCAACGCCGCGGTGATGGGCATGGTCGCCCACGGTCTCATCACCGGCATGCTCTTCTTCATCGCCGGCTCGGTGAAGGAGCGTTTCCACACGCTCGAGATCAAGCGCCTCGGCGGTTTGCTGCTCCAGGCACCCCGCATCGGCTGGATCTTCGGGTTCTGCGCGATGGCGTCGCTCGGCCTGCCCGGTCTCGCCGGCTTCTGGGGCGAGTTCCCGGCGATCCTGTCGTCGTACCAACCGGCGGCCGGCCTGTCCGAGCCGCTCTTCCGCGTCTACATGGTCGTTGCCGCCATCGGCACGGTCTTCGCGGCCGGTTACCTCCTCTGGCTGTTGCAGCGCATCGCCTTCGGCGTGCCGCAGGAGGAATGGGAGGGGCACGAATTCCACGACGTGGAGCTGCCCGAGTGGCTGTCGTGGGCACCGCTGCTCGTGCTCATCGTCGTGATCGGCATCTTCCCGAACATCGTCTTCCACGTGACCGACCCGGCCGTCAGCAGCGTCCTCAACGGCGTCAACCAGCTGGCGCTCGGGAAGTAGCCGTACGTGTTGATCGGCTTCACCGCTCCGCACGTGGACTACCACGCGCTCGCGCCCGAGATGATCATCGTGGCCACGCTCGTGGTCGTGCTGCTCGTCGACCTCTTGTCCGAGCGCAACCGGCCGCTTCTCGGCACGATCTCCGGCATCGGCCTGCTGGCGGCGATGGTGCCGGTGATCACCCTCGCCGTCGACGGCGCCGACCGGGTCGTCCTCAGCGGCAACGGTGGCTACGTCGTCGACAACTTCGCGCTCACGCTGAAGGCGCTGTTCCTCATCGGCGCGTACGTCGTCGTACTCATGTCGACCAACTACGTCGCCGAGGGCGACTACTACGAGGGCGAGTACTACTTCCTGCTGCTGTCGTCGGTGCTCGGCATGGTGGTGATGGCCTCGAGCCGCGACCTCATCACGATCTTCATCGCTCTCGAGACGCTGTCGATCCCGGCCTACATGCTCGCGGCGTGGCGCAAACGTGACGCGAAGAGCAACGAGGCGGGACTGAAGTACTACCTGATGGGTGTCTTCGCCTCCGCGATCATGCTCTACGGCATGTCGCTGCTGTACGGCGTGACGGGATCGACGTTGCTCACCGAGATTGGTGCCGCCCTCGGCAGCACCACGAAGCCGATCGTGACGCTCGGCATCGTGTTCTGTGTGGTCGGCTTCGCGTTCAAGGTGTCCGCGGTGCCGTTCCACACGTGGGCTCCCGACACGTACGAGGGTGCTCCAACGCCGATCACGGCCTTCTTGTCGGTGGCGTCCAAGGCGGGCGGGTTCGTCGCCATCATGGAACTCGTCTTCGTCGGCTTCTTCAACCAGCACGACGTGTGGCAGCCGATGTTCTGGGTGCTCGCCGTGCTCACGATGACGGTCGGCAATCTCATCGCCTTGCGGCAGACGAACATCGTGCGCCTGTTCGCGTACTCCTCGGTCGCGCAGGCGGGATACATGCTCGCTCCGCTGGACGTCGCCGGCGATCTGAAGACGACGCAGGAGTCACTCAGCGC
>JBEEFX010000370.1:0-2807 GCA_041166365.1 Acidimicrobiaceae bacterium
TGCGAAACAAATGCGTTGACACATCGCTTCGTGTCGCGCACCATCTGCCTTCCTATGACGCGCATCCTCACCGCCGAGTCGTTGCTCCAGGGCATGTCCCTGTCGAGCTTCGGCGCGGATGCGTATCGGTCCGGCCAATCGCTCGATCATGAGGCGAAGCCGGAACGACGGACAGCTGCCAATCCCGGTAGCCCCGTCGTCTGTCGCTAGCACCAGACAACTCCCGTCTGTTCTCCAGCGACATCGGCATCGCCGGACGCACTCCGCGCACAACGTCATGCGCGTTCCCGACTTGGGCTCGAGCCAATGGTGGCGCCGCGGTCTCCAAAACCGACGGCCGGGGGTTCGACACCTTCCGAGCCTGCTTCTCATGCCGCGCCACCAGCGCGGCCAACCGCACCTTGACAACTGCAGAGACATCGTCGTCGGAGCCGCCGCCACGCGGCTTCGACTTCTGGGTCGGTCGCGCCATGGGGCGCAGCTGGCTGTAGACCGGTCGTCCTCGGACGAAGGGGGTTCGATTCCCTCCCGACCCACGATGCGCGTCACGCCTGACTGGTAGGGCACCGGGTTCTTACCCCGGAAGAGACTGGGTTCGAGGCCCAGGGCGCGCACTGCTCCAATGCGCCAGGAGCGATGCCGCCGTAGCTCAGCCAGTGGTAGCGCCGGCCCGTCAAGCCGGAGGTCGCGGGTGCAAGTCCCGTCGGTGGCGCCAATTGCACGCCGCGATCGTCCAGAGGCAGGACGCCGGGTTCTCAGTCCGGAAGCCGGGGTTCGATTCCCCGTCGCGGTACCACCCAGCGATGCCAGATCGTCCAATGGGAGGACAGCCGGTTGTTGCCCGGTCGATGGGGGTTCGAGTCCTCCTCTGGCAGCCAACGTGGTCGTCGTCCAACGGCGAGGATGCGAGCACGCCACGCTCGTGATGCGGGTTCGACTCCCGCCGACCACACGCACCACCACCAACACACCCAACGAAAGGAGGCAGACATGCCCACCCACATCAACGACAAGCTCATCTCCTGGGCCAGCGACATCGACCCGGGCACCCTGCGTCAGGCGGAGAAGGCAGCCCGCCTCCCGATCGTCGCCGGCCACGTCGCCCTGATGCCCGACGCCCACGTCGGCATCGGGGCCACGGTCGGCTCGGTCATCCCGACCAAGGGAGCCGTCATCCCGGCCGCCGTCGGCGTCGACATCGGTTGCGGCATGATCGCCGCCGAGCTCGACGTCCTCGAGTCCCAGCTGCCCGACACGCTCGAGCCGCTGCTCGCCCGCATCGAGCGGGTCATCCCGGCCGGCGTCGGCCAGGGCCACGACGAGATCGCCCGCAAGGCCGACAAGTGGCTGAGCGCCAACCGTCCGGCGACCGAGCTCGGAACCCAGCGCTCGGTGAAGGCGGCCAAGCAGTTCGGCACCCTCGGCTCGGGCAACCACTTCGTCGAGGTGTGCATCGACGAGCGGGGCCGCGTGTGGATCGTCCTGCACTCCGGCAGCCGAGGCATCGGCAACCAGCTCGCCCAGATGCACATCGCCAAGGCCCGCACCCTGGCCAAGGACCTCCAGCTCCGGCTCGAGGATCCCGACCTGGCGTACTTCCTGGAGGGCACCCCGGAGTTCGAGGCGTACATCGCCGACATGCTCTGGGCGCAGGACTACGCCCGGGCCAACCGCGACGCCATGATGGACAGCGCGCTGCGCGAGGTGTTCGGGTTCCTCGGCCTCGGCCTCGGCCGCGAGACCCGGCGCATCAACTGCCATCACAACTTCACCCAGCGCGAGGTCCACGACGGCCAGGAGCTGTGGATCACCCGGAAGGGCGCGATCAAGGCCGACGTCGGCGACCTCGGCGTCATCCCGGGCTCGATGGGGACCCGCAGCTACATCGTCGCCGGACTCGGCAACGCCGCCAGCTGGACGTCGTGCTCGCACGGCGCCGGTCGTCGGCACAGCCGGACGCAGGCCAAGAAGCTGTTCACCACCGCGGATCTCGCCGAGGCCATGGCCGGCAAGGTCTGGCTCGCCGCGCGGGCCGCATCGCTGGTGGACGAGATCCCCGCGGCCTACAAGGACATCGATCAGGTCATGGCCGACCAGGCCGACCTCGTCGAGGTCCGACACACGCTGCACCAGGTCCTCAACTACAAGGGCACCTGACTCCAGCGTGGTCCCGTGCTGGTCCCGCCCGGCCCCCTTCGGGCGGGACCGGTGCGTGGCATCGGCCCGCCCGATGCGAAGACCGGGGGTTCCTTCACCTTCCACGTGAATGCCCGCAGGGGCGTTTGCCTCCGGTCGCGCGGTTCCCGAGCGAGCCCGCCACCACACTGCCCCGGACGGTGGACCTCCGGACCCGAGGCTACGAACCTCGGTGACCAAGTTCGATTCTTGGTCGGGGCGCCAACCCCGCAACAGCGGACCTGTCGCTGTCCCTCCGAAGGAGAGCTGCCACGTTCGACTCGTGGTGCGGGGGCCACACGCACGCCCAGGTAGCTCAGTGGCAGAGCACCGCCATGGTAGGGCGGGTGTCGTCAGTTCAATTCTGACCTTGGGCTCCCGTTGTCCTCGCCGGTGGAACCGGGAGCTGGCCTCCTAAGCCGGCGGCGCTCGTTCGACTCGGGCCGGGGACGCCAAGGAAGCGATCCGAATGGTGAGGAGCTCCGTTGCTAGCGGAGTGGCCCGAGAGGGCTTGCGCGTTCGACCCGCGCCGCTTCCGCCAGCGCAACGCAGAGCAGTGAACTTGGGAGTGATCCGAGGTTGGTGAGGACACCCGTTTGAAGCGGGCTGGCCCGAACAGGGCTCGAGGGATC
>JBEEFX010000371.1:0-4583 GCA_041166365.1 Acidimicrobiaceae bacterium
CTCGGAGCCCTGCTCGCCGGGTCGGTTCTGGCGATGGCCCTCGTCAACGGCGGACCGATCGCGATGAAGATCTTGGCCGATCACGGCGAAGACGAACGGGTGGCGCGCTTTTTCACCGCGGTGATCATCGCCCGCATCCCGCTGTTCCTCTTCCAAGCGGTGCAAGCCGCACTGCTCCCGAAGTTGTCGGCGTTGGCCAGCGCCGGGCGCTTCGACGAATTCAAAGTCGGCTTCCGCCGGCTCGTCACCGTGATCGGTGGTGCCGGTTTCGTCGCCGTCGTCGCCGCCACCACCATCGGGCCCGACGCGATCAAGATCCTCTACGGCGAGGAGTACGACCTCGGGCATCGCACCGTCGGCCTCCTCGCTGCGGGCAGCGTGCTGTTCATGCTCGCCCAGGCGATGGCGCAGGCGGTGATCGCGCTCGGCGGCCACACACGAATGGCGGTGTGTTGGGCCGTGAGCGTCGTGACCTTCATCGTCTTCACCGCCGCCGGCCACGACCTCTATCTGCGTGTCGAGGTCGGGCTCCTGGCGGGATCGACCATCGCGTGCCTCGGCATGGCCGCCCTGGTCGCCCAACTCGTGCGCAGTGGTGCATCGGTGCACACCGGCGACCTCATCGAGGCCATCCACGACCTCTCGGTCGAGCCCTGACCGGCTGGATGGTCATGCATGTGGTTGCATGATCATGCATAACACCACTACGATCGCTCGATGGCCAACATCGGCATCGTCGGCGGTTCGGGCTTCACGGGCGCCGAGCTCCTGCGCCTGTGCGCCGGCCATCCGGACCTGACCGTCGAGCTGGCCACCGGCGACACGCAGGCCGGCACTTCGGTCGCGTCGTTGTATCCGAGCCTGGCGCCCGCCTATCCCGATCTGGTCTTCACGGAGTACTCGCCGGAGGCCGTGCGGGGCCTCGACCTCGTCTTCTGCGGCCTGCCCCACGGCGCGTCCCAGGCGATCGTGCCAGAGCTGCGCACGCAGGTGAAGCACGTCGTCGATCTCGCCGCCGACTTCCGGCTGCATGATCCGGCCGCGTACCAGCAGTGGTACGGGGAGGCCCACGAGGCCCCCGAGCTCCTGGACGATTTCGTGTACGGCCTGCCCGAGCTGCATCGAGACGAGCTGCGCTCTGCGGCGTTGGTCGCCGCGGCCGGTTGCTATCCGACGGCGGCCACGCTCGCGCTCGCGCCGCTCGTCGGCTCGGGGCTGGTCGAGACCGCGGGCATCATCGTCGACGCTGCGAGCGGCGTGTCTGGTGCGGGGCGGGGCAAGTACCCGTTCTGCGGAACCGACGAGGACTTCGTCGCGTACGGATTGCTCGACCACCGGCACACGGCCGAGATCGAACAGAGCCTGAACGCGCAGGTCCTGTTCACTCCACACCTCGCTCCGATGAACCGGGGCATCCTGGCCACGTGCTACGCCCGTCCCGCCGGGAGCGCGTCGACGAAGGGCGTGCTCGACCTGCTGCACGATGCCTATGACGACGAACCCTTCGTCGTCGTGACCCCGGACGCGCCGTCGACCAAGTCCACGCTCGGCTCGAACACCGCCTACATCACCGGTCGTGCCGACCCGCGCACCGGTTGGGTCCTGGTGTTGTGCGCGATCGACAACCTCGTGAAGGGAGCCAGCGGGCAAGCGGTCCAGTGCGCCAACCTCGCGCTCGGTCTCGACGAGACCACAGGCCTCCCGAACGTCGGGGTGTACCCGTGAGCGTCACGGCGCCGCAGGGCTTCGCCGCCGGCGGACTGCACTGCGGTATCAAGCCGGCCGGCAAACCGGACCTCGCCCTCGTGTCGACACTCGATCACCTCGCCGTACCCGCCGCGGGAGTGTTCACGCAGAACCTCGCGTGCGCGGGCCCGGTGCACGTCTCCAAGCGGCATCTCGCGGCAACCGACGGCCATGCGGCCGCGGTGGTGCTCAACAGCGGAAACGCGAACTGCGCGACCGGAACCGACGTCGAGACGGCCGAGGAGATGTGCACGCTCACCGCGCTCGAGCTGCGCTGCCGCGTGGAGGAGGTCCTGGTGTGCTCCACCGGCCTCATCGGGATCCCGCTCGACATGGCGCCGGTGCGGCTGGGCATCCCCGCAGTGGCGTCCGTGCTCGACCCGTCGACGGGCGGTCGCGCGGCGCGGGCGATCATGACGACGGACACCGTGCCGAAGGAAGTGATCGTCCACGGCGACGACTGGATCGTGGGCGGCATGGCCAAGGGCGCGGCCATGCTGGCGCCGAACATGGCCACGATGCTGGCGGTGCTCACGACCGACGCGGCCGTCGAGCCGGACGATCTCCAGCGGCTGCTGGAGCGCGCGGTGAGCATGACGTTCAACCGCATCGTCGTCGACGGCTGCACCAGCACGAACGACACGGTGCTCGTGCTCGCCAACGGGCGTGCCGGTGCCCCTGATCTCGATCGGTTCGGTATGGGCTTGGCCGAGGCGTGCGGATCACTCGCGATGCAGATGGTGCGCGATGCCGAGGGTCACACGAAGGTCGTGACGATCTCGGTGGAAGAAGCGGGCAGCGCGGCGGAGGCCGAGCGAGCGGCGCGCAAGCTCGCCGGCAGCTTGCTGGTGAAGACGAGCCTCTACGGTTCCGATCCCTATTGGGGAAGGGTGCTGTCGGAGCTCGGAGTCGCGGGTGTGGCGATGGACGTCGACGCCGTGACGATCGCCTATGACGACATCGTCGTCTCCATGGGGCGAGCGCCCACCGGAGCCGATGCGTCCGCGGTCGCGCAGCGGCCCGAGTTCACGCTGACGTGCCGGCTCGGCGCGGGCAGGCACAGCTACTTCGTGCACACCAACGACCTCACGCACGCGTACGTCGACGAGAACATGGGGACGTCGTGAGCGAGCGCGGGCAACGAGCGGCCGCCGCGACGCCGGGCGAGAAGGCTGACGTCCTCGTCGAGGCACTGCCGTACATTCGCAAGTTCTTCGGCTCCACCGTCGTCGTGAAGTACGGCGGCAACGCCATGACCGATCCGGCGCTCGCGCGCCAGTTCGCCGACGACGTGGTCCTCATGCGGTCGGTCGGCATGCGTCCTGTCGTGGTGCACGGCGGCGGCCCTCAGATCAGCGCGTTGATGGAGCGCCTCGGCATGGTGCCCGAGTTCCGCGACGGGCTCCGTGTCACGGATGCCGAGAGCCTCGACGTGGCGCGCATGGTCCTCGTCGGCAAGATCAATCGCGACATCGTCTCGTCGGTCAACGTGCACGGCCCGCTGGCCGTCGGTCTTTCCGGTGAAGACGCCGGCCTGATCCTGGCGAGCGCGCGCAACCCCGAGCTCGGGTTCGTCGGCGATGTCGCCGCCGTCAACCCGGGGATCGTGCAACGGCTGCTGGCCGAGGAGCTCATCCCCGTCGTGTCGACCATTGGCGCCGACCTGGCCGGGCAGTCCTACAACATCAACGCCGACACGGTCGCCGGTGCGCTCGCGGAAGCGCTCGAGGCAGAGAAGGTCGTGTACCTCACCGACGTCGAAGGCCTGCTGTCCGATCTCGATGATCCGGCATCACTGATCAGCCACATCGACGCCACGCAGCTGCAGAAGCTCATCGACAGCGGTGTCCTGACCGGCGGCATGATCCCGAAGATCGCCGCGTGCGTCCACGCCGTCGAACACGGCGTCGGCTCCGCGCACATCCTGGACGGCCGGATTCCCCACGTGCTCCTGCTCGAGGTCTTCACCGACTCGGGCATCGGCACGATGATCACAAAGGAAGCTGTTTGATGACGTCCCACCTGATGCCGACGTACCCGCCGCAGCCGGTCACGTTCGTACGAGGCGAGGGCACGCGACTCTGGGACGACAATGGCAACGAGTATCTGGACTTCCTCTCGGGCCTCGCCGTCACCGGGCTCGGCCATGCCAATCCTGTCGTGGCCGACGCCATCAACGAGCAGGCGCGCACGTTGCTCCACGTCTCGAACCTGTTCGGCACACAACCGGGGGAGGACGTCGCCGCCGCCCTGAACGATCTCCTCGGCGGCGACGGCCTGGTCTTCTTCTGCAACAGCGGCGCAGAGGCCAATGAGTGCGCGATCAAGTTGGCGCGCAAGTTCGGCGGCCGCGGCAAGCACGTCGTCGTGAGCGCGTACGGCTCGTTCCACGGACGCACGCTGGCCACACTGCACGCCACGGGCCAGCCCCAGAAGCACGAGGTCTTCCAACCGCTCCCCGAAGGCTTCCGGCACGTCGCCTGGGAGGACCTCGATGCCCTCGAGATCGCGTTGGACGTGTCCGTGGCGGGCGTGCTCCTCGAACCGGTGCAGGGCGAGGGCGGCGTCAATCCCGCGACGGTCGAGTACTTCCAAGGGGTTCGGCGCCTGTGCACTGAGCGCGGGATCCTGTTCATGGTCGACGAGGTGCAGACCGGTCTCGGGCGCACGGGCAAGTGGTTCGGCTTCGAGCACTTCGGTGTGCAGCCGGATGTCGTCACGATGGCCAAGGCGCTCGGGAACGGCGTTCCCATCGGCGCCTGCTGGGCGCGCGCCGACGTCGCATCCGCCTTCGAGCCCGGTGACCATGCCACGACGTTCGGGGGCCAGCCACTGGC
>JBEEFX010000372.1:0-5253 GCA_041166365.1 Acidimicrobiaceae bacterium
TTGAACGAACCCTGGCATGGACAAGGCAGCGGCACGCCTTGAATCTGTACGTGGGCGTAGGGCGCGATCTCACCGGTTGTCGTGTACACGTGCCCTTCGACGATGCCGCCGGGATGGAGCGTGGTCACAATCGGCGGGAGATCTTGAGGTCCACACAGGATCGGCAACGAGGTCGACGCGGGATCCGTCGTGCCGACGATGCTCGGCTCGTAGTTGAGCTCGGGAGCGCCGGGCTGCCTCGTGTCGTCGAAGGGTTGACCACTCACGACCAGGTAAAAGCTTCCGCTGTCCGGGCACTCGGCGTCGTAGCTGCCGTGAGTGTCGGTGACTCCTCGAGCGTACGTGCCCGTGCTGAAGATGGTGAACCGGACGTCCGCCCCCGAGATCGGACATCCATCGTGGTCTATGACCCGACCTCGCACGCGGCGCGAACTTGATCCCGCGCTGCCGGTGTTCCCTAACGAATTGGTGTCGCTGGTCGGCGGCCCCAGGCTGCTCGGCGACGATGTCGAGCCGCTTTCGCATGAGATTGAGGGACCGTCACTGTTCGACCCATCGGACTGGCTAACCCGCTGAGGTGGCCTCGAGTCATTGCACGACGTCACCAGCAGGACGAGCGCGCTCACCAGAAGTCGGACAACCCAAGACGATCTCGCCATGCCACCACCCCACAAACACCACGAGCTTTGCACTCTGCCGACGAAACCTTCGCACTAGACCTATTGCGCTCTTGCGACCAACGGCCTGCGGCGGCGCACGCCCGGCACCGCGCGGGTGCGCGGCACCTGCCGGTCGTCGAGCGATTGCGCGTGCTGTTGATTTCGGCAACCCGGACGACGCCAAGCGCCGCGATGCCCACGTCCGCCACGATCACCCACTCGGCAAATGTCGCACTGAAACCGGGGCCCGGCAATCCGGATGTGCTCGCACTAGATCGGCACGTTCCGGTACTTCGAATCGCCTGTTTGATCAGCGTTACGTTCGCGACGTGGAGTCGGTTTTCGCGGTCGAGATGCTGGTGTTACTTGCGGCAGTGGTTCTCGTGGCTCTTCCGCCGGGAGAGCCGATGGAGCCGTTGTGGTTCTTCGCGAGCGTCATTGCCGCAATTTTCGTTCTTGGTCTGCCGTTCACTCGGCTGGCTGACGGCCAATCCGTGACGCTTGTACTGACGATCCCGATGGCTTTCGCGGGCGGCATCGGTGGCTTTGCCACTTGGGTCGTGGCGCTGCGCATTCGCCGTGATCGACTCCGCTGACGGGCGAACTTGCCCTGAGCAAACGACGTCACGGGCGCGTACTTCCGTTCGCTCCATCCTGTAATGCCGGATGTGCTCGGGATCGGCACTTCTGCGCTACCAGCGCGGACGCAGGGCGTCATTGATGAAGGCGAGCATCGGCTCAATCTCCGTCGTGAGATTGGGAACCTGCTCCCGCAGGCGGTCGAGCACAACGCCTACGTTGGTGAGGATTTCTCCGGATGTACTTCCGCCTCGCACAGCGTCCTCGAGCACCTCGGCGTCATCCCAACGGTCGGCCTCGGACAGCGATGCGCTCAGACTGCCAACCGCCTCGTAGAACTCGTCCAACGTCACAGGCGACAGCATCTCGCGTACATCGAAATCGGCACGTTGCGGTCGTCCTTATCTCCGGCGGAGGAACCGTCGACGCGGCGACGACACCTCACTCGCTAGGCGAACGTGCGGAATGGCGTACTGGACTTCGAGCGCCTTCTCGTGGCCGTCGAACTGGACCGAGACGGCTGGCACACCCTTGTACGGACCGACATGCGTGACGGTGCCACGTCCGAAGGTTGAATGCACTATCTCCGCTCCAACGAACGCCCATGGCGGGTCTGGGACGGTGGAGTCCACCCACGCATAATGCCGGATCGGCGCTACCGACGACGGCGCGCTATCGGCACGTTCCGGATCGGTCTAGGTCCGTCGTCGACGCCGTCTCGCAAGGCTCGCGACAACACCAACCGCTGCAATAGCCGCGACGCCGACCCAACCGGGAAGACATCGAGCACCCTCAAGCGCGGCGACCTCGGGGGTCGTCACACCTTGGTCGAGCTTCGATTGCTCCGCGGCGATCGACGCGTCGTACCGACGCCCCCATTCGCTTCGGTTGCCGACCGTCGGCTCGGACATTCGCTCAGTCTGTCAACTCGAGCCGAAACGGCACTTCCAGGCCGAATATCAGCGGCCCCATGACCAACGAGTCGAACGTCACTCGGATGGAGCGCACGACCGCCCGCACCCGGCCACGTCCCTCCTGCCGAGCGATGCCGTACTCCTCGCGGCCGATGTAGACAATGAAGCCGAACACCGCGACGGTCACGACGATGGCGAGAACCGTCACGACGCCCACACTCCAAGCGTAGGAAATCCGACCCGGTCACGCCGTCTCGGAGACGGCGTGTTCCGCGTGCGACTCATCCAGTTATCTACGAGCGAACCTCAGCGAGCGACCGTCGCAGCTAGGGCCAGAACTCCCAACAAGATGGAGACGAACACGGCCCAGGCCAACGCTCTCACGATGCCTCGAACGTCGTGAACGTCCCGCGCGATTTGCTCGAAGATGACGGTTTGACGGACGGCGTGCAGCTCGAGATTCGGCACGGGCTGGCCGGGCAGCATCTCGTCAGGTACGTCCTCAAGCCGTTTGTATGCGGCCGCGAAGTCCTCGTGCTCTGTGATCGACCGATCGTAACCCTGCCCCTCCGGGTCACAAGAGCTACTGGTTTGCACGATGGCGGGCTACGCCACCTTCGAGTCATTTACTATCGGCACATCCCGTGTGCCCGCTGATTACGCGGAGCGGCGGCGCTCGAAATCGGACGCCGCAGCCGGAGGCTGGTCGTTCCGGGTGCTTCGATGTAAAAGCGAGCGCCACCGGCTGAGCGTCATCAAGACGCGGCGCATTGGCCCATTCGGTCTTTTCGACTTCACCGACACGACCGCTGTCGAAGCTGACTCCGCCAGACCCTTGACCAAGAGGTTCACGAGATCAGGAGCCGCCGCAGGAGCGATGCGAGTGGCGGCGACGCATACCTCGCCTCGCCAATGACTCACGACGAAGACGTCGCTCTCCGCGTGCCAGGTGACGCGCATGAATGTGTCGTCTCTTCGCACGTCCTCGACGATCACCCGTCGACCGATAGACCATTGACCCTCCGCCACGACCTCAGTGTGCGCCCTGCATCGGCGTCTGTCGAGAGCCAGCACTCCGCGATATCGGCACGTATGCGCTAGTTCCAGGGGTCGGCGTGCGGGCGTTCACCGAGCTTCTCTGCGGCGGCCTCGCAGATCAGCATCCCAACTTCCTGTAGTTCCGGCGACTCCCATCCGACGCTCCACATAGCGGAGCATTCGTTGTGGCAGTAGCCCGCAATGGCTCGCCACGAATAGTTCTCGTCGCTCCGAAGTCGCCGGATCTCCGAAGCATCGTCGACGGACATCGAGTCGCGGAGCACCGTCTTGCGGTCCTCCCGATCGACGATGTCTTCGAGCCAGGTCTTGACATCTGGGCGGCTGTCGCGCTTGGCCGCTTCGAGCCACGCATCCCGCTGGCGCGTGAGTTCTTCGATCAAGGCGTGCTCATTATCCCCCTCGACCATTGATGCATCTTCGCGGACCAATCGTGGCGAGATCGGCACGTTCCGGACGGTTCATCCGGGGACGTTTGCACCACCGGTGTCACCGACCACGACGGGATGAATCTCCGGATAGCAGAGCGGCTGCTCCCATGGTACGGGGACCGCGACTTCCTCTGTGTCGTCTGGCGCGATCACGGCTAGGGAGTTGTACGGCGGACATGGCCCCTTGCTGTCGACCGCGCCGTTAAATCCTTCGAACAGCGCCGACGCGACCTCACCCTTCGCCAGCGTGACCAACGGCGGGTCGCCGCGGGCGCCACCGAGATAGCCAGCCGGTGTTCGCTGCGCCTCGACCACATGGGAGCCGTCCGCACTGACCCCGTCCACTCCCGGATAGCCAACGATCACGCACGAGTCGCCGGCATTCGTGAAGACGATGGCTACACCGAAGTGCCCCAACCCGCCCTCGACGTTCCGAAAAGTCACCTTCAGTTGCCCGGTGACGCACCGCGGCGCCTGCGCACCAGCCGAACCACCCCCCATGGTCGTCGTACTCCCAAGGCTGGCCGCCGATTGCGCGCCGCCCGAGTCCGGTGCGCGAGATGTCTTGGTGTCGGAACACGCGCTCAACAGCAGCGCAGCAACCAGGCCAACTAAAGGCATCCGAAGGGCGCGATGCACACATCCAGACTGCCCGCTCCTGCTTTCCCGTCAACACGCACGGAACTGCTACGGATGAAGCCGCGGTATCGGCACCTATAGGACTCCGCCCGCGTTGTGATCGCCGTCGCTAGCCACCACGGGTGGCCCGAATGCAATCACTCTTGCCGCCGTCGAGAGTGCTTCGCTGAGCCAGCGTTCCTGTGGGTTGGTGAGTTCGCCAACGAAGACTTTCGGAGTGGGCTGCTTGCTGGAACAGGTCGCCACGACCGTGCAGAACGCTGTGAGGAGCACTACCTGGCGGAACGAGTTCCGCCCATACTCCGGCGCTGCCGATAGTCCGGTAAACCACCGTTCGTCGTCGGCGATCCAGTCAGGGCTGCCAGACACGGCTACGAAGTCGTCGCGCTGTTCGAGATGCGTGACCACTCCGAACTGCGCCGCCTCCCACGTCACACGTTCGAGCAACTCCTCGCTCCTCGCAGGCTGCTCGTCGAGGAACATCTGGGGATGGGTGCGGATGAAGTCCAGCCCCGGTCCGACGAGTTGTAGATCCTCGGGGCCGTAGCGCTTCTCGTCCATCCGTATCAGCGTGCACGATGAAGCGCGCTAACGGCACTTCTGCGCTCCCCGGCTAGAACCAAACGGCTTGCATCACGACGCCATCTGCGCACAACAGGTTCAGGCGCTCCGGCAAATACTCCCAGCGAAGCCCGAACTGCTCGCGAGCATCGAACCGACGGATGTGCGTCACGCCACTCTCAAACGCAAGCGACCATGCCGCACCGACTTCAAGACCCACGTATTCGTCGGCGGACCGAAATCGTCCGAATATCTCTCGATAACGCGCTTCGAGCGCCTCCTCGAAAGCGTTCGTTCCCATGTCCCTACGAGCGTTTCAGATGCAGAATCGACGCGCCGGTGATCGTCAGAGAAGCGACCGGTAATGCCGGATCGGCGCTGACGCTGCGCAGTCGCGAGAACGGCACATTCCGG
>JBEEFX010000373.1:0-2586 GCA_041166365.1 Acidimicrobiaceae bacterium
TGGTGGTTGCCGTCCCGACGGCATGGCTAGTGGCGTTCTACGCGTCTAAGGTCGCAATCTGGCACTAGCCGTCGTAGGACACCGGTTCGCACCTAACGACGTTCATCACGAAAAAAACGATACGGCTCACCGGTCAGGACCGCCATGGTCGGTGGTCGCGCCGAGACCCTACACGAGCTATTTCGATCGATTGCCCTCAGACCGATTGCGACGAATTCTGGCAACGTTTCCGAAGGCCCTTTTCCCGTGTTAGTTGTAGGTCCGTCTTTCCCAGCGACACATTCTCCCTGACATTGAGTCGCGGCGCACGAAATTGACGAGTTTGTGACTGTCCCCTGGCCGCCTCGCCGACGTACCCGCCTTCTTGTTATATCGCAGCGAGGAAGCTGTCCTACCCTTCCGCGTAACGCTGCTGACCGGGTACTGCGCGCGCGGCGATAGGTTCACGGCACACTGCGGCGGCAAACCGGCGCAGGTCGAGCCGACCAATCAGCGCGGCGTTTGGGTCGCCCGCGGGACCCTAACCCAGACTCTAGGTGCGCTATCATGAAGGCGTGAAACTCACGATCGTTCTCGAAGCCAGTGATGAAGGTGGCTTCACCGCATACGTTCCGAGCCTGCCGGGCTGCATCAGCGAAGGTGATACGCGAGACGAGGCTCTGGGCAACATTCGCGAGGCGATCGAACTGTACCTCGAGCCAGTTGACGATGATCTCGCTGGCAGGGACGGTCTAGAAGTCGCCGAGCTCGTGGTGTGAGCAAAGTACCGTCAGAAAACTATCCGGCTGTCATCGCGGCTTTTCAGCGTGCCGGCTGGGTTGTGGTGCGTCAACGCGGCAGTCACATTCGGCTACATCGACAGACGCCCCAAGGTCTGAGAAAGCTCACGATTCCTGCGCACAAACCGATTAAACGATCGACTTTGGCGAAGATACTTGCCGACGCTGAGATTTCAGTCGACGAATTCCTAAAATTGCTTTAGCGCGTATCCGTTCGGACGGGCTAACGAGACACTAGCTAAGCTGCAAGCCGCCTCGCATACCAGCGGCGACGCGGCGCGGCCGTTGCCGCGCCGAACAAACGCTTTTGGAAGAAGCGAACTGCAACGGGCGTGACGCCGTCGCAAAGGAGTCAGCCGAGGCGCTTCAGCGCCGGGCCAAAGCATCGGCGGTTTGCCAGCTTCAGCTAGTAGTTGGGCGGCGCTTGAGGGGCCGATGCCTTCAAAGACACCGGATCGATGTCACGGCTGCCTTTTCTCGGTGTTAGACGTTGTTGTCGGTTTCGGCACTGGTGACGACGCAGGTGCACCAGATTCGCCCTGCTCGATCGCGGCGATTCGGGCATCATAACTACTTACCGCTTCTTGCTCAATTTCGCGTTGTTTTTTGAGCCATACGAGAACCCCGTCTGACCAGCCACCGGCAGGCACCGCCTCGGTGTAGTGGAGCAGTCGTGCGGAGGTATCAGCTATTGCTTTATTCTTTTGCGAGCGTAGAACTAGCAACTGAGATCGCAGTTCTTGGGCCACGGCGAGTTCTTTCGACGCCCAGCCGCGCTGGCGTTCATTTTCGAGAACTGTCGAGAGGTAGCCGAATATCCGAGCTCGACGTTCTATGCCGACTGAAGGTTGCAGAGCGAGATCCACATATTTTGTGCGCAGTTCTCGCTCGGCCGCCGCATTTCTGTCGTTTCTGTCTTCGCTGTCCGAAAGGCGCTTCGCGCTTAGACTGTCCCTTTGAGCTTGGAGCTTAGCTCTTTCAACTAGGTAGCTGGTGCCAGCTGCGCCGCTCCCCGCAAGTATGGTTACGATGCCGGTGACAGCCGCCGTAGCCTTGCTAAAGACGGCGAGATCTCGCCACCACGGCACTCGTGTAGACGTACCGTCTCCGCCCGGTTCACTTGATACCTGCTGGTCTCTGTCCATTGGTCACCTCCGGCGCGAGCAAGTTCCTGATATTCACACAACACTGAGCCGCATCTTAGGAGTGTCGGCACGCAGAGCTTTCCTACCCAACCATGCCAAAGTTGGTGACCTCGGTTGCTGAACCAGCTTCGATGACACAATGCGTGGTGCTGTGTCGTCCGCATAACGGTTTAAGCCACGCGAGATGGCTGTGACCCCGGCGATCACAGAGATGCTGCCGAACGCAACGGCCCGCAGCCGCCTCTATGGACACGCTCGATTGGAGCGCAACTCAAGGCCATTGTCCTCGATCCTGATCTGGAGACGAGGCCACGGTCGGTTGCGCACGCGAAGGCCACAGGTCCGGAGCCACTTCGGTGACGCCACGTACTGCGCTCCCGGATTTCCTTAAAGTAGCGTAGTCAATGCTTCGACGTTGCGTCCGCCCAACGGCACAGTAGCTAAGCTGCAAGCCGCCTCGCATGCCAACCGCGACGCGGCACGGCAGTTGCCGCGACCAACACTCGCGTGGCGGGAGCGATTTGCAACTGACGTGACGCCGTCGCAAACGCTGGAACAGGCGCTTCAGCGCCGGGCCAGCGGATCGGCGGTTTGACAGCTTCAGCTACTAGTTAGCCCGCACCGGCGGTCAAAGCGACCACCAATACGTAGAGCCATAGATC
>JBEEFX010000374.1:0-3771 GCA_041166365.1 Acidimicrobiaceae bacterium
CGCTCGCCGTTCAAGGACAAGGACTCGCGCGAGCACTTCGAGATCCGGACCCACAAGCGGCTCATCGACATCAACCAGCCGACGCCCAAGACGGTCGACTCGCTCCAGCGCCTCGACCACCTGCCCGCGGGCGTCGACATCGAGATCCGTCTCGCAGGCTGATGGCAGCCATCCTGGCCAAGAAGCTCGGCATGACCCAGCTGTTCCTCGAGAACGGCACGGTCGAGCGCGTCACGGTGCTCGAGGCCGGCCCCTGCCCGGTCACCGGCATCCGCACGAAGGACCGCGACGGCTACGAGGCCGTCCAGCTCGCCTTCGGCGCCACCAAGGAGAAGCATCTCTCCAAGCCCGAGCTCGGCCACCTCAAGAAGGCCGGCGCGCCGCCCTGCAAGCACCTGGTCGAGTTCCGCGACGAGGCCGGCGAGCTGCTGGTCGGTGACACGGTCACCGCCGAGGCGTTCGAGGTCGGCCAGAAGGTCAAGATCTCCGGCACCTCCAAGGGCAAGGGCTTCCAGGGCACGATCAAGCGCCACAACTTCGCGTCCGGTCCCAAGAGCCACGGCTCGCACAACGTGCGCGCCCCGGGCTCGATCGGTGCGTCCGCCTGGCCCGCCCGCGTGATGAAGGGCATCCGCGGCCCCGGCCAGATGGGCAACAAGCGCGTGACCCAGAAGGGCCTGGAGATCGTCGAGGTCCGCGCCAAGGACAACCTGCTGATGGTTCGCGGCGCGGTTCCCGGCCCGCGCAACGGCGTGGTGGAGGTGCGCACCGATGGCTGACGCCAAGCTTCTCGGCGGCACTGGCACGGTCAAGCTGGACAAGGTCGCGTTCGGCGCCGACTTCAACGGCCCGCTCGTCCACGAGTCGGTCCGTGCGGAGATGGCGGCTCGCCGGCAGGGCACGCACTCGACCAAGACCCGCGGCAAGGTCCGCGGCGGCGGCGCCAAGCCGTGGCGCCAGAAGGGCACCGGCCGCGCGCGCGCCGGCTCGTCGCGCTCGCCGATCTGGACCGGCGGGGGCATCGTCTTCGGCCCCCAGCCGCGCCACTACACCTTCAAGGTCAACCGCAAGGAGCGCCGCGCCGCGTTGCGCAGCGCGCTGTCAGTGCACGCCGAGCGCGGCACGATCCACGCGATCGACCCGCAGCCGTTCGTCGACGAGGTGAGCGCCAAGAAGGCGGCGGCGCTGCTCGGCGACCTGCTGGGCGGCTCGATCCTCGTGATCCTGACCGACGCGCACGAGCGCGCCGCGCTGTCGTTTCGCAACATCGCCCGCGTGAGCGTCCTGCCCGCCGAGGGCGTGGGCGTCGTCGACGTCATCGGCGCAGCGGCGATCGTCGCCTCCAAGGAGGCCATCGACGCGCTGGCCGAGCGGGCGAACAAGACGCCGTCGCGTCTCGCTGCCGAGAAGGAGGAGGCGGCCTAGCCATGGACGCCAGCCAGGTCATCATCCGTCCCGTCGTCAGCGAGAAGAGCTACGTGCTCGCCGCCGCCGACAAGTACACGTTCCGCGTCCATCCCGACGCGCACAAGACCCAGATCCGCCAGGCCGTCGAGCAGCTCTTCGACGTCAAGGTCGTCGAGGTCCGCACCGCCTCCGTGAAGTCCAAGCCCAAGCGGCGCGGGCTGACCTCGGGGCGCTCGCGCGCCTGGAAGAAGGCGATCGTGCAGGTGCGCGAGGGCGACTCGATCCCGATCTTCGCCACGCTCCAAGGGCTCGAGGAAGGCTAGAAGGTGTCCACCTCCCGACCCAGCCACGTGCGGATGGCGCGCATGAACTTCGCCGGACCGTCGTCCTCGGTCGGTCATGTGCCAGAGGCACATCTCCCTCCCTGCGTCCTCGGCCGGCTCGTCCCTGCGCGCCCCCACACGCGCCTGAGCCAGAAGGCGAACACCTAATGCCCGTTCGCAAGCCCAAGCCAACGTCCCCGGGGATGCGGTTCGTCTCCTATCCCGACTTCGCCGAGATCACCAAGACGACGCCGGAGAAGACCCTCGTCGAGGGCCTCAAGAAGAGCGGTGGCCGCAACAGCTACGGCCGCAAGACCTCGCGCCATCGCGGTGGCGGGGCCAAGCGCCTGTATCGCCGGATCGACTTCAAGCGCCGCCGCGACGACATCCCCGCGAAGGTCGCGGCGATCGAGTACGACCCCAACCGGACCTCCTACATCGCGCTGCTGCACTACGCCGACGGCGTCAAGAGCTACATCATCGCCCCCGCCCGCCTCCAGGTCGGCCAGACGGTGATCAGCGGCGAGCGCGTCGAGCCGTCGCTGGGCAACTGCCTGCCGCTGGGCAACATGCCGGTCGGCACCACGGTTCACGCCATCGAGTTGCAGCCCGGCCGCGGCGCCCAGATGGTGCGCTCCGCCGGCGGCTCCGCCCAGCTGATGGCCAAGGACCAGGGCATGGTCACGCTGCGCCTCCCCTCGGGAGAGATGCGCCTGGTCCGCGAGGGCTGCCGGGCCACCGTCGGCACCGTGGGCAACGCCGAGCACCAGAACGTCACGATCGGCAAGGCCGGCCGCAAGCGCCACATGGGCGTGCGCCCGCAGACGCGCGGCACGGCGATGAACCCGGTCGACCACCCGCACGGCGGCGGCGAGGGCTCCACCACGCCGGGCCGTCATCCGGTCACCCCGTGGGGCGTCCCCACGCTGGGGTACCGCACCCGCAAGAAGAACAAGGACAGCGACCGCTACATCGTGCGCGGGCGCCGTCGTGGGAAGGGCAAGCAGCGATGAGCAGAAGCTCGAAGAAGGGCCCGTGGGTCGAGGAGCGCCTGATGGGGCGCATCGAGGCCATGAACAGCTCCGGCAACAAGACGATGGTCAAGACCTGGTCGCGCGCGTCGACGATCTTCCCGGAGATGGTGGGGCACACCATCGCCGTCCACGACGGTCGCAAGCACGTGCCCGTGTTCGTCTCCGAGTCGATGGTCGGCCACAAGCTCGGCGAGTTCGCGCCGACCCGCCTGTTCCGCGGCCACGCCGGCTCGGGGAAGGTCCGCTAAGGCGATGGCCGACGAGACCGAGAAGACCGAGCCCGAGGCGACGGAGCCCGAGGCCGAGGCGAAGCCGGCGGCGAAGAAGCCTGCGGCCAGGAAGCGTGCCGCGAAGAAGGCGGAGCCGAAGGCCGAGGCCGTCGCTGAGGCGACCGAGGAGGAGGCCAAGCCGGCCGCCAAGAAGCCGGCCAGGAAGCCCGCCGCGAAGAAGCCGGCGACGCCCAAGGCCGAGGACAAGCCGGCCGACGCCGCGAAGCCCGCCCCTTCTGTCAATGGCCGGGTGCAGGTCCGCGCGCACGCGAAGTACGTCCGGACCTCCGCGCGCAAGGCCCGACTGGTCTGCGACCACATCCGGGGCAAGACGGTCGAGGAGGCGTTCGCGATCCTCGCCCACACGCCGCGCCACGTGGCCGACGACTGGCGCAAGCTGCTCCAGAGCGCCGTCGCCAACGCCGAGCACAACCACGAGCTTCTGGGAGACGACCTGCGGATCGCCTCCGTCAAAGCCGACGAGGGGCCGACGCTGAAGCGCTTCCGCCCGCGAGCCATGGGGCGCGCGACGAAGATCCGCAAGCGGACGAGCCACCTCACGATCACGCTCACGCCGAAGGACTGAGGACGAGATGGGTCAAAAAGTTCACCCCGAGAGCATGCGCGTGGGCTATATCCACGACTGGAAGTCCAACTGGTTCAACGAGAAGGAGTTCGCTGACTACCTGGAGGAGGACATCCGGATCCGTGACCACATCACGGGCAAGCTCGCGCACG
>JBEEFX010000375.1:0-6508 GCA_041166365.1 Acidimicrobiaceae bacterium
ATCGACAGCGACGAGCTCGAGGCGCTCGCCTTGCAAACGGCCGGACGGCTGGCGATCGATCAAGGACGCGCAGACGACGGGCTCAGACAACTCGACGAGGCGATGCTGTTCGCTGTGGAGGGACGGCTCAGCCCGTACGCCACGGGCAAGGTGTATTGCAGCCTCATCAGCGCGTGCGACGAGATCGGCGATCTGTCGCGTGCAGCCGAGTGGACCGAGGCCACCGTGCGATGGGCGGAGGGACACCCTTCGGCCGTGTTTCCCGGACTGTGCCGCGTCCACCACGCGCAGATCCTCGGATGGCGCGGCTCGTGGATGCAGGCGGTGGCGGAAGCAGAACGTGCTTGTGACGAGCTCGAAAACGTGAACGTGGGCAATGCCGCGGCGGGCTGGGCCGAGATCGGGGACATCCGGCGGCGAATCGGCGATCTCGATGGTGCCGAGGCGGCCTTTCAGCGAGCCGAAGAGCTCTGTGGCCGCCCCCAGGCGGGGGTCGCACTCCTGCGACTCGCGCAAGGCCGCATCTCGGATGCCCGCACGATCATCCAGGGCGCGCTCGACGGCCAGACCTGGAATCGTCTGGCGCGAGCGAAGCTCCTTCCGGCACGAGTGCAGGTCGCCATCGCCACCGGCGACCTCGACACCGCCGCCAGCGCGGCCGAGGAGCTGGACTCGATCGCCGCGCCACATGCCGGCTCGATGCTCGAAGCGGCGGCGGCGACGAGCCGCGGTCGCCTTGCCCTTGCGACCGAGAACACCTCCGAAGCGTGTCGCACCCTGCGTCACGCGGTGGACCTGTGGCTGGCGTTGGATGTCCCGTATGAGGCTGCGACCGCTCGGCTGCTGCTGGGCCAAGCGTGCCGGCAGGTGGGAGACGAGGAGGGCGCCACCGTCGCCCTCGCCGCGGCCGTGCGCGTGTTCGACGAGTTGGGCGCGGTGGTCGACGCTCGCCACACCCGGGCCGTCACCGAACAGGCGAGCGACCACGCCCTTCCGTGCGGGCTCAGTGCCCGCGAGGCGCAGGTGCTCGGACTCGTCGCACAGGGCTGTCCGAACAAGGTGATCGCCGCCGAGCTCGATCTGAGCATCAAGACCGTTGCTCGTCACCTCGAGAACATCTTCCTGAAGATCGGTGTGTCGAATCGCTCAGCCGCGACCGCGTTCGCCCTCGCCAACGGGCTCGGTACGCCAGTCGGAGCACTCGAACAACCTCGGCGCACGTAACCCAGCTGGCATCACGAGAGGACCACCACGCGTGGAGATCAACGGCAAGAAGGCGGTCATCGTCGGCGGTGCGTCGGGCATGGCTCGAGCGACAGCCGAGTTGTTGCACGAGCGCGGCGCATCGATCGCGATCCTCGACCTGCCTGTCTCAGCGGGCGCCGAGGTGGCGGCCGGGCTCGGCGGCTCGTTCCACGCGGTCGACGTCATGGACGAGGAGAACGTCGAGCAGGCGTTGGCTGCGGCGGTCGGGCAGCTGGGCGGCTTACACATCGCGGTCAACACGGCCGGAGGAGGTACCGCGAAGCGGACGCTCTCGAAAGACGGCCCGCACCCGCTCGGCGAGTTTCGCCGCGTCATCGAGCTGAACCTGATCGCCACGTTCAACCTGAACCGGCTCCAAGCTCACCACATGTCGACCAATGAGCCCGAGGACGGCGAGCGCGGCGTGATCATCGACACGGCATCGATCGCCGCGTTCGAGGGCCAGATCGGCCAGGTCGCGTACACGGCGGCCAAGGCAGGCATCGCCGGCATGATGCTGACGATGGCGCGCGACCTCGGTTCGCTCGGTATCCGTGTCGTCGCGATCGCGCCGAGCTTGTTCAGCACCGGCATCACGAAGGGCATCCCCGACGAGTTCGCTGATGTCCTGACCAAGGACGCCGCCTTCCCCAAGCGCATGGGTCGACCCGAGGAGTACGGCCGCCTCGCGGTCGCCATCGTCGAGAACCCGATGCTCAACGGATCGACGATCCGCCTCGACGCCGGTCAGCGCTTCGCGCCCAAGTAGCGCGTCACCCAGGCGAGAAGGCACTGTTTCGGCATGTCGATCGCGATCACTGAAGACCACCGCGCCCTCGCCGAAACGGTGTCGGCCTTCCTCGTGAAGCACGGCGCCCGCGGGGTCGCTCGGACGCTGCTCGAGGCCGGGGCCGAAGGGCTTCCGCCGTACTGGAGCGACCTTGCGGCCTTGGGCTGGCTGGGCCTGCACCTGCCGGAGGAGCACGGCGGCTCCGGTTTCGGGTTGCCCGAGCTCGTGATCGTCGTCGAAGAGCTGGGCCGTGCCGTCGCGCCTGGTCCTTTCGTGCCGACGGTGATGGCGAGCGCGGTCATCGCCGCGGCGGCGCCGGCCGATGTTCGAGCGCGGTTGCTTCCCGGGCTGTCCGACGGCTCGCTGATCGGCGCGGTCGCACTCGGCGGCAGCGTCGAGGTCCGTGACGGTGACGCGTACGGCTCTGCCGGTGTCGTGCTGAGCGGCGGCCTCGCCGACGTCCTGGTCGTGCCCGTCGGCGACGACGTGATCGTGGTCGAACGCGCTGGCGGCGGCGTCACCGCTGAGCTACCGCCGAACCTCGATCCGACGCGTCGGTCGGCGCGGGTGTCCCTCGATGGCGCGCCGGCGACGGTGCTGCCGGGCGCTCGTCGATCGCTGATCGACCTGGCGCGCTTGTTGTTGGCAGCCGAGTCGACGGGCGTCGCGCGCGAGTGCACCGAGCTTGCCGCGGAGTACGCGAAGGTGCGAATGCAGTTCGGCCGACCGATCGCGACGTTCCAAGCGGTGAAGCACCACTGCGCCAACATGCTCGTCGCGGTCGAGCTGGCAACCGCCGCGGTGTGGGACGCGGCGAGGGCCGCGGAGCACGGTGGCGATCAGCTCACGTACACAGCGGCGATGGCGGCCACCCTCGCGGTCCCCGCGGCCGATCTCGACGCGCAATTGAACATCCAGGTGCACGGTGGCATCGGGTTCACGTGGGAGCACGACGCCCACCTCTATCTTCGCCGGGCCACCGCGATCGAGGCGATCATCGACGCGGAGCAGGCGGCCATCGACGTGACCGACTGCGTCCGTCGCGGTGTGCGCCGGGGCCGCACAGTTGATCTGCCGCCCGAAGCGGAGTCGATCCGTGACGAGGTGCGCGCGGTCATCGACCGCATCCGCGACCTCGACGCGGGTGCGCAGCGCAAGGAGCTGATCGAGACCGGATACGCGATGCCGCATTGGCCCAAGCCGTGGGGGCGCGATGCCGGTGCCGTGGAGCAGCTCGTCGTCGAGCAGGAGTTCGCCACCGCGGGCGTCAAGCGTCCCGCCTACGGCATCACGGGTTGGGTGATCCTCACGTTGATCCAGCACGCCACCGACGATCAGGTGGCGCGCTGGGTCCGGCCGGCGCTCGATCAGGAAGTCATCTGGTGCCAATTGTTCAGCGAGCCGGACGCGGGGTCCGACGCTGCGGGGGTGAAGACGAGGGCCACCCGTGTCGACGGTGGCTGGCTGGTGAACGGCCAGAAGGTCTGGACGAGCGGGGCACACGTGAGTGCCTTCGGTCTGGCAACGGTGCGTACGAACCCAGACGTGCCCAAGCACAGCGGCATCACGACGATGGTCATCGACATGCATGCCGGGGGCGTCGAGGTTCGGCCGTTGCGGATGCCGACCGGGGGCTCCGAGTTCAACGAGGTCTTCTTCAACGACGTGTTCATTCCGGACGACGATGTCGTCGGTCCCGTTGATGGTGGGTGGACGGTGGCGCGGGCGACGCTCGGTAACGAGAGCGTGAGCATCGGCGGGGGACAAGGCGGAATGGCGATGCCCGTCGATGCCTTCATCGCGCCCTTCGACGCGCACCCCGAGCGACTCTCCGGCGGCGCCGGCCGGCTCGGCGTGCACCTCGCGCGCTCGCAGGCGATCGACATGCTGAACCTCCGTACCGCGCATCGCGCGGTCTCCGGCGGTGAGCCGGGTCCCGAAGGTGCCGTCACCAAGCTCGTGCTGTCAGAGAACGGGCACGAGTCGGCGGCGATCCTCAACGCGCTCAACGGTCCCGACAGCGTGTTTCTCGACGGTGCCGCCGCGATGAGCGGGATGTTGGTGCTCATGCACCGAGCGATGTCGATCGCCGGTGGCACGTCGGAGATCAAGCGCAATCAGATCGGCGAGCGGCTCCTCGGGTTGCCGCGCGATCCGCTGATCAACTAGCGCCTCCGCCCGGCATCAGCCCGGAGGGAACGCGAACTGCTCGATCAGGTGCACGAGATCGAGTGGGCGATCGCTCTGCACGGCATGGCCGGCGCCGCCGACGACTTCGAGCCGCAGGTCGGGCAGTCGTCGCTGCATCTCGGCGATGTCGCTGTCATGGACGAAGGGCGACAAGGCACCCCGCACGAAGAGCGTCGGCACGGAGATGCGCGACACGTCGTCCCACAGCGCGGTGAAGTCACTCCAGTCCTTGCCGCTGCCGCTGCCGCTGGTGTCGCGCGGGCCGAACAGGTCGTAGCGCCAGGTCCACCTTCCGTCGGCTCGGCGGTGCGCGTTGTGCCGCACCCCGCGCCGCACGCCCGACGCGGCGCGGTGAGGGCTGAGTTGGATCGCGGCGTGGGCCATCTCCTCGAACGAGTCGTAGGCCGGGGGCCCGCCGATCAGCGACACCGAGCCTCGCTCCATCGTCGTGAGCTCGCGTGTCGGGTCGTTGATCTGAGGCGTGACGTCGATGAGCACTGCCCGACGACACAGGTCGGGACGCTCCGCCGCGAGCCGGATCGTGGTGGCACCACCGAGCGACATGCCGACCACGACTTCGGCTTCGGGGGCGATCGCGGGCAGGGCTCGTCCGAGCGCATCGGCGTTCTGCCACGGGCTGTAGTCGCGGTCGTCGCGACGGTAGGAGCGCCCGTGCCCGGGCAGATCGATCGCCACGGCGGCGCGCCCGAGGGCGAGCGCAACGGTGTCCCACGTGTGCGCGTTCTGTCCCCCGCCGTGGAGGAAGACCAACTGCGGCTCCCCGGTGCCCCAGCGAATGAACGAGAGTGTGCGCCCAGCCTCGATTTCGACAGACGAACGCACGACCGTGGGCGATTGGTCGTAGGGCAGTTGCCACTCCTCGGCGTTCTCGTGCAGCAGCGCGAACTCGTCGTAGTCGTCGTCGGCGATCGTGTCGTCGACGGAGGTCACGGGGCTCGTTTCACGGTCAGAGGCCGAGCGACCGGCCGATGATCTCTTTCATGATCTCGGTGGTCCCTCCGTAGATCGTCGTGACGCGCGCGTCCGCGTAGGCGCGGGCGATCGGGTACTCGAGCATGTAGCCGTAGCCGCCGTGCAGCTGGAGGCACTGGTCGACGGCGCGTTTCTGCAACTCGGTGCACCACCACTTGGCCATGGCGGCCTCCTCTGCACTGAGGCTCCGGTCATTCAGCGCGAGAACGCACTTGTCCACGAAGGCTTGGCCGACCTCGATCTCCGTGGCGAGCTCGGCGAGGACGAACCGTGAGTTCTGGAACGAGCCAACGGGCTGACCGAACGCCGTGCGCTCCTTGACGTAGTCGACGGTCCAACCGAGAGCGGCGCGGGCCGCGGCAATGCCTGCGGCCGCGATCGAGAGTCGTTCCTGCGGGAGGTTGTGCACGAGTTGGACGAAGCCTTGGCCCTCCTCGCCGAGGAGGTTCGAGGCCGGAACCGCCACATCGCTGAAGAAGAGCTCCGCGGTGTCCTGAGAGTGCAGTCCGAGCTTCTCGAGGTTGCGGCCGCGCTCGAAGCCCGGCATGCCGCGCTCCAGGACGAGAAGGGAGATGCCCTTGTGGCGTTGGCTCGGATCGGTCTTCACCGCGGTGATCACGAGATCGGCATTGATGCCGTTGGTGATGAAGGTCTTCGAGCCGTTGACGATGTAGTGGTCGCCGTCCTTGATTGCGGTGGTCGCCATCGACGCGAGGTCCGAGCCGATGGCTGGCTCCGTCATTGCGATGGCCGTCACCAACTCACCGCTGGCGATGCCGGGCAACCACCGCGCCCGTTGCTCGTCCGTGCAGTAGTGCAGGAAGTACGGCAGACAGATGTCGTTGTGCAGCGTGATCCCGAGGCCCGCACCGCCGACGCCGGTCGCCTGCACCTCTTCGCTGATCACGAGATTGTGACGAAAGTCGTCGACACCGCCACCGCCGTACTCCTCGGGGATCGCCATGCCGAGGAAGCCGTGGCCACCCGCGGCCGCGAACAACTCGTGGGGAACGATCCCCGCTGCCTCCCACTCGAGGTGGTGGGGCACGACCTCCTTGTCGAGCCAGGCTCGGAAGCTCGTGCGGAGGGCTTCGTGCTCGGCGTCGAAGAGGGTGCGGTTCATGAGCCGAATTTCGACGCGAGCTCGTCGCGGAGAACGCGCCGAAGCAGCTTGCCGGTCTCGGAGAAGGGCAACTCGCGACGGATCTGGATCCGCTCAGGGGTCAGTGTCGACCGCACGTGGCCCCGCACGTGATCGCGGAGCTCCTGCTCGGTCACGTCGGCGTCGGC
>JBEEFX010000376.1:0-3552 GCA_041166365.1 Acidimicrobiaceae bacterium
CGAGCAGGCCGACGGCGACGGCGAGGAGGGTGACGAGCACGACCATCGGTCAGCGATCCTCGGCTACGACTCTCCGCCGAGCGAGGTCCAGCCGCCCCACTTTCCGTTGGATGCCCGGACGATCTGCCACGTGGCCCCGTCGGTACCTCGAGCCACCACGATGACTCTGCCGTCCGGCGTCGCCATCGCGTCGGGACCGGACGTGAGGATGCCGCCGAGCGGCAGAAACGGCGTCGTGCCGGCCTTCACCCAGAGCTGCGCGTCGGTGCCGCGAACGAAGACCAACTGCATGCCGGTGCTGTCGACCGCGATGGATGGGGATGGTGGCATTTCGATCTCCGGAGGGGGTGGTGTGGGGGACTGATGAAGACAGTCCGCGTCGTGGAAGCGGGTGTTGTCGTCGACGGCGTCGGCGGTCGTGCATGACGCGTCGAACTGCCACGGCGGGGTGCACGTGACCACTCGGCAGACGATCGCACCGAGCTGCGGGTACTCCTGGTGGCATTGGCCGTAGCGGAAGTGCGTGCAACAGGTGACGCGGTAGTCGCACGAGCCGTTGGCGCAGGCACAGCCGCAAAGGGTGGCGTTCGGGAGTTGGTTGCAGTCGAGGTAGTAGCGCGACGCGCCACCACAGAGGCCTGACCCCTCGGCGCGCCACCATCCGGCCGGCACCGTCCCGGAGGGGCACGTGTTCTCACCCGTCAGCGTGCAGCAGAATTCGGTGTAGCCGTCGCAGCACGCCGTTCCGCACGAACAGGCCTGGCCGCGACACATGCACGCGGCGGCGTACGCGGAAAGCGGTCGCAACACGAAGTCGACGGGATTCGTGGCAAGCGCGGACCCCACGACGGCGGAACGGAAGAGCATGCCTCTTCGGCTGGTGCGCGCCGCGAGCATCGACGATGTCTTGTCGACCAGCCAGCGACTCACGCGCTCGCTCTGCTCCCGAGTGTCAAGGGCAGAACGGTGACGACGAGCACGCACAAGTACACGCAGATGGCGACGAGCAACACGAACGGGAATGCGTTCCACGGTTGGTCGGCGAGCGTGTCCGTGAGCGCCGGTGTGCCGCTGAGCGCTGCCGCGAACGCGGTACCGGCGGCCCCGACGTTCAGGGCGACATGGATGCCACTCGGGGGAGTGTCGGTCTGTCCGAAACAGCCGCAGGACTGCAGCGGGGCGTCGGCCGCCAAGGCCGCAGTGACGAACGCGGCGAACGCGAGGTACGCCGCCGCCAGCAACACGAGCCACGTCCGTGCGAACGTGGACCCTGCGGCCGTACCGACGACGACCTCGCCGAGCCCGAGCCCCCGCACGAGCAGCCAGGACGACGGCAGGCGCATCGCGCGCAGCGCGCCGGAGGTCGGCGCCGGCCGCACGACCTTCAGGACGCCCGCCAGGACGAGCAGCGCGGCCACGACGAGGACGGGTCCGGCGAGCGCATCCATCCGGTCGAGATTAGGCGGCGTCAGGGCTAGGTCAGTGCAGGGGGTTGCCCTTGGCGCGGCCGCGCGAAGCGGCCGAGTCCGGCGGCTTCGGCCGCCGCGCCCGGCAGCGAGCCGCCGTTCATCGCCATCAGGTTGTCCTGTCGCCACGCGTACAGCCCGACGGCGGCGGCGAACGCCAGCACGATGTACCCGGGGGTCTTGTTGCGGTCCTTGGCCGGTGCTGCCACCGCCGTGTTGATCGGTGGTGCCGCGGCTTGCTTCGAGGGCGCTGTCGCGGTCTCGCCGACCTTGTCCGCGGGCAGGCCCGTGGCCACCGGAGTCACCGCGGGCGGATGGACGCTGCCGGATGTGCTCGCCGCGCCGGTCCCGGCACCCTCGGACGGCGCGGTGTAGTTGTTCGAGATCGTGGACACGGTGGGCGGTGCCCCGGATGCCGTCTCGAGCGAGTCGCCGGACGGTTCATCGAGCACGAGGGCGAACGCCGCCGGCTCCTTGGTGTTCGGGTCGACACCAGGCACGATCGCGATGTCGAGCACCGACGCGAGCTGCAATGGTCCGACCGCGAACGTCCACGCCGTGCCGTCCGTCGCCTTCTGTCCGTTGATGCAGTTCGTGGTCACGTTCGGCGCCGACTGCCAGGTCCCGTTCTCGACGCCGGTCCATACCGAGCCCGTCTCGCAGGCGAGCAGCACCGCCGTGGCCCCGGTGGTGTCATCGGCGACCTTCAACGTCAAGGACTTCACCGTGGTGTCGCTTCCGAGCGAGAACCGCACGGCGGAGAAGGCGGTGCCCTTCGGGTCGGTCGGGTTGCCCTGCACGTTCAGCTGGCCGGGCTTCACGTTCGGCGGGGGCGGCAGCGGCGTCGGCAGACCACTGTCCTGCGCCTTCGACCACCAGCCCTTGGCCACGAGCGACGCGCCGGGACCGTCTGCGCCGGCCGAGCCGGTGCCGCCCAGCAGCATCAGCGCGACGGCGGTCAGTGCCAACCCTGCGAAGCGAGCCGCGTTGCGGCGGGTGCGCGTGCTCATTCCTCGTCCTCCTCCTGCCGGGCGGCGACGAGCGGTGCGCGCCGGCGCACCTTGATCCCGCTCGTCGGTCGTGGCGCGGCTGCGGGCGCCGGCGCTGGTGCTGGTGCCGTGGTGGCTTCGAGGCCAGGCGCGCCGGACCGGTTGATGGTCGCCATGTCGCCCCCGAGGTACGACGCGATCACGCGCGCGTCGCTGATCACCTCACGCGGGGTTCCTTCCACGATCGGATGACCGAGCTCGAGCGCGATCATCCGATCGGAGATCGACGTGATCAACGGCATGTCGTGCTCGATGACGAGCAGCGCACAGCCCGTCTCCGACTGGATCCGTTGGAGCAGCGGTCCGAGTGCCTCGGTCTCCCGCTGTGCGATGCCCGAGGACGGCTCGTCGAGCAGCAGCACCTTGGGATCGTGGGCGATGCACATCGCGAGGTCGACGATTCGTCGACTCCCGGTCGACAGCTCCCGCACGAACTTGTCACGGAACGCGCCGAGCCCCATGAGCTCGATGAGGTCGTTCACGGACCACGCCACGTGCTCCTCCAGCTCGACCACGCCGGGCAGTCCGAGCATCGACGCGATGTGATCTCGCACCTCCAGGTGGCGCTCGAACCCGAGCGCGATGTTCTCCGCGACCGTGAGCGACGGCACGAGGCGGGCGTCCTGGAACGAGCGACCCAGCCGCAGCCACGCCCGCTTGTCGGGCGACATCTTCGTGACGTCGATGTCGCCGAGGAGGATCCGTCCACGATCAGGGATGAGGAACCCGGAGATGAGGTCGAAGATCGTCGTCTTGCCCGCGCCGTTCGGGCCGATCAGCCCCAGGATCTCGCCTTCGCGCAACGTGAAGCTGGCGTCGTCGACCGCACGGATGCCACCGAAGGTCTTCACGAGCGCCCGGACGTCGAGCACGACTGGTCGCTCGCTCAACTCCAGGGAACGAGCGGCTGACGGCGCGCTCACGGTAGGGGAGCTCTTGTCCTTCTCCTTGCCGTTGGTCTTCGCGGCGCCCTCGAGGAAGACGGAGCGCACGATGTCGTCACGCTCGAGCAACTCGGCGGTCGAGCCTTCGAAGCG
>JBEEFX010000377.1:0-2834 GCA_041166365.1 Acidimicrobiaceae bacterium
GATGAAGTGACGCTGTCGAAAGGCTTCCTCGAGTTTTACGAGCTGCTGCATCACCTCGTCGGACGCGGTCAGCTGGACGGATCGTTTCGCAGCGATGTGAGCGAAGTCGTCCTGGCGTCGGCGATGCTCGGCTGCGCCGAGGGGATGATTCGCGATCGGATGATCGCGGAGCGCGTCAGGCAGCCGAACGTCTTCGATGATGAAACGGTGCGGCGGACGTTCGAGGCGATGGTCAACGGCCTCGCGCCGCAGTGAGCGCGACTAGCCGAACTCGCGGAGGCGGATCTTCGCTTCGAGTCCGTGACGTCCGTCCGGCCACGTAGCAAGAAACGCGCGCCACATCGCACGACTGTTCTTCGAGATGGCGAGCTCGAAGTCACGCGCTTCCTGCCGGCAGCGGGTGGCGTCGGCGGCGCGCGGCGACTCGGGATGCTGCGCGAGATATTCGTCCCACGCGCCCGACGAACCGCGCTCCCACGCGGAATCGAAATCGCCAGGTTCCGATTCGCGCGCCAGCTCCTCGAGTTTCGCCAGGCGACGACGCACGTCGCCCGCCCACCGCCCTTCCGGTCGCGCGGCGAGATACGCGCGGAACGACATGACCGTGGCGACGCGCTGCGCTTCCGACCATTCGGACTTATCGCGCGCCGCGTCGATCGCCAGCTCCACTTCGGCGCGACGGTCGGCGTCAGAGATTTTCGCCAGCAGCGTTTCGGCCTGTGCGACGTCGCCACCCGTTGCGGCATCGAGCGCCTGCGTGATGGCCAGGCTTTCACCGCGCCGCGCGAGCATCCGGCGAACTTCATCGGCGCGCGGCGATTCGGGGAAGTCGGCGAGGAACTCCGCCGCGGCGTCGGGATGCAGCTCCGTCGTCAGCGCCGCGTACGCCTCATCTTCAAGCGCGGTCAGTCGCTCATGCGCTTTTTCCGCATGCGCTCCACCGGGATGCGCCGTGAGATACAGCCGCCACGCCGCCGGAGCTTCGATCGAGAGCGCCTGCGCGTAATCCTCTTCATCGGCAAGCTCGCGAAGAATGCGTCGCGCATCTTTCGCGAGCGCTGAGCCGGAGTACTGCCGAACGAACTCGTCGAGCGCATCGTGGCCGTGATCGACGGCGTTCTCGAATGCGAGCGCTTCGCGCAGATGGAGCTCCGCGCGTCCCTTGCGTTTGCCATCGGGACAATGCGCGAGGAACTCTTTCCACGCCGATGCGGTGCGCGCGTCAGCAGCGATGCGGAACGCTTCCTCTTCGCGATGCCGCGCCCGATCGCGTCGCGTGCGCGCGTCGGCGGCGTGACGATCATCGGGAAAACGGACGAGGTAATCGTCCCAGGCGTCTTCGGAATCGCGCGCCGCGGCGCTTTCCCAGGCGAGACGCTCTTTCGCGGCGTTCGCCGCCTCGCTGGCGTGCGTCGACGCGGCAAACTTCGCGAGGTAGTCGCGCATTGCCGCGTACGTGTCGGCTTCGACGGCGCGCGTGAACGCGTGGTCGGCGAGGCGCTGCTTCACTGTCACGAGGCGGATCTCCGCTTCGTAACGATGGCGGCCGTCGGGAAACGCTTTCAGGAAATCGCGCAGCTGCGTTTCCGATTCGCCGCCCGCCGCCGCTTCGAATGCGACCGCTTCGTCGAGCAACCTGCGCGCGCGGCTCATTCTCGATGAGCTCGGATATTGGTCGATGAACGCGCGCCACGACGCGGCGCGTCCGTCTTCCCACGCGCGCTGAAACGACTGTTCTTCTTCGCGCTCACGATCGCCGGCGCTCTTCACGCGATTGAGCGCTTCGCGCGCCGCGTCGCCGATGGCGGTGCCGCGCTGATGCGCTTCGCTCAATCGCTGCAGCGCGTCGCGATCGCCGGCTGCTTCTTTCGCATGCACGGTGTCGAGCAGCTCGAGCTCGAAGAGGCGCGCCTTCGCGCCGGTGCTGTCGTCGGATTCGGGATGACGATTGAGATATTCGCGATAACCCTCGATCGTGTCCTGGGCGCGCGTGCGCTTCCAGTCGCGGCCGGTCACGGTGTCGCCCGGAGTTCGCTCCGCGATCGTCGGCGCATCGCCGCTGACCGGCAGCGGCGTGGAGATCGTGACGCTGTCGCCGCGGCGCAGACTGGCGACGTCTTTCCGCGTCAGCAGTCCGGCCGGACCGAGAAGGAATGGTTGCAGCGCGGCCGAGAGCGCGCGAGCATCGGGATAACGGCGATCGCGTTTCTTTTCGAGGGCGCGAAAGATCACCGGTTCGAGATCGGCGGGGAAATCGTGATCGGGCTTCCGCTCGACGAAACGCGGCGGGCGCTCGGTGAGGTGTTTGATGATGTAGCCGTGCGGCGTTTCGCTGGCGAACGGCGAGATGCCGATCAGCATCTCGTAGAGAACGATGCCGAGCGAGTAGAGATCGGTGCGGCCGTCGAGCTGATCGCCATCGCGGATGTCGCCGAGTTGCTCGGGCGACATGTATTTCGGATTGCCGATCAGCAGACCCGATTGCGTTGCGTCGCTCGCGCCGGTGTTGACGTCCTTGGCGACGCCTAGGTCGATGATCTTCGCGATCAGCCGCTCGTCGGAATCATAGGAGAGCATGACGTTGTCGGCGGAGATGTCGCGGTGGAGCAGGCCGCGGCGATGGATGTGATCGAGTCCGGAGAGAACCTGCGTGGCGACGTCGGCGGCGAGTGCGAGCGGGAACGCGCCGAAGAGCGTGCTCCACTGGCGGACCGTCGTGCCGTCGATGTACTCGGTGACCATGTAGCTGCCGCCCTCGCCGAGGAAGAAATCGTGGACGACGGCGATGTTCGGATGATGGATCTGCGTGGCGAGACGCGCTTCGCGGAGAAAAC
>JBEEFX010000378.1:0-3014 GCA_041166365.1 Acidimicrobiaceae bacterium
TGTGACAGCGCGTGTCGTGGGGCGAACGACGAGAACCGATCGGCGCCGATCGTGGGTCCGCGCAGCCCGAGGCCTTCGTGCACCGACACCGTCAGGCCGTTCTCGACGCACGCCGCCCACAGCGCGTCGTAGTCCGGATCACCGAGGTTGCGGCCGTACAGGTGATTCGGCCGCGCCAGCACGCCGACAAGCCCCAGCGACCTTGCCCGCTTCGCTTCCAGGATCGCGAGATCGACGTCGATCAAGGGCACGAGGGCCACACCGGTCATACGAGCGGGAGCTGCCGCGCAGTACGCCGCCATCCAGTCGTTGTACGAGCGACAGGCGGCCGCTGATTGCTCCGCGGTGAGCTCCGGCAGAAACGGCACGAACAATCCGATCGATGGGTAGAGCACGACCGCGTCGATGCCCTGCGCGTCCATTGCTCGGAGGTACGACGGCGCGTCGAACCCGTTCTCGAACTGGTCCGTCAACAGGTCGAAGTCACCACACGGGACCATCGGTGTGTCCGCTGGGAGGTCGATCGGTCCTGCGCCCGGTGCCGCCCACTCCGCGAAGACGTGCGCCGGCTCGATCACATGCGCGTCGGCGTCGAGCACGCGGAAGCCCTCGATCACATCCGCCTCGCGGCCAGCCCGCCATCCAGAGGAAGCACGGCGCCGCTCGTGAACGCGGCGCCGTCGGACATGAGGAACGAGACCGCAGCGCAGACTTCGGACGCGCGACCCAGCCGGCCCATCGGCAGGTTGGCGGCGACGCCGGCGCGCACCTTCTCGGGGTCTTGCGCCATGTCGGTGAGCCGCACGAACAAGCCGGTGTCTGTCGGGCCGAGCGAGAGGACGTTCACCCGCACGCCGTCGCGCGCATGCTCGATGGCCACCTGCTTGCACAGGTTCGTCAAGCCGAACTTCGACGCGCAGTATGCCGGGAACTGGGGTGCCACGATCGAGCCGAGCGTCGAGCCCATCGCGACGATCGAGCCGCCCCCGGCATCCACCATTCGCGGCACCGCGTGGCGCATGCAGAGAAACGGTCCCTTCAGGTTGATGTCGATCACTCGCTGCCAGTCCTCGTCGGTGCAATCGACGATCGGTGCTCTCGTCTCGACGGCGGCGCTCAACACCAGCGCGGTGAGCGGGCCACGGTCGGCGGCCGCCGACACCACCCGCGCGACACCCTCGTCGTCGCGAACGTCGCATGGCTCGATCCACGGTTCGGGCGCGTCGAGATCCAGGCCCACGACGTCGTAGCCATCAGCGCGCAATCGGTCGGAGATCGCCGCGCCCAGGCCAGAGGCCGCGCCCGTCACGAGCGCAACGTTGCTCAAGACGACCCCTCGAGCGGTCTACTCATCGGAGCGCCGCCAGACCGCCGTCGGCCGGGATGATCGCGCCCGACACGTACGCCGACTGGTCGGATGCGAGGAACAGCGCGATGCCGGCGACGTCCTCGGCGGTTCCGAGACGTTGCAGGGGGATCACCCGTGCGAGGCCGGCGAGAAAGCCCTCGGTGTCGTCCATCTCCTCGGCCACCTTGCGGAAGCGGGGCGTGTCGATCGAGCCCGGTGCGATCACGTTGGCCCGCACCTTCGGTCCGTACTCGACTGCGATCTGGCGAGTGAGCGCGACCAGCCCGGCCTTGGCCGCACCGTAGGCGACGTACCCCTCGGATCCGATCAGACCGAGCACGGAGGCGGTGTTGATGATCGAACCGCCGTCCCCGTCGAGCATCACCGGGATGGCGGCGCGGCACGCCCAGAACACGGCATTCAGGTTGGTGGCCATCGTGCGGTCCCAGTCGTCCTCGGTGCATTCGACGAGGCGGCCCGACATCTGCACTGCGGCGTTGTTGTAGAGCACGTCGACCCGGCCGAACGCGTTCACGGTCTCGACGACCATCCGCGCGCAGTCGTCCGCACGCGACACGTCGGCGTGTATCGCGACCGCGCCGCCGCCCTCCTGCTCGACCAGGCCGACGGTCTCGAGGGCGCCCTCGTCGTTCACGTCGACGACCGCGATCAATGCTCCGTGCGACGCGAACAGAACGGCCGCAGCTCGTCCTTGCCCCGACGCCGCGCCGGTGATGAGCGCGACTCGTCCTGCGAGCATCAGCCCAGTGTCAACGGAACAGGACGGGCAACGACGTCGGAGACCGGAACCGCTCGCCGTGGATGTGCGGGTCGTCGCGCTCGACGGCGTCGGGATCGAGCCGCAGGTTCGGGAAGCGGTCGAGCAACGCGTTGACCGCACCGCCCATCTCCATGCGGGCGAGGTGCATGCCCAGACACATGTGCGGACCGACGCCGAAGCTGATGTGCGGCACGACCGGCCGGAAGAGGTCGTAGTCGTCTGCGTGATCCCAGCGCTTCTCGTCGTGGTTGCCGGAGCCGATGTTGGGCGTGACCTGCGTCCCGGCCGGGATCTCGAGCCCGCCGACCACGCAGTCGACGGTGGCTTCGCGTGAGGTGATCAGCAGCGGCGACTCCCAGCGGATCGACTCCTCGACGGCTTGCGGCATGAGCGAGCGATCCGCCCGCAACGCGTCGAGTTGCTCGGGGTTGGTCAGCAACCCGTAGAGGAAGCTGCCCGTGGCGCGGTACGTCGTCTCCGCTCCCGCAGGCAACAGCAGTCGAAGGAACGAGAAGATCTCCTCGTCGTCGAGGCTTTCGCCGTCGAGCTCCTCCTGCACCAGCAGGCTGATGACATCGTCACCGGGATGCGATCGCTTGGCCTCCACGATGTCGGCGAGGTACTCACGCAGCGCCTGCGACGCTGCAATCCCTTTCTCGGGATTCGCGGCGACGTTGACCACCCACACCGCCATGTCGTGGAATTTCTCGTGGTCCTCGTGAGGCACGCCGAGGATCTCGGCGATGATCTGCACCGGGAATCGATAGGTGAACTCGCGCACGAGCTCGACACCGTCGCGGTCGGCGAACCCGTCGATGAGGTCGTGCATGATCGGATCGATCACCTCGGTCTCCCACCGCACGAGGCTCTTGTGCCGGAATGCCG
>JBEEFX010000379.1:0-2829 GCA_041166365.1 Acidimicrobiaceae bacterium
TTTGCGGCGCCCGCGTCGACGACATAGAGGAAGTGGCCGCCCGGCGTCACCGCCGCGTCGAAGGGCCGGAGGCCGGCCGGCGCGTTGAACGGCGTGCTGCCGACGAGGTCGAGGGTTCCGTCGGCGGCGATCGTATAGCGCGAGATCGACGGGACCGCCGTGTTGATCGCGAACAGCGCATGGCCGTCCGCGCTGACCGCGACCCAGCATGGAGCTGTCTGGTTGTCGGCGAACGGCGAGCCGCTGATGGGAGTCAGCGAAGCGTTGGTGGCCACGTCGTAGACCGAGACGGAGCCCGCGCCCGGGCCGTCATGGGCGTTCGAGACGAAGAGCCGGTCGTCATTCGTCGGCGAGAAGGCGCTCCCGAATGGTCCGATCCGCTGCGCAGCGAACGGCGATCCCGGGGCCGGGGTCAGGCGCCCGTCAAGGCCGATCCGGAAGGCGTCGAGGTACGACGGCCCGGCGGTCGGCCCGACCCGTGTCCCGACGAGACGACGTCCGTCCGGGCTGATCAGGACATGGCCCGGCAGTGCGGTGTCCGGCAGCGCGTACGTGGACCCGGAGATGGGTCGGAGGTGGCCGCCACGGCTCAGCCGGAAGCCCGTGTAGTTGCTGCCACCGGCACCGGTGTTTGCGACATAGACCAGGCTGCCGTGGGTCGCGATGCTCACCGGCGTGAGACCGTTCGACGAAGCAACCTCGACGAGCTTCAGGGAGCCGTTCCGCCTGATCCTGAGCACCGAGATCTGGCTGCTGGCCGGGTCGGTGGCAAGGAGATAGCGCCCGTCGCTCGAGCGCTGCAGCCCGCCGGCGGAGCCGAACGGGAGGCCGGTCCCGGCGCCGCCGGCGCCGAACGGCGAGCCGGCGATGGTCGTCAGCGAACCGTTGGCGTGGCGGTCGAAGCCTGCCACCGTGTTCTCGCCGGACGTGTTGTTGTTGACGTAGACGTGACCGACGACGCGAGATTCCGCGGCCGCGGCCGTCCCGGCCGTGAGGCTCGCCAGAAGCGCGGCGATCGTGCCGCCCATGGCGACGAGACGAGTGAACCGGTTCATCCGGACATGCTCCTCCGACTGCTCGGCCGACCGGGGGAGGTCAGCCGCTGGAGGGCACGTTGGCACGCGTCCGTGTCACGTTCGTGACCGCTCGTTGACGGTTGCGTGACGACCCGACCCGCGGTCCGATGCTCCTGGGATCAGCGGTGGACGACCAGCCCGAGGCCGCAGTCGCATGGAACGAACCCGGTCCGGTGGACGCGAGGGTCGTTGCCCGGTGAGGCCCGGCTGTCACGAACCCGAAAGAATCGGCGGTGCACAGTGGTCTCATGAACTCGACACCAGGCCGCGGGCCACGCGACGCCGCCAACCGGGACCGGGCGATCGCCCGTCTTCGCCACCTGACGATCGGAACGACGATCGCCGGCGTCGCCGCGGTTGGAGCGTTCGGGGTCGTGGCCGCCGCCTCCTATTCCGGCGCCAGCACGGACGTCACGACCGCCGCCGTCACCGGCACCGGCACCGGCACGACGACCGGCACATCGACGTCGTCGACCAGCGGGACCACGACCATCCAGCCGACCGCGGCGCCGACCGCCGCGGCCACGGCGGCGCCGGCGAAAACATCGACGAGCGGCAGCGCCCACGCCACGTCAGGCGGTTCGTGACCGACGTCTCCAGCGCCACCTGGCGTGCCATCGGGACGGGCATCCGGCTCGTCGTTCACGACGGCGACCTCGTTCGGGCGCGCGGGGCGGTCGAGGGCATCCTCGACGCGGTCGATCGCGCCTACAGCCGGTTTCGCGAGGATAGCGAGATCGTCGCGCTCAACGCGCGCGCCGGCGAGTGGACCAGGGTCAGCCCGCTGCTCGCCGAGGCCATTGCCGCCGGGCTTCGGGCGGCCGAGCTGACCTCCGGCGCCGTCGATCCCACCGTCGGCCGGGCGATGCGGGCGATCGGGTATGACGACGACTTCGACCTTGTCGGTCGAGACGGCAGCCCGATCGAGCTTCGTCTCGAGCCGATCCCCGGCTGGCAATCCGTCGAGCTGTCGGCTGCCCGTCGTGAGGTCCGCGTCCCGCGCGGCGTCGAGCTCGATCTCGGATCGACCGGGAAGGGCCTCGCCGCCGACCTCGCGGCCACGGCCGCGCTGGAAGCAACGGCTGGTGGCGGGGTCCTCGTCTCGCTCGGTGGCGACATCGCCGTCCGCGGCGTCGCGCCCGACGGCGGCTGGCGGATCCTCATCGCCGAGGACAGCGAGGCGCCGACCGACGGCGACGGCGACGTGATCGCAATCGACGGGGGCGCGGTTGCGACCTCGAGCACGACCGTCCGCCGCTGGCAGCGCGGAGAGATCAGCCTTCACCACCTGATCGATCCGCGAACGGGCGGTCCCGTGGTGTCGCAGTGGAGAACGGCGTCGGTCGTGGCAGCGACCTGCGTCGACGCCAACACCGCGGCGACGGCCGCGATCGTCAAGGGCGCGACCGCCCTCTCGTGGCTCGAGGCCAGCGGCCTGGCCGCCCGGCTCGTCGCCACCGACGGCTCGATCGTCAGGGCCGGCGGCTGGCCGGAGCCGCTACCGGCACGGAAGGCGGTCGCGCCCGGTCCCCGAACCGTCGCCCGCGTAACCGGATCGAAAGGTCGTCCGCCCGAGGATCTGTCCGATGCGATCGGTGATCGCACGTCAGCATCGAACGGAGCGCCCAGCCCGTGAGCACCCAGATCCTGTGGTTTGCCACCCGGGGAGCCGGCATCGTCTCCCTGGTCCTCTTCAGCGTCGTTGCCTGTCTCGGGTTGCTCGCCGTCGCCCGCACCCAGGCGTCCTGGTGGC
>JBEEFX010000380.1:0-10078 GCA_041166365.1 Acidimicrobiaceae bacterium
CGTCCAAGAAGCGTCGCCGGCCAGGCACGGTAGGGATCGTGCGCTTCGGCGCCGCCCAACAGCTCCCCACGACCGGCAGGCTGGTCACCCAAGCGGGCGGCAGCATCGACCTCAATGGCCACGACCAATCGGTGCAGGAGCTGGCGCTGAGCCCGGCCTCCGGCCCCACCGTCGCGATGCACGGGGCCACGCTCGATCTTCACCCCGGCGGCCTACCCAACCAGATCTACGCCGACTTTGGCCGCTCTGTCCTCGACGGGGACGTCCACTTCTCCAGCCCCACGAGCGCGATCGACGGGCCCGGCACTCTGGCCTTCACGGGAAGGGTGTCGGGCAACCCCGGCGTCACCGTCCGCGCCAACGCGGCCGTCGAGTTCACCCCGTCGAGCGTCGTCGCCGTCGACGGGTTGCAGTTCGCGCAAGGAAGGGTCGACGGCGAGGTGCTGACAGCCCCGATCAACGGCGGCCGCCTCTCCGGCAGCGGGACCGTTCAGGACGTGACCATGGCGGGACAATCCACCTCCGTCATGCCGGGGAGCCTCTTCCAAGGCCCGGTGACGTTGACCGCTCGCAACGTCACGTTGAAGGCCGCCAGTTCGCTGGCCATCATGATGAACGACTACGAACGGCATTGCGGCACCTGCGCGAATCAGCTGCACGTTCTCAACCGTCTCGACCTCAGCGAACAACCCGACCTCACCATCGACGACGCCACTCCCACCGAACCCGGCAGGACGTTCACCGTCGTGCGCCTCGACTCCCTACTGCCGATCGCCGGGACATTCCACAACCTGCCCGAAGGGAGCACGGCCCTCGGCCAAGCCCGCCGGTACCGAATCTCCTACCGCGGCGGAGACGGAAACGACATCACCCTTACCGACCTCGGCCCGCTCTGACCCCGCGCCACCGCCACACACTCCGGTCGTGGCGAGCCGCGGTGCTCATCGCCATCTCAGGCGACTGACAAGAGATTGAAGCTAGGCCGGCTACCGGTCAGGCAGATGGGCGTGGCGCCGACGGCGGCTGACCTTCAGCGACAGTCCGGTCTCCGGGTGAAGGTCATCCAAGGCGCGCTCGAAATCGATCGACGACGTCCCGTCAGGAGTCGCGATTCGCACCAGCACTCGCGTCACTGGATGAAAGATCGCTACCACCTGTCGACTGGTACCCGCGATCTCCGTTTCGAAGTGGCGAACCTCGGACAGCATCCCGATCGGCGCGCCATACCAACTGAGCTGACCTGGCGTCTCCTCGATGGCGACTGGGAACCCCGACAGGTATCCGAGCGACTGTGATCTCGCCCAGGTTCGACCGGTCAGGCCACGCCAGGTCCACGATCCGAGGTACCGCCCGCGGGTCTCGGCCGTGGGTGCGTGGAGCTCCGCTCGGATCTGCTTGTAGGCGCGGCGCCCCCAGATTGCCGCGGGCAGAACCGCGGCCCCCATGAGCAACGCAAAGAACCCGAAGAGCAGAAAAAGCGGTGCAGCCGGCGTGCTCTGGTCTTTGGTCGAAGCGACGTAACGCCCGTCGACCACGAGACCGAGCAAGTTCGACGAGCTCCGTCGACGGACGGCCACAACCTGGTCCACGTGGACGCCAGGATCGCGATCGAAGAACAGGGTTCGGCCATCTCCCAACACCACCTCGTACGGTGCTGGCCCCGCGCCGAGCCTCGTGGGTCCAACGACCGCAGCAATCGTGTTGGGCTCGTCTCTGGTGTGTGATGACGCGAGCACGGCGAACGGCAGTAACGCCATCATCGCCACGAACGGGACTGCCCACCAGAGCATCCACCGAAGCCGACGCGCCTGGAGCAGCGCGGCGGTGGACACCTGGCCCGGCAGGAGACCAAGACGAGCGCGATGCCGAACGAAAAATCCGGTTCGGCGCGGCAAGCGAGTGGCGCCGGGCATCTCAGCGTCCGAGAACGGAGAGGCAGACATCGAGGCCACATCGAAACGGTAGAGCCACCGGCGCTCCCGACCCGACAATCGGGATCGGCACCTTCCGGACTGTTCGAATCAGGGCCGACCGCGCCACACGGGGATCACTGCTGCTGGGCTTCGATGCCGGACAGAAGCTTCTTCGGCGCTCGGAGGCGCCACGATTCGGTGACGAACTCGCGGAGTTCTGCTTTGGACACCTTCGCCAGCACGACGAGCACCATCCGATAGCCGTCGTAGTGAGGCGTCGTGGTGAGCTTCCGAGGCTCCGTCGCGAGCAGCACCTGTTTCTCCTCCAGGCTGTCGACGTGCACCACGGCGGTGCGGCCATCGTGGCTGAGCTTCGTGAAGAACTTGCTCCTCACGTAGAACGCCGGCGTGCCGTGCATCGGCTTTTCGGTCGCCTCCGGCAACGACAACGCGATGCTTCGCAGATCTTCGGCGTTCGCCATCGTGCATCATCTTCGCTGCGAAACCGGTGGTTCCTGCCGCTTGACCGATGCGAGAAGGACGATCTACGTGCGGTGCTGAAGAGCGGCCCGATAGACGTCACAGTCAGCCACTTCCCATCGGGCCTCATGCTTGAGGCGATTCAGTGCCCATAGACGAATGCCGGGGAGAGAGGCAGGTCGCGCATATACGCCGGCCCGCGCAATCCGCACGCATGCACTCCCGCTAGCGGCCGAAGGACGACTTGAGCGGCGAGGCAGTCTCGCAATCGCATTGCTCCATCCAGACACCGGCTGGGACGGAGCCCTTCGCCGCCAGGCGGCAGTCGCGGTGACATTCGCATGCGCACAGCAGATCGACCACCCGACGCGTGAACACATTCACTCGTCCGCCGCGCCAGTGCGGACAGCCGCCGTGGTCGTCCATCTCACACAGCGCCCCAAGCACTGGACGCGAGCCAAGGCGACCAGGCACGCACTCATACTGCTTCGCGGGTTCGCGAGTTACCAGCGATCAAAACGCAGCCGCCGAATGGCGACTTTGGGCTTGGCATCAAGCTGCGGTGATGCCGGATGTGATCGCGCCTACCGGATGTCGACGTCGCGGACGGCGTAGCCTCGCTTCGTGCTGTCGCACATCATCGACGGGGAGAAGTGGATTCGTGCTCGGCTCGCTTTTCTGCGTGAGCATCTTGATCGCGACGACCTCTCGGATGACGAGCGCTTGATCGCGGAGAATGAAGCTGAACGGCTAAGAACTGCGGCAGCATTCGGTTGCACTGGTGTCCGGGGAGCCGGGCTTCGACGCTTCAGCCGACGAACGCGCTAACGGCACTTCCCGGTTGTGTGTCGGCGAGGTTCTCAGCTCGGATCCGATGCGGAGGCAACGCGCTCGATCTCCGAGCGTCGACTCTCCCAGAATGAGCTGTCACGTCCGTGCAGCGGCAAGGTGTCGGCATCGACTCCCACGGCACCATCCAGCCCTTCGCGCAGGATGTCGGCATGTCCCGCGTGCCGAGTGGAATCGGACAGGCGATGGACCATGACGTTGAACAACGGGACCTCTTCGTTCCACCACGGCACATAGCCGCGAGCCGTCAGATCAAGGGCTTCGATCGTCGCGTCCGCATGGCTACCGACACGCCGATAGAGGTCGAGGACCTCGGCGCGCGTTTCGTGCTCTGTGGCCCAGTGGTCAGTGCCCCAGGCTTCCCAGTCATCCCATCGTGGCAGGGGCTCGGGGAACGGTCGATCAAACACTTCGCCGAAGTACCGAGCGTCCGAAATCGCGTTGTGCTTGATCAAGCCGAGCAGGTTGGTGCCGGTCGGGGTCAATGGACGTCGGATCTGGTACTCCGACAGCCCGTCGAGCTTCCACACGAGCGCCTCACGCACCCAGCGCAGATGGTCGTGGAGATGCGTCTTCGCGTGTTCGTCGATCACGGCACCAGACTTTCAGGCCGAACGCTCGCGGGCGGAGCGCGTGCGTACTAGATCGGCACCTACCGCGCCCCCTGATCGGGCCGCGCGTCTCACCTGTCGCTGAGACGCGGAACCGGCCACGCATCAGCGGCGCGAGAACGGCACGTTCCGGACGCCTCACTTGGGCTGAGGTCATGGTCTTGCGAGATCGCTCGGCCGCCGAGGTCGTCCGATCACTCAACGTCGATCGTCGAGTCACCGATGTGGCCTTCGGCAGTACAGATGTCTTGGAACTTGCGAAGTCGAAGGTCGATCGGCCCGGGGAGTGTCAGGCTCGAGTTTTGTGCTCGCGTCGCAGGTGCTCCGCTCCTAAGGCTGCAAGGCCCCAGAGAGCGACAGGGATGCAACCTTCCAGAACGACGCCGCCCGCTGCCCTCCAGTCCATCGACCGCTCGCCCGGCCCCGCCTCACCGGATGGACTCCAACTCACCCACGCGGCCACCGTCAGAACAGCAGCAACTACGCACACCTCAATTGGCTTTGGGCGAAGGACCAGCCCGGCCAGAAAGCCGCCGGTGACGAGTACCGCGAGGCCCACAACGAACCCTGCGCCGGGCTGATCGCCGATGCGACCAATCAGGAACGCTGCCCCCACGGCCAACCCCATTGTGCAAAGCCCCGCGATCACAGTGCCGAGCCGATCCATACAGAAAGTGTCGCACTACCAACCCGGAAACGCCGGGTGGTGCTCGACCGGGATCGGCACGTCCCGCCGGGGTCATCCGTGCGTAGCGTCCGTTCGTGATCGTGATTGGGGATCGACGTCGCAACCAGCCTGCCCCGCCTCATGTCGTGTTCGAGGCGTTGACTCAGCCGCATCGTTCTGCAAGCCGTCCTTGGCTCATCCTCCTGGATGACGAGCAAGAGCCCGCGGTCATTGAGGACGACGCGCCGACGCTGGTGGTCTGGTCCTCGCTGTGGCCTCATCGACCGAGCGCGCGGATTCGCTTTGAGCTCCCCTCGGACGGTGGCAGCGGCACGGACCTGCGTTGGATTCTCGAATTGGAGCCGCCCGCTCCTGATGAGTCGGCCATCGGCCATATGCGCAAGCGGATCAACCAGCTGATCAACGCCAACCTGCGGTTCACCTTTGGCCAGTAGCAACAACTCGAAGTGCCAGATGTGCCCGCGACGGGAACGGCACGTTCCGACGGGGTCACCCGCGCGGGCTCCGCGCGGCGAAGTCAAGTGTTGCGCCGTTGGCGCCTGCCGTTACCAGTCGGCTGCCAACAGGCCAAGGTCAGCAAGTTCGATCAGTTTGGCGTCGCCGTCGAGCGGGCCGAAGATCGCGGTGTAGGGCGTCGAGGTTGCCTCCGACGTCGTGCCGGCGAGCAGGAGCCACCCTCCGCTGTCGTCGAGTGTGATTGTGCTCACGTAAGCGGGCGATGTCGTGAGCGTGACGTTGAGCAGGTCAGTTTCGATACCGGTTTGGACGTCGTGCTGTCGCAGCACGATCGGATTCGCAGGACAACAGTGTGTCTCGTTGAACACGAGGCGATGCCTATCGAGCCAGACCTGCGGTCGGAGTTCGGACAGGGTCGGTTCAGGGAGTGTGCCCGCAGCCGAGGCGACGTCGAGTAGCGCGGTTCCGCCTGACAGGGTGTTCTGTTCGTAAGACGCGACGCCGACGGCGAGTGTCGTGTTGTCGGGAGACCACGCCATCTGGTTGATGAACACCCTCGGTTGCGCGTTCGGATCGACAGACCATGATCGGTCTGCTCCGGTCCGGAACTCGTGAACTACAACGGACGCTGGAGTCGGATCGGTGGGGGTGTACACGTACGGCACGTAGGCGACGCGCTGACCGTCCTGAGACAGGGTGTAGCCGCTCCCATCACGCACGAGGACTTCGGGGTCGCGCGGGGTGTCGACGGAGACCCGTCGAAGATCCGCGCCGCTGTCGCCCGGATAGCTCTGCTGGAAGTACACGAACCCGTCCGGGGAAAGGTGCGGGTCGCTGAGCCCACCGTCGGCGTCCACGCTCCGGGCCAGTGAGCGGACAATCTGACCGTTGGTCGTGTCGACGACTACAAGCGATTGGCTGTGCTCGGCAACCCCGACCGCGACTGCAGGCAGACCCAGCGGACGCGGGGTCCGGACCACGGAGGCCGTCAACGGTGCCTGACTGGCGACGTCGCTCCCTCTTTCACTCGAGTCCGAACCGGACGAGTTGTTGCGGGCGACCGACGTATCACGGTCCGTGCAACCAGCGATCAACAACACCACGACCGTCACCGGCCCGAGTACACGACACCCGCGCTGGGATATACGACACGCCGGTTGCGACTGCGGCGGGATCGGCACGTTCCGCGCGTTCGCGATCAGCGCTCTGTCGGCGGTTCATCCATGACGTTCGTCGGCTCGACGCTTCATGCTCGTTTGAACGTGGCTGCCGTTCCACCGTTTGGGAGTTGCTGCGGCGTGAGGGAGAGGCCGGTGGTGGTACAGCCGTCGAAGGTGGCGTTGAGGTTGTAACAAAGCGTGAGCGTGTCGTCCTTGACGAAGAAGAAGCGCGACGTGTGGAAGCTCGGCTGCGTCACGATCGTGTGACTGTTGGAATCGCAGCTGTCCTTGCGCACCTCGGTTCCGTCGACGATCAACTGGCCGTATGCCTTTTGTTGGTCGACGTTGCCGGTCACGGTGGCGTCGACCCTCGATTCGATGATCGAGCACGGATCGCCCGTCGTGGAGCTGTAGCCGGTCTTGAAGGTCCCGCCCGTGACTTTTGTTCCACTGATGTCGAACGTGACCGACGCTTTGTCGATTGTCAGCTGATGGTCGGGCTTGTCACAAGTTTGAGAGCACGAGAGCCCCATGTCGGCGTAGGTATTTTGCAGCCCGTCGATGAGCACCCAGCGACCGTCGAGAGGGCTGTCGGGGTTTGCGGCTGCGCCCGCGTTCGTCTCCCCGGTGGAATTGGTGGCCGCAGTCTTCGACGGAGAATCGTCACGGGTCAGCACCCAAAGGATGAGTGCGGACGCGATGAGGGCGATGAGTCCCAGCACGACGGTGATCGCCCGGGGACTGCACCCGCCTTTGGGTTGGTCGCCAGTGGGTGCGCTGTCGGGAACAGAGGCCGGCCGCGAAACTGGCTCGCCCAACGCGTTCGTCGGTTCATCCGCAGCGGTGCCGAGCAACCCCGTCATTCCCGGCACCGGATTGTCCGGGGGGCCGAGATCGGGCCCCGGCACCACCGGGGCGGGCTGCGGGGACACAGAGCGCGTGAGGTCCGCGACGAGATCGATGCCTTCCGTGGCACGGGCGACCTGGTCGGCCGCAATCGCCTCGCGAGCCGCGGGGGGCACCCAGCCTTCGGGCATGGGCTCGGCCAGGGGGGTCGGCGGGGCCGGTGGCACCCAGCCTTCGGGCATGGGCTCGGCCAGCGGAATCGGCGGGGCCGGTGGCACCCAGCCTTCGGGCATCGGCTCAGCCAACGGGGCCGGTGGCACCCAGCCTTCGGGCATCGGCTCGGCCAGCGGAGTCAGGGCTGGAGGCGGAGTCGGTGCCCGCGGTTTGGACGGAATGGGATTGCCCTCGTCGTCGGTGTGCTTCATGCCCGCACCCTCCCGCCAGTGGCCCAGCTCGGACGACAATAGTCCCGACATCTCCGACCGGGCCGGGCTGGCGCAAGCCAGCGCTCACTTGACGTTGACGTTGACACCTCCGCTGGATTCGGTGATCACCAGCGTGCAGTTCGGATTGGTCGCGCAGGCCTGTTCCGCCTGGGCCCGGATGTAGGCGATCTGATCGGGTGTCAGGGCAGGCGCCGAAGCACGGACCGCCTGCGCGTCAGCATCGCCTTTCGCCGCAGCGGCCTTCGCTTCGGCATCCTTTTGCGCGGTCACGACTCGCTGTTCGGCAGCAGCCGTGTTGGCATATTCCTGTACCAGGGCATCGGGCGGCGTCGGGTTCTTCACGACAAAACCGAAGTCGGTGCAGTTCTGATTCGTCGAATCCGGGCCGCAGAAGTACTCACCGCCTACTGCGGAGTTGATCCGGTCCTTCAGGACCCTGCCAGTGTCATTGTTCAAAGCGAGCAGCGTCTGCGGGTCTCGATAGAGCTGCTCCCGGTCGTACTTGCCAACCTCGAGGCGGAGAGCTTGTTCGATCTGCGGCCGAAAATATTGTTCCAGCATTCGGTCCCAGCCACCGCCCCTAGACAGGTTCGTGCAGTCGTCATGGAAGCAGATCTGGTCCATGAACGAATGGATCACCTCTGACTTGATATTCAGCTTGAAATACACGGTCGCTTCGAACGTGAAGAGCACGTTGTCCTTGCACCACGATCGTGATCCCACCCCCAACAAGAACCACCACCGCCAAAAGAACGATGGCTGCCCCGATCACCTCACCCACAGCGTTCCTCCTGTACAGCCGGGATCACTCCCGTCCTTCCAAGTATCCCGTCAACCGCACCGGCCCGCGCGCCTTGAGGATCCGCTACGCCAGTGGTGTTATGGCCGTGGAGCCCAGTCGTAAAATCGCGACTCGCTGGACAGGTAGCCCGGGGGCGGCGAGGGAGCGGTCGGTCCAGTTGCTGGTGTGCCATCGGGGTGAATGGCGCCGCCCGCCGAATACACGATCGTCGTTCCATCGGGCGACCACCAGAGCAGCCCTGGATCCGAGATAGGGAATGTCTGCGGATTCGTGCCATCCGCGTTCACGATCGTGATTGCCGACGCAGTCGGCAGCGCGATGCGGGAGCCGTCCGGCGCCCAGGCCGGGAGGGTGTACGCGTTGCCGACCACGACGGGGTGGCCGCCGCGGGGATCGCTCACTGTCGCCGGTCCACCGCCGGCCGTCGACGTCAGCACCCGATGGGCAACCGGCGAAAAGACGACCAAGCTCCCCAACGTCGACACCGGCGTGATCACCCCGTTCATACCGAGGCGAACGAACTCGTACGCAGGATCACCGACGTGGCTCATCACCGCGTACAGCTTGCCGTCGGGCGACCACGTCAGGAACAACCAGTCCAGCGTTGCGTCGGTCAGTACATGCATCGATGCGTGCGACTTGATGCCCACGACCCCGACCTCGAAGCCATCCGCCGTGGGCGTCCAGTACGCCACCAACCGACCGCTCGGATCGACGATCGCCTGCTCGACGAATTGGTTCTTCGTGAGTTGCCGCCGACCCGAGCCGTCGGGCTGCGCGGTGAACAGATCGAGATAGATATGAGAGTCGCTGCCGTCGGACCGCAACACCCACACCGTCCGGCCGTTGGCCCCCGGGAAGCCCGCCGCCGGAGACGCATCGCTGACCATGATCCCCAGCAGCGCCACCGCGACGAGCACCCGCAACCATCGCATCTGTTGACTGTAGGTCTAGACCACAAGATTGACCGATCTAGCCAACTCGGATGACGATGCGACCGACCGCACTCCTTTCCGCGATACAACGCGACAAAACTGCGCGCCGCCTCCGCGCAGCGATACGAGCACGCACTACGTCGGCACATCTCGCGTCTTGAGTTACGTCGCGACTCGTCTCATGACTGCGGCGTCGCAGGCGACCGCCACGAGACGCTGTGCCCCAACTTGGCGATGACGCAGAGCTCATCTCACTTGCTTGGCGTCCACTCTCCGAGCTGGCCGACGACATCCAAGTCCGTCTTGTAATTGCCGACCTCTAGTCGCACTGGATCGGCACTTCTCGCGTGTCTAGTTGTCCGCCGGTCGATGCTCCGGCAGTACGCAGAATGCACCGTCCGAAAACCCGACGGGTCGCACGCCGAGAGCCTTGTTCAGGCGTGCTCGATGGTTCTCCCAGGCGATCGCGGACGCGATCTCGGCCAACTGTCCCCTGGTGAAATGAACCAGCAGTTCCCTGCGAAGCGAATCGGGCACCTCGGCAGGGGTTGATGTCATCGCCACCGCCAGGTCGAGTACGAGCCGGTCCGCGATCGAGAAACGGTCGCTGGTCTTGTGCTCGGCGAGCCCGGCCAGATCCTCATCGCAGCACCGCCGCCTCGTAACCGCCGACCGCCGCCAGCAGTGCCGGCCGGCGCACGAGGTATCGGACGAGGTCAAGGCGATTGCGCTTCGCCTTCGGCAGGACTCTCGCATACGCAGACATCTTTGCAACCAGCTTCCCCATCAAATGAGTTTGCCCCGAGGACGCATCACGACCGCAAACGGCACCTTCAGGTCGTCCCTTCGTCGGGCATGATCGCTTGGTGTCGAGTGTCTTGCGACGTACGCA
>JBEEFX010000381.1:0-2611 GCA_041166365.1 Acidimicrobiaceae bacterium
CGCGCTTCGGCAACTTGCCGAGGTCGAGCTCGGCGCGGTAAGGCGGCGCGTTGCGCGCCATGATCTTTTTGCCTTCGACCCAGAACTCGACGCGCTTCACCGGCGGCTGCACATCGACATCGACGACGAACAGATTCGGCGCAACGTCGCGACGCGGCGCGCGGATTTTCACCGCCCCACTCGCCTCCGGCACGACCCCCTCGGCGATGATCTCCTCCGCGCCGCCGCTGTCGGTCGCGACGAACACCTTGTTCGTCTTCGCGATCGGGACCGTCTTCGTCACACGGCCGAGAATGATCGGCGCGTCTTCCTTCAGCGGGATCATCAGACGAACGTCGACTTCGACGTCGCCCGGCTTCAGGACGGCAGTCGACGTGACGACGTTCGGCACCGGCACGATGAGCTGCTGGCGGAAACGCTTCACCACTTCGCCGTTCTGCGACCACGTGCCCTGCACGAGCAGCGGCGTTTCCGGCGGCACATCCGACGGAATCGAGAAACGAAACGTGGCACGCGCGACGACGCCGGCATCGGTGTCGCCGAGCGATTCGACCGAGATCGTGAGATTCGCGCGGTTCTCGGTGCTCGGTTTCGCGAGCGACTCCGGAATCTGCGCAAGCGCGCCGGAAGCCGCAACGAGCAGTAGTGCGAGTGCGAGTCTTGTCATCGTGTCGGTAACACCGCTTTCATCGTAAGGTCTCCAGCATGCACGTCGCAGCGGTGGCCGGGTGGTCACGTTCCGGCAAAACAACGCTCATCGCGGAGCTGATTCGCCGTTTGGTCGCTCGCGGGGAGCGCGTTGGCGCCATCAAGCACACGCATCATCCGCTTGTTGATGAGAATCGCGGCGACACCGCCACGTTCCTCGCCGCAGGCGCGATCCCGGCCATTCTCGCCGGCGATGGCGAAGCGATCGTCTTCACCGGTACGTCGTCGCATCGCGTTTCGTATCAGTCGCCGGACGAGTTGCCGGCGCTTTGCGGAGAGGTCGACGTCGTGCTCGTCGAAGGCTTCAAAGCATTCGACGGCTGGGCACGCTTCGACGCGCTGCGAGACGTCGAAGAAGTGCTCGCGAATCTCGATAGAATCCGTCGCCCATGACTTCGTCCCTCCGTTACCGTGCCGTGCTTTTCGATCTCGACGGCACGCTCGTCGACTCGTATGCGGCGCTCGCGGAAGCGGTGAATTTTGCGCGGCGCGAGCACGCGCTGCACGAGCTGAGCGCCGCGCGCATTCGCGATTTCGTCGGCAACGGACTCGAGACGCTGCTGCAGCGCGCGTTCGATTCCGATTCGGTTCCGAGCTCGGTGCGCATCGCGTTCGAACGGCGTTACGACGAGATCTGCTGCGAGGAATCGAAAGTGCTGGCCGACGTCGCAGTGACGCTGGCCGATCTCGAAAAGCTCGGCGTCACGATGGCGGTCTGCACGAACAAGCCGACGTCGTTCTCGATCAAGATTCTGGAGTTCCTCCAGCTCGCGCCGTTCTTTCGCGCCATCGTCGGTCCCGACGTCGCCGGCGCTCGCAAGCCGGATGCGCAACACGTTTTGCGGACGCTTGAAGCGGCCGACGTCGGCGTCGATGAAACGCTGTTCGTCGGCGACATGCCGATCGACGTTCACGCCGCGCGCAACAGCGGTCTCGACGTCGCGGTGGTCGCCACCGGCTCATCCTCGGTCGAGCAGCTTCGCGCGTCACATCCCGATCACTATCTCGATCGCTTTTCCGATCTCATGAAGCTCGTCCAGCACGGACCGTCATCCCGAGCGTCGCGAGGGATCGGGGCGGGCGGGGCGCCATGAGGAGACGTTCTGCCGCGACGCTCGGGATGACGGAGGCGAACGCGTGACGCCGTTCCGTTTCGTTTTCTTCGACGTCGACTCGACTCTTGCTTCCATCGAAGGGATCGACATCCTCGGCGACAACAACCCCGAGATCGCGAGGCTCACCGAAGCTGCGATGAATGGCGAGATCGCGCTCGATGAGGTTTACGGACGCCGCCTCGAGCTGATTCGTCCAACGCGCGCGGCTGTCGAATCGCTTGGCGATCGCTACGTCGAATCGCTCGTGCCGGGCGCCGCGCGAACGGTTGCGTCACTGCAGGATGCGCGCGTGCAGGTTCACCTCGTCACCGCGGGCATCGAACAGGCAATCCTCCCGCTTGCTGCATCGCTCAACATTCCGCAGCGCGCCGTTCACGCGGTTCGGCTGCGATTCGACGAGCAGGGCAATTACGAAGACTTCGACCGGCGTTCATTTCTGACGAAGAGCGGCGGCAAAGAGCTCGTCGTTCGCGATGTCCGCGCGCGAACACATGGACGCGCCGCGCTGGTCGGCGACGGCGTCAGCGATCTCGAAGCGAAAGCGGCCGTCGATCTCTTTATCGGATTCGGTGGCGTCGCGGTTCGCGAGAAGGTGAAGCAAAATGCGGAGGTTTACGCGATGAGCTTCGATGAAGTACTGAGCGCACTGTCATGAGCAGCAAATTCTTCATTCCCGGTCCGACATGGGTTCGTCCCGAGCTGCTGCAGGAAATGACGCGGCCGATGATCGGTCATCGCAGCGCGGAGTTCAAAGAGCTCTATCGCGGCATCGCAGCGAATCTGAAGCC
>JBEEFX010000382.1:0-2519 GCA_041166365.1 Acidimicrobiaceae bacterium
CGTCGTGTCGTCGGCGAGCATGGTCCAGTGCGCGCGATCTCCGCTTCCTTCCAGACGCGCGCGCTTCAGAAACGGAGTCGCGATTCCGTTGACGCGCAGCCGATCGATCAACGTTGCAGCGCCGAGATCGGATTCGAATCCCGACGTCGTTTTCGTCGACGCAACCGGCAGCATGACCGCACCGCGCCATGTCTCCTCGGCGACCGTCGGTGCGAGCAGCAGATACGACACTTCAGCGCCGGATGCGTCGTACAGTCGCAGATCGTCGAGACCACCTTCGAACTGCAGCTTTGGCACGTAGCGAAGCGGCTGCGCGTTCGCGAGCAGCGCGACGTCGGGAACGAGTCGATTCGGTCCCTTAGCGGCGGGATGAATCGTTCGCTCTGACTTGAACGCAGCGCCGAGACTCGTCGCCGTGAGCAACGCGGCAACGAGTACGAGCCGCTTCACGACGCTTCCTCTTCGCGCGTTCTGAGCATGACAAATCTCTGCAGCAGGATTCCGACCAGGACGAGCGACATCGCGAGCCCGAGCAGTGAAACGACGCGATAGAGGCCGCCGAGGCGTCCCAGATCGTGGAGGAAACACTTCAGGATCGTGATGACGAGAAGAATCAGCGCGGTCACACGCGCGCCGCGCGAGCGCATGACGATGCCGATGATCAGCATCGCGACGGCGAACGCCGCCCATCCCATCGTGTAGGTCAGGTCCTGCGCGAGCGACGACGAGAGGAAGTTGAACGTCACCGTCGGACCGGTCGAGTAGAAATCGGCGATCTCGATGTTGAGCAGGAAGAAGAGCAGCAGCGCGCCGGAACCGTTGAGCGCCGGCAGCGCGAAGCGCATCTTCGTTCGTTGCTCGCGCGGCAGAAACCACGCAGCCGCGAAGAACGATGCTGCCGCGACCAGGTACGTGTAGAGATACCAGTTGATGACCTTCATTGCGCCCGGCGGGCGATAGAGCCAGATCGCCGGATTGACCGTCAGACGCACGAGCACGGCACCGAGCAGCGCGCCCGACCAGATGAGCAAACCGCGATGCGGAATGCGCGTGAAGAGCCAGACGAGCGCAGCCCCTTCGAGCGCCCAGCCGATCGTGATCCACTGCTTCTCGAGCTGCAGCGGAATCGCCAGCGTGACGAATGCCAGCGACGCCGCGGCGATGAGCGCGAGACGATTGAGCGTCCGCTCGCCTGGCGGCTCGATGCGCAGCAATCGGAGAAGCAGGACGATCATCAGCGCCGACTGGAAGATCGGCAGGATTCCGATCGCGTACCCGAGATGCAGCTCAACGATCGCGTCTCTGGCGAAGAGAAAAAACGCGATGCTCGCGAGGACGGCGCCGAGATATGGCGCGAACGATTTCTTTGCACGACGTCCGAGGATCAGCGGATACGCAATGAAGGCCGCGTAAACGATCGACGCGAGGTAAAGCCGTTGCACGTTGGGATGCGGACCGTCGACGTGGACGGCGCCGCTCGCGATGGTTGTCATGATGACTGCGAACGGCACCAGCGCATGTCGTTCGGACCAGGCGGCCAGCGCCATGATCGCGAGCAGAATCAGCGTATGTGCGAAAGCGTGCAGTGGCAGCGAGTGAGTTGATGCGAGCGTGGCCACGACCTGGGCGCCGTACAACGCAACCGCAGCGGCGGTGATGAATCCGCCGGCGTCGGCGCCGCGTCGCTTCGCAAGCACGATCCACACGAGCGCCATCGCCGCGATGACGATCGTCGAGACGATCGACGACGACGCCCATGACGCCTCGCTGGCCATCGCAAATACGGAAAGCACGATCTGCGACGCGGTCATCGCCGCGATCCACAGCTTTCCGCGGCGCAGATAAAGGGCGGCCGCGCCGATGGCGAGATTGAGCACGAACAACACGGCCAGCATCGGCCACGGCGGAACGGAGAGCTCCCTCTGCGTCGCGATGTAAAAGAGGAACGCGTGGCCGACCATGCCGAACCAGACGCCGGAGCGCAACTCGTCCGCGTCGTCGCGATTTCGCGCCGCCAGCAGATGACCGCCGACCATCAGCAGCGCGAAGATCGTGATCACGGCGAGCGCCGGAATCAGTTGATCGACGACGGATGCCGTTCCCCACCAAACCGCGATCACCAGCCACGAAAAAAGCGCGGCGACTGCCGCGGTTCCCGCGATTGCGCGATGTCGCGCTTCGAGCATCGCGCCGGCGTTGAGGATCGCCAGCAGCAGCGCGATTCCCCAAAGTGACGCGTTCGCAACTGTCCCGGCGGCGAGGAAGAAGAGCAGTGCGATCGAAGCAAGCAATACGCACGAGACGCCGTAGCGCGGCTCGAACGTCGTGCCGCGGCGCTGCGCAAGCAACGGCACGCCGATGAAGAAAAGTGCGAAGACGAAGTAGAGGATCAGTCCGGTCAGAATCCGTTCGTGCGACAGGTACTTCGCCGACCACGCCGCTTCCGCGGCAAGCGCGAAGAACGCGGCGATGAACCAGGTCGGTCCGGCGTTGCGAACGATCGCGAATGCGGAGATCGC
>JBEEFX010000383.1:0-2648 GCA_041166365.1 Acidimicrobiaceae bacterium
CATCTTGATGGGCTGGCAGTTCGCGGCGGCCGAGTTCATCGGCGGACCGATCATGATCATCATGCTCGTGCTCGTCGGGGCCTACGTCTTCAAACGACCCGAGATCGAGGTGGCTCGTCGCCGGTTGCAGGACGGCAAGATCGCGGGCCACGACCACCAGTCGATGGTCGGCGTCAGCGAAGCGCGGCAGGCGGAGCTCGAGCACACGCCCTGGCGCGTGAAGCTCACGTCCAAGGGGGCGTGGGCGGACGCCGCCAGCTACACGATGGCCGACATCAAGATGCTCCGCCGGGAACTGGTCATCGGCTACGGCGTCGCCGGGCTCCTTGCGGTCCTCGTGCCGATGGACGTGTGGAACGACGTGTTCTTCAGCGGCCACGGCTTCTGGACGACCCTCGAGAACGTCCTCGTCGGGCCGTTCATCGCCTTCATCAGTTTCGTGTGCTCGATCGGCAACGTTCCGATGGCCGCCGCGTTGTGGCACGGCGGGATCAGCTTCGGTGGCGTGATCAGCTTCATCTTCGCCGACCTCATCGCGCTGCCGTTGGTGCTGATCTATCGCAAGTACTACGGCACCAAGCTCGCCCTCAAACTCTTGCTCACCTTCTGGGCCGTCATGTCGGTCGCGGGCCTCGCCGTGGAAGGCATCTTCTACGGATTCGACGCCATCCCGAACACCCGCCCGCACGATGTGGTGCACACGAGCTTCCAGTGGAACTACACCACGTTCCTCAACATCGCGTTCCTCGGAGTGTTCGCGGTCCTGTATCGGCTGTACCGGAACCGTGAGCGGTTCGGCGGCGGACAGGGATACGCCATCGACCCCGTCTGCGGCATGCAGGTTCGCACCGCCGACGCACCCGCGACCCGACGACACCACGGTCAGTTGTACTCGTTCTGCTCGGACCACTGCGCCGAGCGATTCGAGGCCGACCCGACTCGCTACGCGGCAGCAACGCCCACGGAAACGTCCAGCTGACCCCGAGAGGCGATCGCTGCGACGGCGTCACCGTGACGTCCGACGAATTACAACGCGGCGTGACGCGACGGTCGAGTCGCCAGATGCGTGATGCCGAGCACGACACCGGTGCTCATCAGGACGATGGCGGTGAGGCCGGTGATCATGGCGACGAACCATCCGTTGTCCGGAAGCTCGCCGGTCGCGGTGGTGACCACGATCAGGGCAGCCATCAGTCCGACGCCGGAGACGAGCACCTTCCACCACTGGGCGGAAGCCGAGGCCGGCGCGGCCACCGGACGCGCCCGGCGATGTGCAGCAAGACCGAGGCCGCCCGCGAGCCCGGCAATCGCGAGACAGGCCAACAGCACGATCGGACGACCGACCACGAGCCCGACGATCAGCGAGCTGAGGGCGAGCGCACCGAAGAAGGGCGGAACGAACGGGGTCATTGATCGGTGCATGGTGGCCTCGAGGTGTCGTGTCGGAACGGTGAGTGCAAGGTCGACAACGGTGCGGGCGGTGACCCGCCACGCAGGTTCGTCCCGAAGCTGTTCGGACAGGAGCACGACGAGGTCGTTGCCGTACTCCTCCCGAAACCCGCGGGGATAGAGGTGCATCGCGTGGCGGTACATGACGACGGTCAAGCGCGAGGAGCTCATGCCGGCGCTGCGCCGCGCAGATGTCCGGCCGTTCGATGCACGAGGCGTTCGAGCCGGGTCAACTCATCGAGCGCGATGACGCGCCCTGCCGTCGTGAGCTGGTAGTAGCGACGGCGCTCGTTGCCCGCGCGCGACGTGCGGGCCGTCGTCTCCTCGATCAGTCCGGTTTCGACGAGGCGATTGAGTGTCCCGTAGAGCGTGCCGGGGCCCATGCGGACCCGGCCGTCACTGAGTTCTTCGACACGGCGCATCAAGGCATAGCCGTGCAGCTCCCCGTCGAGCAGGGCGAGCGCGACGTGCAGCGACGCGGCCGGGAGGGGCTTGCTCGAGGGCATGCTCGAATCTTGATATATCGAACTTCGATAGTCAAGCAGTTTCTCGAGACGGCGTCACTTCGAGAGCTGGCCGAGTTCCGCTCGAAAGCTGCGCTTGGAGCCCCACCGGAACAGCGGCGGAACGAGGTGACGCAACACCACGGCGGGACGAAACCACCGCGGCACGTAGAGCTCGCGCCGGTCGTGCTCGATCGCCGCGACGACGACGGCGGCCACGTCATCGGCCGCGACGGGTTTCGGTCGGCTTCGGTCGTAGGGGTGCCCACGGGCCTCGCCGAAGTCGGTCGCGACCGGACCGGGGTTCACCACGGACACGCCGATGCCGTGCGGCTCGACCTCCACCGCCATCGCCTCGGTCAGGCCGATCCCCGCGAATTTCGTTGCCGAGTACACGGCCTCGAATGGTGAACCGATGCGGCCGGCAATCGAACCGATCGTCACGATGTGTCCGCTCCGGCGGGCGATCATCCCGGGCAGCACCGCCTTGATCGCGTACATGGTGCCGAGCACGTTGACTCGCACGAGCCGTTCCATCTCGTCGGCGGCCATGTCGGCGAAGGTTCCGTAGGCGCCGATGCCGGCGTTGGCGACGAGCACGTCGATGCGGCCGAGGTCGGCTTCGAGTGTGGCGATCGCCGCGGCCAGCGCGGTGCAATCCCCGACGTCGGCGTTGGCCGTCGCTCCGCGGCCACC
>JBEEFX010000384.1:0-2511 GCA_041166365.1 Acidimicrobiaceae bacterium
AGGTCCAGCTCGTGGTGGTCGGTCAGGACGATGACGCCCGTCTCGGCATCCTCGGCGCTGAGCGTCGCGGCCTTGCCGGTCTTCAGGTCGAGTGACGGAAGGGCCTCGTCGCGGATCTCGAGGGCCATCGGGACCGTGATGTCGCGGAGGCAGCGAACGCATTGGGACGCGAGCGCCGTCGTGAGCCCGGCGTCGACGAGCAATCCGCGGTTCGTGCGCGTCACGCGAACGTGGCCATCGATCGGGGCGGCAAGCTGGAAATCGTCACCGCCGTCGATCTCGACACCCGCGACGCTGTAGTCGCGGACACCTCCGGCGGCCTCGCCGAGCAATCCGGCGACGTTCCACAGGAGCGGCGAATCGGCGCGAGCACCGGCCAGGCCGGCGGAGCCGGAGGCCCGCAGTCCCCGAGGATCGCGCGCGGTCATCGCCTGACGGGCTGGTTCAGACCCTCGTCCTCGACCTCGTCGAGCGCGTCGCCGTCGCCCGCATCGTCGAGCCCGCGTCCGTCGTCGCCGCCGGCCCGCAGGTCGGTTCGCCGGGTATCGAGGAGGTCGATGCCCTTCTTGATGCTCTGGAGCGTCTTCACGACGTCGCCCTCGAGCCCGACGAGGACGTTGACCGCGTAGTCGTCGGCGCCGCGCCGGATGTCCTCGGCCTCGGCCTGGGCCGCTGCGATGATCCGACGGCTCTCGCCATCAGCCTGCTGGGTCAGGCCGCGCTCATCGATGAGGAAGGCCGCCTGCTCCTGGGCCTTGCCGACGATCCGCTCCGCCTCTTCCTGGGCCTTCTCGAGGATCCGCTCGCCTTCGGAGTTGATCCGCTTGGCGGCTCGGACCTCCTCCGGGACGGCGACGCGCAGCTCGTCGATGAGGCTCAGGGCAGCCTGCTGGTCAACGACGACGTTGCTCGTCAGGGGCAGGTGCTTCCCGTTGGCGATGATCGCCTCGAGACGCTCGACGAGGAAGATGATGTCGATCGGATTGCCCTCCGTGGCCAGTCGATCCGGGCCGGTGCCGGCGATTATCGCACGCCCCGAAGCGGCCGAACCGTTCCGAGGATCAGCGGTCAGCGACCGGCGGGCCTCGTCCGGCGGCGACGCAGCATGGCGACTCCGAGGAAGCCGACGAGCACGATCGTTCCGAGGGCGGCCACCCTGATGCCCAGCTCGATCGCGAGGTCCGGTGCTCCCTCCGGGCGGGCCTGGATCACGGGCGCCAGGCCCGAACCGGCGTCTGCGCCCGGGGCTGGAGCGGCAGGCGGCGCCTGGACCACGAACGTAGCCTCCCCGACGGCGCGGGCTCCCTGTCGCACGTCTTCGAGCGACAGGCGGACCGTGTAGGTGCCGGGCTGGAGGAGCCGGTCCAGCGGCACCTCGATCGACGTCCGGGTGTGCGCGTAGAACGTGTCCATCGCCACGCTCGTCTGGCTGACCTGAACGCCGGCCGCGTCGCGGAGGGTGAACGACGCCACCGGCCTGAGCCGGACGTTGCCGGGGTTCTCGACGCCGACCGCGACGACCGACCTCCCGGCAAGCAGCGCGTGGCTGGCCTCGCCGATCGCGAGGGCCGGCGCCCGCTTGCCGGGCACGGTGATGACGACCGCGATCGCTTGTCGAACGATCTGGTCGATGGCGACCGGACCCGCGTCGCGGATCGGATCGTCGTTCTCGAGGACGAGGCTCGTGATGTACTCGCCCGGCTTCGCGCTCAGCGGAACGGCGACCCGGAACGTCCGGCGGACGGCTGCCCCGACCGGCAGCCCGACGACCTGCGTCGGGTAGTCGAGCCAGCGGGTGACGCCCGTCTGGGGCTCGTCGCGCAGGCGCGCCCCGAAGCCTCCGTCGATGATCGTGTAGACGTCGGACGCGTAGGTCCGCGCCGCCATCGTGGCCGTTCCGGCATTGGACAGTTCGACGTCCAGCTTTCGGGTCTCGCCGGGCCGCAAGGTCAGATCGAAGAAGGATCCCGCCTGGCCGACCGGCTGCAGGGCGAGCTTGATCCGGGTTCCGGTTGCGAGCACTCCGCCGGGTGCCGCGAGGGCGAGGGCCATGCCCACGACCGCGAGAATCGCGAGTCGCCTGCCGCGCTCATGGTCGGATCGCGACCCCTGGGAGGACAAGGCCTTTACGGAGCCGAGGTGATCGTCGTCGTGATCGTCCCGGTGTAGACGCCGACGCGGCTCTGGGCCGGGATCGTCAGGGTGACTCCCAGATCCTGCGCGTAGGTACCGGCGCCGTAAGCGGCGGTCGCCGAGAGCGTCTTGCGCGCGGCATTGAGTGCACCGATCGGCGACAGCGGGGGCACCTGCGGGCCGGTTGCGGCCGTCGCGCTGACGGCCTGCCCGGCGATCAGGGTCGGGGCGGCAGCGGAGGTGAGCGCGAAGTTGATCGCCGGGATGTCCGTCCCGCCGTTGGCAGTGCCGACCCAGACGAACGCGGACGAGATGATCGTCACGTTCCATCCGGCTCCCGAGCCCGTGCTGTCGTCCGCGGTCAGCACCATCGTGCCC